>NZ_JAEKEC010000001.1:4452500-4752500 GCF_016651305.1 Pseudomonas sp. TH06 | reverse complement strand
CACCTGTACGGTCGCGCCGTGGATGATTTCCAGCACCGGACTCTGCTCGAAGATGCGCACGCCCAGTGAGGCCGCCAGCCGTGCTTCGCCCTGCACCAGATCCAGCGGGTGCAGGTGGCCGGAGCCCATGTCCAGCAGTCCGCCGGCATAAATCCCGGAGTCCACCACGTTTTGGCGGATTTGCTCGGGGCCGATCATGCGGGTTTCGTGGGCGTAACCAAGCTCGGCGAGATCGACCAGTTCTTCCTTGAAGGCATCGAACTGCGCACTGGTGTTGGCCAGGTCACAGAAGCCCCAGCGCAGGTCGCACTCGATGGCGTTGGCCTCGATGCGCTGGCGCACCAGTTCTACCGAGTCGATCCCGGCGCGCTGCAAATAGCGCACGCCTTCTTGCCCGACATACTTGGCGAAGCCTTCGACTTCATGGCCGATGCCACGGATCAACTGACCACCGTTGCGCCCGCTGGCGCCCCAGCCGATGCGCCGGGCTTCGATCAAAATCACCGACAACCCGCGCTGCGCCAGTTCGATGGCCGTGTTGACCCCGGTGAACCCGCCGCCGATCACGCAGACATCGGCGCTCAAATCACCGTCGATGACCGGGTAAGGGTTGGACGCCCGAGCCGAAGCTGCGTAATAGGAACGGGCATGTTCTGCTGTGTACTGATTCATTTGTTGGACTTCACTTTGCTCCAGGACCGGGTCATCAGACGCATGATCGCCTGGGGCGGGGTAGAGGAGATGTAGAGCTTGTCGAGCACGGCCTGGGATGGGTAAACCTCAGGGTTGTTGACCAGGTCCTTATCCATGTACTGCTTGGCGGCCGGGTTCGGGTTGGCGTAACCGACCGACGCGCTGACCTTGGCGATAACTTGTGGATCGAGCAGGTAATTGATGAAGGTGTGCGCTTCTTTTTCGTTGCTGGCGTCGGCGGGAATGGCCAACAAGTCGAACCACAGGTTGGCGCCTTCTTTCGGAATGGCGTAGGCGATGTTCACGCCGTTCTTGGCTTCCTTGGCGCGGTTGGCGGCCTGGAACACGTCGCCGGAATAGCCGAAGGCCACGCAGATATCGCCGTTGGCCAGGTCCGAGACGTATTTCGAGGAATGGAAATAGGTGATGTACGGACGAATGCTCAGTAGTTTGGCTTCGGCCTTTTTGAAGTCTTCCGGGTTCTCGCTGCGCGGGTCCATGCCCATGTAGTTGAGGATGGCCGGGAATACCTCGTCCGCCGAGTCCATCATCGACACGCCGCACTGCGAGAGTTTCTTGATGTTTTCCGGCTCGAACAGCACGGCCCAGGAATCGATGTGATCGATGCCCAGCACTTGCTTGACCTTGTCGACGTTGTAGCCGATGCCGTTGGTGCCCCACAGGTACGGCACCGAATGCTGGTTGCCCGGATCGTTTTTCTCCAGCAGTTCGAGCAGTTTCGGGTCGAGGTTTTTCCAGTTCGGCAACTGCTCTCGATCCAGTTTGAGAAACGCGCCGGCCTTTACCTGACGGGCGAGGAAGTGGTTGGACGGCACGACCACGTCATAGCCGGTGCGCCCGGCGAGCAACTTGCCTTCGAGGGTTTCGTTGGAGTCGAAAACGTCGTAGATCACCTTGATCCCGGTTTTGTTCTGGAAGTCGGCGAGGGTGGTTTCGCCGATGTAATCGGTCCAGTTGTAGACGCTGACCTGAGGCTGGGCCTGAGCGCCGGCACTGCATGCCAGGGCCAGAGCTGCGGGAATCAGGGATTTCAATAGACGCATAACGACACCTCTTCGAATTATTGGATTTTTCAGGTGGTTCTCTAGTGTTTAAGCTGCCGCCATCGCGAGCAGGCTCACTCCTACAGGTGAGCGCTTTCCAAATGTAGGAGTGAGCCTGCTCGCGATAGCGGTGGTACTGACAACGAAGGTCTTAGACGCTCAGCATCAGGAACTCGCGCTCCCACGAGCTGATCACGCGTTTGAAGTTCTCGTGCTCGGCGCGTTTCACCGCGACGTAGCCGCGGACAAACTTGTCGCCGAGGTAGTGCGCGACGGTCTCGCACTCTTCCATCTGCGTCAGCGCTTCTTCGATGGTGATCGGCAGGCGGAGGTTGCGGCGTTCGTAGGCGCGGCCTTGTACTGCAGCGCTCGGCTCGATGCCCTCGACCATGCCGATGTAACCGCAGAGCAGGCTCGCGGCGATCGCCAGGTACGGGTTGGCATCGGCGCCTGGCAAGCGGTTTTCCACGCGCATGGCTTCAGGGCTGGAGGTCGGCACACGCAAACCGACGGTGCGGTTTTCTTCGCCCCATTCGACGTTGACCGGCGCCGAGGTGTCCGGCAGGAAGCGGCGGAACGAGTTGACGTTCGGCGCGAACATCGGCAGCACTTTCGGGATGTACTTCTGCAAACCGCCGATGTAATGCAGGAACAACTCGCTCATTTGCCCGTCGGCGTTGGCGAAGATCGGTTTGCCCGTGGCGATGTCCACCACGCTCTGGTGGATGTGCATGGCGCTGCCCGGCTCGTCGCCAATCGGCTTGGCCATGAACGTCGCCGCGACGTTGTGCTTGAGCGCAGCCTCACGCATGGTGCGTTTGAACACGGTGATCTGGTCGGCCAGATCCAGCGCGTCGCCGTGACGAAAGTTGATTTCCATCTGCGCCGGGCCGTCTTCGTGAATCAGGGTGTCGAGGTCCAGACCTTGCAGCTCGCACCAGTCGTAGACGTCTTCGAACAGCGGATCGAATTCGTTGGCGGCGTCGATGGAAAACGACTGACGACCACTTTCCGCGCGGCCCGAACGACCCAACGGCGCCTTGAGCGGCAAGTCCGGGTCTTCACAGCGCTGGGTCAGGTAGAACTCCATTTCCGGCGCGACAATCGGCTTCCAGCCTTTGTCGGTGTACAGCTGCAAGACTTTCTTCAGCACGTTGCGCGGCGACAGTTCGATCGGGTTGCCGAACTTGTCGAAAGTGTCGTGAATAACGATGGCGGTCGGCTCGATCGCCCATGGAATCACGTACACGGCGTCTGCCACTGGCTTGCAGACCATGTCGATGTCGGCAGGATCGAGCAGGTCGTAGTAGATGTCGTCGTCGACAAAATCCCCGGTTACCGTTTGCAGCAGCACACTTTCCGGCAGGCGCATGCCTCGCTCATGCAGGAACTTGTTGGTGGGTGCGATCTTGCCGCGGGCGATGCCAGTCAGGTCGCTGACCACACATTCAACTTCGGTAATCTTGTGATCTTTCAGCCACGTGAACAGCTGATCGAAAGGGGCATTCATAAAGACCTCGTTATTGGTTTTATAGACGCCGGAGAGGGCGGGTTTCATCTTCCGCCCCTTCCCCTGTGGCGCGTTGACGACTATCTTGGGCTCGCCTTGCAGTTCCATCTATCCACTTTAAGCAGCACCAAAGCGCACCAAAAGAGTGCGCAAGGTCACCCCATGACAACGTGCAATCCGTTACAGGTTCAAGCGTTCAACACCGCTGATGTCTCCGAGCAAATCCGCGCCACACCGGGTTGGGTCCAGCATTACCAGCAGATGTCGCCAGGGCATTTCGCCGGGCAAATCAGGTATCTGGACCTGCAAGGTGTCGAGGTTTATGAAGAGCAGATGAACACCCGGGTCGAGCAGAATTTCAGCGCGCCGTCGGGTGCCCTCGCGTTCTGTTTCGATCGCAGCGACAACGCGCTGTATCTGCTCAATGAAGACAGCCGAAACATTTGGATCACCCCGGAGAATTACCAGGAAATCGCCGTGGTCTTCGGCCCGGAATTTGTCCGTCAACATGGCCTGGACGTGGCGAAACTCGAAGGTTTGTTCATGGCGCCGCTCAATGGCGGACAGAACGCCTTGTTCAGTCGCTGGTTAAGCTCGACTCTCACGAAGTTGACGCAAGCCATTGATATGCCTAGCAAAGAGGCATTGACTCAACAGCTATTGGAAGACTGTCTGTTCATCCTCGATAACGCCCGAGTCAATCTCGACCGTGGCGGCTTGCAGCGCCGCACCGAGGAACGAACGATCATGAAGCGCGTCGGCGAATGGGCCGCCGACTCCCCCGAAGAAACCCTCAACCTGCTCGAGCTTTCAAACGTGGCGGGCGTCTCGCTGCGTCAGTTACAGCAAGCCTTCAAGGATTACACCGGGATGACGCCGAGCCACTGGTTGCGCCTGCGCCGGTTGAACAGCGCCCACCGCGAATTGCTCAACCGCAGGCCTACGGAAACCACGGTGGCCGAAGTGGCGATGAACTGGTCGTTCTGGCATCTGGGACGGTTTTCCAGCAGCTATCGGGCGCTGTTCAACGAGTTGCCCAGCGAGACGCTTAAACGTACGCATAAATAAAACGCTCGACGTATCGAGCGTTTTTGTTTCGACTGTGCGCTTTGTTTGTAATCCCTCGGTGTAGGACATCTCCGGTAGATGTAGCTCGATGTTTCCAAGGCAACCATCTCTGCGTCACGATTCTTTTTAAATCAATAGCTTGCCGCACACTCATAAAGTCGATTGATTCCTTGGAGCCATGCAAAAACGTCATCTAGCGTTCTGCTGGCCGACGCAATGGTGCGTCGTCTTTCATGAACCGAGGTTATCCGATGGCTGTTCCATTGAGCGATACAGAAAGCAGCAATAATCTCCCGCAGGCAGTCCTACATCTTATTTCCGGTCAATACCCAGGCGTGGCACGCGACGCCGGGATCCTGACCAAAGAAGACGTGATCAAGATCAAGCAGTACGTGAAGAAAGGCCTGTCGCTGCCGGGCGAGTTGGCGGAAGTCGAGTCGTATCTCAAGTACAAGAAGATCGACGTCGCCGGCCTTGAACCTGCCGATATTCAGGTGCTGTTCAAGAAAATCCGCATCCACGCCGCCAGTTGGGATGCCGTGGAAAGTAAGATCATCCAGCAAAGCATCGATCTCGCCTCCGCCGCCAAAAACATCGTCAGCAGCGGCGGTGAAATCATTTCCGTGATCAAGGAAATGCCGATCATGGACCGCGTCAGAACCACGCTTGGGCAGATGTCCGGCAATGACCTGGCCGGTATCAGATACACCAGTGACGATGGCGAAGTGGCTTCGGCGGTGGCCGACATCATCAAGCTGATGCGCGTCGATATTCAGCGTCAGCAGGGTGCGACCAAAGAGCTCAAGGAGCGGATATCCAACTTCAAGATAGAACTCGCCGGTGGCGACCTGTCGAGCGGCAAGCGTGTATTCGGTTTGCAGTCGGAAGTGAAGGGCAAATATGACCTGATGGAGCGCAATAACCTGGTGGAGTCGATCGCCAGCAGCAAGCAAACCATCAAGGACAAAAAAGCCCGGATCATCCAGCTGGACAAGGATTACGACTACTACGTGGGAATGTCTTTTTCCGGTGGATTGCCGATTTTCTGGCCGATTTCCGGCTCGATCTTCGGCCCGAAAGCCGAGACCGCACGCAAGGAACGCAACGCGCTGAAGACCGAGGTCGATGCGCTGGAAGCGTCGGTCAGCGGCAAGGAAAACCTGCAAAGCGCCATCGAAAGCTCAATGTCGAATTTCGGTGACATCGGCATCCGCATGGCCGGCGCCGAAGCGGCACTGAACATCCTCAACACCATGTGGCAAACCATTCTGAGCAAGGTCGATGCGTCGGCGCAGCAATTCGAGCGCATCGACGATGCCTTGCGCCTGACGTCTTTTGTCGCCGAGTTCGCGCTGGTGATCGATCCATGGCGTGACGTGAAAAACACGGCGGGTGAATTGGTGGCCACGTTCAATGACGCCCTGGACGAATACAAAAAGAGCTTTCATTGATTGCCGACTGACTCAAGGAGATTTGCCATGAACGGCGTGACATCTATCAATACCCAACACATCCCGGCATTCGACGTTAAAAAAATCGTCCAGACCATTCGCGATATTTCGCGGCTGGCGCGATTTCGCAATGAACACGACGACGTCCTGCAAGAAAGAGCACAGAACGTCAGCGCTTACCTGAACAACACCGATCAAACCCTGCGCGAGTCCTTCCCGGTCTTGCTCACCGCGTTGAGCGCTGCATCGGGGGACAGCTACTTCGCAGCGTTGCTGGAGTTGCGTGAAGCCTTGGGCCGCAACGATCTGAGCACGGAAGACCGCGAGATGGTCAGCGCTGAAATCGGCAATATCAAGGGCAACGTCGAGGCAATGCTGGCGCGGGTTGAGGCGCGCTTCATTGATTGTGCGCAGCACCTGGAACGCGACGTGTGCAGTGTCTACAAGGTCGAAATCGACGGGCGCGCGGATGAGCCATTGAACATGGCCAAGCTGCGCAAGGCGCGAATTCTGGCGCAACTGAGCGAGCACTGCGCCAACAAGGCGAAGTGTCAGGAGCAGCGTGACGTTCTGGTCAAGGCGCAGGATGTGATCCGCGAGTTCAATCTGGCCGACATGTACAAGAACTACATTCCCAGCGGCAAAGCGCTGGACGACATCGACATGGAGAATCCGAAAAAGGAGGCGGTCAAGCAGGGTATTGAACTGGTTCGCAAAGTGCTGGGTGTCGTCTCCGAAGGCATCAAGTACAGCGAACTGGCGACCTCGCGGAACAATCTGGACAAGGAAATCGAGAGCATCGCGCAGTTGATGGACGGGCTGAACGACGACCTGCAAATGGCCGAAGATGTCTTGGCGGACGCGCAAGCGGTGGTCGACGTCAGTCGTCTGCGCAGGGTCGCGGGGGAGGAGATCATGGCGGTTGCCAATGTCTGGAAAGGCTTTGCGATGGCGCTTGAACGACTCCACGGCACTGATTACGTGCAAAGCGATCTGACCTCGCTGCTGGGCCGTTATCAGGCTCACCTCGAGTCGCTGAGCGCGGACTACAACGCACTGATGATCAGTTGAGAGGAGGGCGCGACTGATCTTGCGGTTGGCCGCGCCTGTCTTGCCTGTGCACGAGAAAGACCTTTGTATCGCGGATGAACTTAATTAGAATCAGTCTCATTTGAATTCTTCTTCGCGCAGGGTCTCTTGACATGATTGAAGCCGCCGCACCCTCGGAACAGAGCCTGCAGCAACTGTATCGAGACCATCGAGGCTGGCTGGAAACCTGGTTGCGTCGCCGGATGGGCAACGCCTGGGATGCCGCAGATCTGAGTCAGGACACGTTCTTGCGCGTGCTGTGCAGCGCTCAGCCAATTGCCGACATGCGCGAACCACGCGCCTATTTGCTGACCGTGGGCAAACGCCTGCTGAGCAATTTCTACACCCGCCGCAGCCTGGAAAAAGCCTATCTAGAGGCCCTCGCACAATTGCCGGAGGAGAGCGTGCCTTCGCCGGAGCATCGCTGGTTGCTGCTGGAAACCTTGCAGGCGCTGGATGAATTGCTCGATGGTTTGCCACGGCCGGTGCGTCGGGCGTTTTTGTGGAGCCAGCTCGAAGGCCTCGGTTATCGCGAGATCGCCGAGCGTTTGCAGGTCTCTGAACGCACGGTCAAACGCTACATGGCGCAAGCCTATGAGCATTGCTTGCTGGTGGATTTCTGATGCGTGTCGCCCCCAGCGCCGAAGCACGAGAAGTGGCCCGCGCCGCCGCGCAATGGTTGGCATTGCTGGAATCCGGCGAGGCTACGGAGGACGATCAGGTGCGCCTGCAACACTGGCGCAGCAGCGATAGCCGGCATGAACACGCCTGGCAGAAGATTCAACTGTTACGCCAACGCTTTACCGCGCTGCCCTCGGCATTGGCCATGGCGACGCTGGACCGTCCGGATCCGGCACGTAGGGCAGCGCTGAAACGCGCGCTCGGTCTGGCGGCGCTGGTGCCCGCCGCGTGGCTGATCAGTCGGCAATTGCCGCTGGACGTCTGGCGCGCCGATTTGCACACCGGCATCGGCGAACATAAACGGGTGCTACTGGCCGATGGCAGTTCGTTGCAACTCAACACGGCGAGCGCGGTGAATGTCGATCTTGCTGCGCGTCAGTTGACGCTGCTGCGCGGTGAAATGGCGCTCAACGTTCCCGGTAATTCAGCGCTGATGATCAACGCGCCTTACGGCCGGATCAGCGTCAGTCGCAGTGAAGTCTGCGTGCGTCTCAATGAGCGCGACTGCAACGTCTCGGTGGTCCGCGGCGCGGTGCAATTACAACCGCTGCACGGGCCGGCGCTGACGTTGCAGCAAGGCCAGCAAGTCACGCTGCAAGCCAACGGGGCCGGGCCGGTTACGGCATTCGACGCGTTGATGCCGGGCTGGCGCGAAGGCGTGTTGATGGCGCAGAACCAGCCGCTGGGCGATTTCCTGCGCGAGTTGAGCCGTTATCGCTCCGGGTTGTTGCGTTGGGATCCTGTCCTGGAAAACCTGCGTATCACAGGCAGTTTCCGTCTCGATAACACCGATCAAGTGCTGTCGTTGCTGGCAGCGAGTCTGCCGGTCGAGGTTCATACGCGCACGCGTTTCTGGGTGTCGCTGGTCCCTCGAAACATTCGCCCCGCAGAAAAAACTGGCTGAAGCCTGTCCCTTTTTTTCGCCTCGCTGGTCATTCCAGGCAAGTGAACAAAATCGAGAGCTTCTTCCAATGCCCGCAGTATTCCCCAGTCGTTTGCGTCCGTTGTTGCAGTTGAGTTTGTTGCTGAGCCTGAGTGCCAGTCCTGTACTGATTCAGTCCAGTTGGGCCGACGAGTCTGCACTGCGCAGTTATCAGGTGCCGGCCGGCAGCCTGAGTTCGGCGCTGACCCGCTTTGCCGGTTTGGCCGGCGTCAATCTGTCGGTGGACCCGGCACTGGTCAGCGGGCGCAACAGCAATGGCTTGTCCGGTGATTTCGGTGTGGAGGAGGGCTTCACCCGGTTGTTGCTGGGCTCCGGCCTGCAACTGCAACCGGTGGGCGAGCAGGCTTACACGCTGATTCCGGCGGCGCAGGGCAGTAGCCTGCAACTGGCGCCGACCTCGATTCTCGGCGCCACCGACTCCTCGGGCGCGGACGTGTTTGCGGGTGGCCAGGTTGCCCGCCGAGGCTCGCAAGGGCTGCTGGGGTCGAAAGACTTCATGGAAACGCCGTTCAGCATGACCACTTACACCAGCGAGACGGTCAAGAACCAACAGGCCCGAACCCTCGGCGACCTGATCGCCAGTGACCCGTCGGTGCGTGCGACCAACCCGGCGGGCGGGCGCTATGAGCAGTTCACCATCCGTGGCTTCAGCCTGTTCAACAGTGATGTCGCTTACAACGGTCTGTACGGCGTATTGCCGACGTACACGATCGACATGGAAATGGCCGATCGCGTCGACATCCTCAAAGGTCCGAGCCAACTCATCAACGGTATTTCACCGCGAGGCAGTGTTGGCGGCGGGATCAACGTCGTGCCGAAACGTGCCAGCGATAAACCCATTACCTCGTTGACCGCCAATTACGCGTCGAACAATCAAATCGGCGGCGCGGTAGATGTCGGCCGGCGTTTTGGCGAGGACAACCAGTTCGGTTTGCGTTTCAACGGCGTCAAGCAGTCCGGTGATACCGAGTGGGATCACCAGAGCGTCGACCGCGACATGGCGGTGCTGGGCCTGGACTTTCGCGGCGAGCGACTGCGCGTGTCCACGGATGTCGGCCATACCGAACGCGATACCGACGCACCACAGGAGCGCGTGCAAGTCGGCGCCAATGCCAAGGTGCCGAACGCCAACGATGTACGCGACAACTATGCGCAACCCTGGAGCCAGGCGCGGACCAAGGACACCTTTGGCACGGTCAACGGCGAGTTCGATGTCAGTGATTCGGTGATGGTGTACGGCGGTGTCGGTGCGCGCAAAAGCAATCACGATTTCCTCCGCCATGCCGTTTCAGTCACCAACGACGCCGGCGATTTCAGCGTGCAACCACGTGATTTCACCCGTGACGAAAATGTCCGCACTGCCACGGCGGGCGTGCGCAACTGGTTCCACACCGGCCCGGTCAGCCACGAAGTAAACCTGGCCGCCAGCTACTTCTATATGGACTTTGAAAACGGCGGCGCCCGTTATGCGGCGGGCCGCAGCAACCTCTATGACCCGGTGGAAACGGCCAAACCCGGCACGCCAACGCGCAATGACGCGAAGGTCTACACCGAGAACCGCTTCAGTGGCGTGGCGCTGTCCGACACCCTCGGCTTCTTTGATGATCGCCTGTTGCTGACCCTTGGCGCGCGCTGGCAGCGGGTCAAGGTCGATGACTGGAGCGATGACGTAAAAGGCGATACGGCTTACGACGAGGAAAAGGTCTCGCCGTCGGGCGGCATTCTGTTCAAGGCAACGGACAAGTTGTCGCTGTACGCCAACTACATGGAGGGACTCAGCCAAGGCAAGATCGCGCCTTCGACGTCGATCAACGAGGACGAAATCTTCCCGCCGTTCATCAGTCGTCAGGTCGAAGTCGGCGCCAAGTACGATGCCGGTGCGTATGCCCTGACCGCTGCGGTGTTCCGCATCAAACAGCCTGCGTACGAAACCAACGCCACGACGCGGGTCTTCGGCCCGAACGGCAAACGGCAGAACGACGGGGTCGAATTGAGCGTGTTCGGTGAGCCGCTGAAAGGCTTTCGCTTGCTCGGTGGCGTGATGTACATCGACAGCGAATTGACCAAGACCACCAACGGCACATTCGATGGCAACCGTGCGCCGGCGACGCCGAAATACAACGTCAACCTCGGTGCGGAGTGGGATGTGCCGAACGTGCAGGGACTGACGTTGACCGGGCGCGGCCTCTATTCCAGCTCGCAGTATCTGGATCAGTCGAATGACAAGGAAATCGATTCCTGGGAGCGCTTTGACGTAGGTACGCGATACGCCTTCAAGGTCGATGAGAAAACCATCACCCTACGCGCCAATGTCGAGAACGTGCTGGATAAACGCTACTGGAGTTCGGCAGGCGCTTCGGATGACAGCGAGCCGGGGCTGACGCTGTCGACGCCGAGAACTTATCTGCTTTCAGCGACGGTGGATTTTTAGAGCCGAGTGGCGAATATCGTCAATTGCGCGATATTTGCTCAACGACCCTGATGACTTGGAGGCGCGCCTGCAAACCGCGATCGAGGCCGGTGAACTGGCGCCCGATAGCGATCTATCAGCGTTATTTGCGCTTGAGCAAGTTCGGGTCGTTGCAGCGCTGATGCAGTCGCGTCGCCCGCGGGGGCAGACCCGCTCCAAGCGTGCGTTTATCAAGCGGGCACAGATGCAACAACTCTTCTTCGACGATGCGATTGCTCAGGCCCAACTCCAGTTCCGGGCAATCGAGATCGAGCCAGTCACCGTGTTGCAGCGGGGGTTCGCTGTCAGGATGGCCCAGGCCATGAAACGCGTAGTGGACCATGCCTGGCTGCAGGAACTGTTCGTGCTGTTCGAGGAATGCCTGGGTGTATTTGCGCAGTGAGTGCCATTCCTTCAGATCGATATCGTACTCGCGATAGGAGATTTGCCTGTCCTGACGCTCGATACGAGCGTTGATCGACAATCGACACTGCAACTCTCCAAGAATCATTGCCGGAGCCAGTGCGCATTCGCGAAGACACGCCTGGTTGGCGTCCGGCGAGTCGAGGTTGCCGAGCAGTGGATCGTGCACTTCGTTACCGATGGTGAATCCGACAAAGTGCAGTTTGCCGAAGGAGTCGACCATATAAATGCAGACGATTCCCGGTTCACTGGCAATGCTCAGCGCCTGATAAGGGATGTTGAGCGCCTCGCCTTGTGTCTTCAGCAGACTGCCGTTGCCTTTGTAACTCCACGCCTGCTTTGTCGACATCGTCAGGTTGACCGTGCTGACCTGGGCGAGCAAATTATTGCCGGGTTTGAGTGGTGGCTGCAGGTCGATGTCCTGGGTGCTGTCACTGGCGGGCAGATGCTTGAGATGCTCGGCCCAGCCGCGATGCCAGCGACTGCAATACTGCAATGTTTCATACAGCCCGCCCTGCTCGGGAAACATGCGCAGGCTCTGGCCTGTCTGGAAGTCGAACACACCGATGCCTCGGTGTTCATGCTGGCAAAGGTCGAGCAACATCAAATAATATCCCATGATCTCTAATCCTTGAGGGGTAGGCTGATCGGCAATGCGTTCGCGGCTGACAGGGCAGGGAGGGGTTGCAGATTGTCGCGCAGACCCAGCGACAACAGCAGGCCGCCGACGCTCCCGGCCAGTGCGACGTACAAAATCGATGGCAGGCCGAAATGCATCGCGGCGTATCCGGCGACGGCGGGTGAAACGCCACCGCCAAGGATCTCGCCGAAGCCGACGACAATGCCGGTGGCAGTGGGAAGCAGTGCAGGTGGCACCGACTCGCTGGTCAACGGCCCGACGGTCATGCAGATCAGGCTGAAGTTGAAAAAAGACAAAAGGAACAGCAGCAGAAATAACAACCCGGTAATGGCCGGGCTGATGATCAACAGCCCCACCAACGTTGCGCTGGTCATGAAGGAAACAATGACCACCGGTTTGCGTCCCAGTCGGTCCGACATCGCCGGAATGATCAACTGACCGATAAAACCACCAACACCAAGGGCGGATATCACGACGGCCATCGACAGCGTTTCAAGGTGCATGTAGTCCGTGAGGTAACTGGGCAACATGGCACACAGCACGAACTGGCAAGTAAGAATGCAAAACATGATCAGGATGTTCAGGCTGACATTGCCGCTTTTGAACGCGCTCAACCAGTTTGCCCACCCCCTGCCTGAAGCGGGTTGCTGATGTGCCGGCAAGGACGCCGGTCTATAGATTTTCCACAAATAGCCGGCCAGCAGTAGACCGGGCAACGAGATAATCGCGAAAACCATGCGCCACGAGTCGAATAGCTCCAACAGACTGGCAGCCAGCAATGGCCCCAGGCACAGTCCTAGAATCGGGAATAACGCCTGCTGGAAACCCAGATTCTGTCCGCGGCGCTGCGGATGCGAAACCTCATCGGTGACGATGATACTGGTCGGTGTGAACGCGCCTTCGCAGAGACCCATCAGCCCGCGGATGACCACCAGCCCGAAAAGTCCTCCGGCCAGAGCCGACATCCCCGAGAGCAGCGACAGCACTGCAATTGAAAGGACCAGTGCGTTCTTGCGACCCAATCGATCAATCACATAGCCCGCGCCAAGAGCTGAAAAGCCCCAGGCGAAGGCCAGTGCTGCCGACAGCATGCCGAGGTCCTGATAATCCAGTTGCAAGTCACGCATGATCACGGGAAACAGCGGCAGAATGATAAAGCGATCAAGCCCGACGAGGCCGAAACTCAAGGACAGCAGCAAAACCATCCGTTGTTCATAGTGCCGCTTGGGCGGCGTAGCGAAATTGTCTCTGATCATCGTTCATCCTCCATGTGAAACCATTAATCAGGTGCAATGAAGGGTTGCGAAAGAGGCCGAGAAACCTTGGCGTCCTACAGACCGCCAAGGTTTCTTGCAGACTCAAACGTAGCCCCGGCAAACGTGGGAATCAGGCTACCCATTCACCCACGGCCATTTCGGCGGTGAAGCCCGGGCCGAAAGCTGCCAGCATGCCGACATCGCCGGAGTTAAGACCCGACTCAAACTGTCGCTTGAGCACGTCGAAAACCACAACGCTGGCAATGTTGCCGGCTTCGGCGAGGCTGTTGCGCGACTGCGAAACCCGGTTCGAGGCAAGGTCCAGTTGCAGGACCAATTCGTCAAGAATCTTGCGGCCGCCAGTGTGGAAGATGAAGAAGTCGTTCTGCGCACAGTTCTGTTCAAGAGTGTCGTAGTTGAGTTTCTCCATAATCGGCGCGACATCTTTAATAGAGTTCATGACGGCTTTGTCCAGGGTAAAGTGGAAGCCGGTGTCCTTTACATCGTATTTAATGTAGTGCTCGCTCTTCGGCAGGAAGAAAGAGTTGGTGGAACGGATTTTGAACCCTGACGCTTGATCATCAGCGCGCAATACGCAGGCAGAAACAGCATCGCCAAACAGTGCAGCGGAAATGAACGCGTGCAACTTGGTATCGTCAGGCTGATAACACAGCGACGAGAACTCCAGCGAGACAATCAACACATGATTACGCGAATCCAGTTTGGCGAAATCATTCGCCCGGTTAATTGCTGCAGCACCGGCGACGCAACCGAGCTGGGCGATCGGCAACTGCACGGTAGACGTCGGCAGGTCCAGATCGTTGATCAGGTGTGCGGTGAGCGATGGCATCATGAAACCGGTGCACGAGGTGACCACCACCATACGGATGTCATTGGTCGTTAAGCCAGCGTTTTCAATGGCTTGGCGGGCAGCGGCGGAAGACATCTGGCGCGCTTCACGCTCATAGACGATGCTGCGGTGAGTGAAGCCGGTGTGCACCGCCAGCTCGTCGATCGGCAGGATCAAATGCCGTTCGTTGACTTCGGTATTCTGGATCATACGCTTGGCCACGGCCATGCGCGGATGGTCGGCGTGCAGGCTCTCCAGATGTTCAATCATCTGTTGCTGAGTGATCTTGTTTTTCGGGAACATTACGTGCGGGAGACAAAGAGTCGACATGATGAGTCCTCGGCCATATAAAGCCAATAAATAGTTTTTGGGATAATTCCCGATTTAAAAAAACGGCAGTTTGCTACCCCCTGAGGAACAAGGGTTAAAAGCTTTTGGCGAGTAAGGTATTTTTATAAGTAACGCAGTTCTTGTTTTAATATTAAAACCGTCGAGCGTCAGAAACTAACGCTCGACGATTTTATTTATACGTCCAATACAAACTTGTAGGCGTATTGCCAGGCCAGATTGCTTTCGCGCACATGTTTGCGTACGACCATGCGTACCGGCGCGCCGGTTTTCAGTTGTTCCGGATGAGTGATGTCAACGATTTCCGACGCGATCACCAAGCCATCGTCCAGACGAACCATCGCCATGCAGCGAGGCACTGTTTCACCGTAGCCCATGGCGGCAAGGATCGGATTCTCGGCGTGAGCCATGACTTCGATCTTGCCGGTGCGGGCGCAGCGGTACGGTTTTACGTTGAGGGAATTGCAAGCGCCACAAACTGTACGACGCGGGAAAAAGATTTCCTTGCAGTCTTCGCATTGACTGCCTTCCAGACGATATTTGCCGCCGTGTTCTCGCCATTCGCGAAGCATGCTGGCAGTGGTCATCCGATGAATCTGTTCGGGGTACATAGACATGGTCGGGCTCCTTAGTCGTTGGAAAGAACGATCACTGAGTTGTGGGCGGCATAACCTCCCAGGTTTTGCGACACGCCGATGCGCGCGCCCTTGACCTGGTTGTCGGATTCACCGCGCAACTGCCGGAACAGTTCGGTGATGTGCAGAATGCCGTCACAACCGGACGCGTGACCGCGCCCAATGTTGCCGCCGTCGGTGTTCAATGGCAGCGGACCGTCAATACTGATGCCGCCTTCCAGGACAAAATCACCGGCCTGACCCTGCTTGCAGACACCCATCGATTCCATCTGGATCAGACCCGCGCCGAGCAAGTCGTAGACCTGCGCGACATCGATATCCTTCGCGGTGATTCCGGCCTTTTTATAGGCGATTTCAGCGCAAGCGATGGAGTTGGCCGAGACGGCCATGCCGACATTTTTTGGCAGTCCCGGGTGATGCAGGGTCGGGTTGTGAAAACGCGTGCCGAAGTAATGGGAAACGCCTGTATAGGCACATCCGCGAACGAATACTGGTTTGTCCGTGTATTTGTGAGCCAGGTGTTCGGCGACCAGAATCGCGCAACCGCTCGCTTCACCCCAAGCCAGCATCGAGCCAAAGGCTTCGCTGTTTTTCAGGGTGTCGATAGATGGAATCGCATGGCCGAAGCGCGTGGCATTCGGGGTGTTGTGCGCATAAATACGCATCTGCCGGCCAAAGGTCGCCAACACATCAGCTTCACGTCCGGCATAACCGAACTTTTCAAAGTATTCCGCCGTCGCCAGGGCAAAAGCATCGGTGTGGGAAATACCCAGGAAGTAGTCGTACTCACATTCGGTACTGGAACCGATGTATTCGGCATAGTTGAAGTGGTCGGTCATCTTCTCGAAGCCGCCGACCAGAACAATATCGTATTCCCCGGAGGCAATCATTTGATGGCCCATCTGGAACGACACGGAACTGCTGGTGCAGTTGGCGGTGCTCATGAACGTCGGCGCCGGGCTGATGCCCAAAGTGTCGGAGATGGTCGGCCCGAGACCGCCATATTCCGAAATGCCCTCGCCGTGATAACCGTAGGCCACACCCTGGATTTCCCGAGGATGCATTCTGGCGTCTTTGATAGCTTTATAAGCCGACTCGACGATCATTTCCTTGAACGTCTGCCGGACCCTGGAACTTCCCGGTTTCGGCGTATAGGCGGCCGAAACGATTGCAACACGACGTGCGCACATGTACATGCTCCTTGCGTAGACAGGCGAAATCAGAGGTAGGCGGTGAGGGCGTAGTCAGCTCGCAAATACTTGAACTCGTATTTGATCGACGTGCCGTAATCTACGTACAGCTTGTTTTCGAGCGATTCGCGCAGTGGTTTGTTGCGCTTTTGGTAGGCCTCGATGGCAGGGGTAACTGTCAAGGCGATTGCGTCGCTGCCGGCACCAAAACCGTAAGACACCAGCAGGATTTTTTGACCGGGACGCGCCTGGTCAAGCACGTTAATCAAACCGAGTAGCGGGCTGGCAGCACCGGTGTCACCAACGCTGCTCGCGTAGATGCCGGGCTCAACCTGTTTCGGATTGAATCCCAGATGCTTGGCGAGGGAGTAGGGCGTGGACACCAGATTCTGCTGGAACACGACATAATCGTAGTCCTGCGGGCAGGTGCGCAATTTGGCCATCAAGCCTTCCGCCGCCCGGCGAGTCTGGTCTTCCAGGCCGATGCTGTTTTTGTCCGAGCCAAGCCCCATCCCGGAGCGAATATAACGATCACCTTGCGGGCGAATGTTGTCGGCGACATCGGCTGCACAAGAGAAATTGCCATCGAATTCTGCGATGACATTCTCCGTGCCCACCAATAAAGCTGCCGCACCGGCACCCGCATAGGATTCGGTCAGATCACCTGGTGCGGTGTTGCGATTGATAGTGTCGGCGCCGATTGCAAGGGCGCTGCCGGTCATGCCGGAAGCGACCAGTGCCTGGCAAATCTGCAGCGCAGAAGTGCCGGATTTGCCCGCGAACTGGACGTCGGCGCAATAGGCATCATAGCCGGAACCGAGCATTTCGAGGATGACAGAGGCCGAGGCGCGGGAGTCATAGGGGTTGGTGCAAGTGCCCAGATACAAAGCCTCGACGCTACTGCCGGGGGCCATATCCAATGCACGCTGGGCTGCCAAGACACCGAGAGTGATCACATCTTCATCAGGTTGAAGAACTGCTCTTTCGACCACCCCCAACTGGTTTTGCACGAGATGGAGATCGGTGTTCTTCCAGACGTTAATCACTTCTTCGACTTTCAAGCGACAAACGGGAACGCCAGTGCCATAGCTCACTATTCCTGCTTTTTTCACGTTCATTTTCCTTTTGATTCCATTCGCTGTCAGAAAACAAGGGTGTTGCGTCGCCGTATATCGTGAAACATACGGAAAACTATCTTTAAAGCCCCGGATATCGGAGTTTTGTCGTTTAGCCAGCAAAATCAGCCGTTTGGAGTTTCCGGACGGTTACTCAAAAAAGGGCGCTGATACTGCCACTTTGCCTCTCTCACTGCTATGATACGGTACGTATCGTTTCAGAATTAAAACGGCAGACTCGATAGTCCTAGAGGACGCCTACCTGCTCACACATCCTGCTCGAGGAGTCAGAAACCCCTAAAGTAACCAGAAAAGCTCGAAGCGAATTGATTGGCGTCAATGTTCAACGCGCTTACCCAGTCCGAAACGAAACGGACCGTTTCGTTGCGATTTTCGGAAATCCTATACCTTGCATTGTATTTGTCAAGCACCCTGCCTGGAGAATTTACTGTGGCTCGTACACCCTCTCGCAGCTCCATCGGATCCCTACGGAATCCCCACACGCACAAGGCGATCATCAGTTCGACAATTGAGATCCTCAAGGAATGCGGTTATTCGGGACTCAGTATTGAGTCGGTTGCCCGACGGGCGGGAGCGAGTAAACCGACGATTTATCGTTGGTGGAGCAACAAGGCTGCATTGATTGCGGAAGTCTACGAAAACGAAAGCGAGCAGGTCAGAAAGCATCCTGATCTAGGCTCATTAAAAGCGGATCTCGACTTTTTGCTGCACAATCTCTGGAAAGTCTGGCGTGAAACGATTTGCGGCGAAGCATTTCGCTGCGTCATCGCCGAGGCTCAGTTGGACCCTGTGACATTGGTTCAGTTAAAAAACCAATTCATGGAGCGCAGAAGGGAAATGCCGAAGAAATTGGTGGAAAATGCCATCAGCCGTGGTGAGTTACCGAAGGACACCAATCGCGAACTTTTGCTGGATATGATCTTTGGATTTTGCTGGTACCGATTGCTGACCGAGCAGTTGGAGATGGAGAAAGATATCGAGGAATTTACGACTCTTTTACTAAACGGTATCAGTTCGAAGGGGTGATTCTGGTTTACGAAATGTTCCCCTTAGCCTTGTCGCTGGGGGGAACATTTTTTTTTGCGGGTTCAGGCAGCGCCGAACTCTCGATACAGTTCTGGCAGGAAACTGGCCAGATGGTTGAATTCGCACAGGTCATGAACGGCGAATTCATAGGCGAGAGTTTCCAGTTCCGCTTCGCCGAAGCCGTTGGCCGCCATCAGTGCGGCAGCCTTTTCGGCACCAGGAAAACGCGACATCGACGGATGGCTGCCGACCCAGTAGCGGCTGGTGAGATGAAGGCCTTCCGGAGTTTCTTTGAATAAGTGCACCATCAGCGACACCGGCACATCGGGTTGTTCCGCCAGGCTCATCAACGCGCTGACGCTACCGTCGATTTTCGCGTCGCGGTACAGATCGGCACGCAAGCCCAGTTTTTCCGGGTCCTGGAAGTGGATATGCAGGTGCATCAGGCGATCGCCGACATATTCCGAGGCGCAGAAGGTGTTGCCGTACAAGCGCTGTTCGAAACTCAGGGACGTCTGCTTGAGGCGTTCGTGATTGACGCAGGGATTGCTGACATGGGCATAAGGAAACCACAGGGTATAGCGTTCGGCTTCCAGCGGGTGCCACATGAACCACCATTTCAGCATCGCTGCGGTCGAGCGCGGGAAAAACTTGCGGCTCTGCACATACGCCATTGGCCCGGGCAGCAGGGCGTATCCCGATTCCTCGCTGACGAAGTCCGCCTCCAGCAACCGATTGATGTCCTCGATGCTCGGCGTGATGGTCTGTTCCAGCGGCAGTGGTCCTTGCTGGATCTTGCACACGGCGGAAAGGGGGACATTCATCTGCGCAGAGAAATACTTGGCGTAGGGTTTATCCTTGATCGCCTCGCGATTGCGCAGGAACTGCTTCTGCATCGGCAGAGAGAAGTAGGTGAACGGGGTCATTACGCGCGCATCCATTGCGATGTTTTCCTTTGGCTAAATGGCCTTGGAGCTGACAACATTCGTCGCCAATATCCATGCCTTTCGAGGTATGTAGGTGATTTGAAGCTAAGCTTCATAAAAATAAAAGTCAAATTTGAATTTGAGTTAATAGGAGTTCATGCTCGTGTCCGGTCCGAATCAGGAAGCCTCTCTACGTGCTCAGCGACAAGATGGCCGGGTGACCCGCCAGCATATTCTGGAGACAGCAGGGCAGTTGTTTGCCGATCTGGGGTATGCCAACACCACCAGCAAACAGGTCTGCGAGAACTCCAACTCGAACGTGGCGTCGGTCAATTATCACTTCGAGAACAAGGAGGGCCTGTACCGTGCCGTGCTGCTCGAAGCCCATGAGCGCCTGCTCAGCATCGATATATTGTTCAGCTTGAGCCAGAGCCCTGCCTCGCCTGAGGACAAATTGCGTTTGATCATCACTGTCCTGATCGAGCGCGTGCGCAATCATCGAGATGCCTGGGCGCTCAAGGTGTTGAGCCGGGAACTGCTGTCGCCTTCGAGCCTGCTGCCCTCGGTGCTGGAGCAGCAGGCCTATCCGAAAGCGAAGGTCTTTCGCGGCATTCTTGGGCAGATCCTGGGCTTGCCGGACGATCACCCGACCACGCTGCATTGTGCGCTGGGCGTATTTGCGCCTTGTCTTTTCCTGCTATTGGCCCATGAAGCGTTGAGCGAGAACGTGCTGCCGGGGCTGAAAATGGAACCCGCCGTGCTGATCGAGCACATGATGACTTACGCTCTCGCGGGCCTCAAAGCCGTGTCGGCGCAATAGCGAACGATGCAAACGGGTTATTGCGCAGAAACCCTTGGCGCACCGTTGACCGCATGGGTTTTTCCGTTGCGCAGTTGCACCCATTGCAACAGCGCAGCGACAACGGATACCGCGCCGGCACTGATCGCCAACGTCCACCCTGGCATCTGCAGCAGCAATATGAAGCCACCGGCCGCGGCGCCCATGGCGCTGCCCAGATAAAGTGCGGACTCGTTGAGCGCCACGGCCAGATTGCCGTCGCCCTTGTGATCACGCGCAGCGATCAGTTGGTTGTTCTGCGGCACTTGCAGTGCCCAGCCTACGGCGCCCCAGACGGCAATCGGGATCATCGCCAGCCACGGTGTCACAGCAGCGGCAGCCGGCAACGCGAACAACGAGACGCTGAGGATGAGCAGAATCAGGAACGTGAGCATCGGTCCCTTGATGCGATCCACCAGCGGCCCAACGAGGAAACTGCCCGCCACACCCCCCAGGCCCCAGACCCACAGATACGGCGTGATGTTATCGACGCCGCCGTAGGCCGGGTCAGCCATCAACGGCACCATGAAGGTGTACATGCCCAGACTGGCGACTGCCGCCAACAGCGAAACCAGCAGAATGGTCATCACGTTGCGGTCTCGCAGCAGGGCCAGCTTGCGGCTGATCGGCAGCGCCGGTCCGGCAGAGATCGCAGGCAACTTGATCAGCAGGCCCAGCCAGGAGATCAGGCCGAGAAACGCCACCAGCCACAGCGCCATCTGCCAACCGAACTGCTCGGCGAGCAGCAGACTGACAGGCACTCCAAGTACCGTGCCGCTGGCCATGCCGCCCATGATCACGGCAATCGCCTTGCCTCGCAGTTCCGGGCCTGAAACAGCGGCCGAGGCGGCGATGCCGGTGGCCAGATAAACGCCGGCGCCGATACCCGCGACGGCTCGACAAACCAGCAGGGCGACAAAGTCGTCAACCAGGGCACTGGCGACGTTGGCTGCCACGAACAACGCCAATGCGACCAACAAGCCAAAGCGTTGTCGCTGCGCTGGCAACATGGCCACGAAGACTGGGGAGCCAATACCGTAAGCAAGCGTAAACGCCGTGACCAGTTGTGCCGCGACGGCGACCTGCACATCAAAGGCCTGCTCGATCATCGGGATCAGGCCGGCGGTGACGTAAGACGCCATCCCCAGCGCAAAAGCGCCGATTGCAATGAGGTAAACGGGTGCCGGTATTGTTTTAGACATGAGTCACTCCTTGTGCTCTTGGCAACTTGTTGCGGACCGGGCGGATTCTTTAGCAGCCTGATCGTCAGTACAATGGCCACTGTTTATGGTGTTACTGGGAGTAATCGGATAATGGAAAGGAGTCTTGAGCGCACACGACAGGACCTGGCTGAGTTTTTACGCAGCCGCCGAGAGCGCATATCACTTGCGGAAGCAGGGTTACCCCCGACTGGCAGACGCCGTACACCCGGACTGCGTCGAGAAGAAGTAGCGGCACTGGCCGGTGTTGGCTTGTCTTGGTACACATGGTTCGAACAGGGACGCGATATTGGTGTGTCACCTGCTTTTCTGGATAATCTTTGCCGGGTCCTCAAACTGGATGCTGTGGAGCGCCGACATCTCTACCTGCTTTCCCACCAGCGACCGCCGGCCGAGGAGGGCAAGACCTGGTGTGTGGTTCCGCAGATCGTTCATCGGCTGATGGCGGATCTGCCGTTGCGACCCGCTTATGTGCTGAACCTTCGCTGGGATGTCCTGGCCTGGAACCCCGCAGCTGACAAGATTTTCAAGTTTTCCGAGAAGACGCCCGAACAACGCAACTTTTTATCAATGTTGTTTACCGACGCGCGCACGAAGTCTCTCTTTCAGCCCTGGGACGACCAGGCAATCCAGATGCTCTCCAGTTTTCGTCGTGACCATGTTCACGCCTCTAACGAAAGTGACGTTGCTTCGCTGGTGCGTGAACTTGAGAGTGTCAGCGCGGAATTCAAAGGCTGGTGGTCCCGGCAGGACATTCATGGTCCCTGTCAGGGTATTCGACACTTGGCGATCGACTCATTTGGCGATGTCAGTCTCGAGCACACCACGCTGACGATCGATGTCGAACGGCATCTGCGCCTTGTCTACTACGCGCCAATGGAACAAGGAGCCGCTCTGTTCGAATTCGAGAAGTGGCTGGAGGAGGGCGTTGGTTTCCCCGGGTTTTGATTTTCGCCGACATGGAAATGGGAAATCGCCAGACACTCACAGCGCATCAGTTGCACCCGGTACCTGAGCCAGCGCCGGGGGCAGTCGCCAGAATTGTCGGGGAAGCGCAAAGGGGTGAAACAGGGTCGAGCGTGTCGACCTTGTCCCGAACGGTCAGATCACGAAAAACCCGTGCGTTCCGTCACGGCCCAACTGCGCCACCAACCCGTATTCCCAATCCAGATAACCCTGCATGGCTTCGCGCGGGTTGTCGGTGCCTTCATACGGTCGGCGATAGCGGTCGATACGCGGCGACGCCGGGTGCTGCGGGCTTGCTTGCACGGGGAGTCCGGCTTCGATCCAGGCGCTGGTACCGCCGCGCAACACCACCACCGGGCGCTCGGTCAGTGCCTGCAACTGCGGCACGACCCAACGGGCCAGCAGGCTGCTGCCACAGGTCAAGACATAACGCCGGGCCGGCGGAATGTTCGCCAGCGCTGCCTGCAACTGACTGCGCAACACCCACCACGCGCCGGGGATGTGCCGTTGTACGTAAAGGGCACTGGCGGTGAAATCCAGCACCTCCGTGCCCGGCTCTTTCAGCCAGTCTGCCAGCGTCTGCGGGCTGATTTCTTCGGCTGCGGGGGCGGTCGGCAGGGGGGGCTGCCATGGGCCTTGTTCACTGAAGTCGCTCGGGTTCAAGTCATCCAGTACGGACACTTGCCAACCCATCTGTGCCAGCCAGGACGCACTCATGTTCGCCCGCACATTATCGTCATCCACCAGCACCAGGCGCGCACCACGAACGCTGGCGAAATGATCGGTTTCCTGGACCAGTTGTCCGCCGGGTGTGGAGCGCGAGCCCGGCAAGTGGCCGGCAGCAAATTCTTCCGGCGTGCGCACATCGAACAAATACGTAGTGCGGGCCGGGTCGGCTTGCCAGCGTCGCCACTCGGCGAGGCCGATGCGGCTCACGTTGGCGCGTTTGGCGACCGCGCGGGCGGCTTCGATGGCGAGGTTTTTGTTGTGAGCGCTGACGGGTTTGAAGCGCCGGTCCTGGCCATGCTCCAGGGTCTGGCCGGCGAGGGTCCAGCCGATGGTGCCATTGCGCAGGGCGGACACGGGGTTGGGAATCCCGGCGTTGACCAGTGACTGGGTGCCGATGATGCTGCGGGTGCGTCCGGCGCAATTGACGATGACCTGCGTTTGCGGGTCCGGAGCCAACTCGCGCACCCGCAACAGCAGTTCGGCGCCAGGTACGCTGATGCCACCGGGGATACTCATGGTCTGGTATTCGTCAAAACGTCGGGCGTCCAGCACCACCACGTCGGCCTTCGCATCGAGCAGCGCCTGCACTTCTTCCGCTGCCAGGGACGGGGTGTGGCGTTCGGCATCTACCAGTTCACCGAAGGATTTACTGGGCACATTGACGTCCTTGAACAGCTCGCCACCGGCATCGCGCCAGCCTTGCAGGCCGCCCTCAAGCAGCGCCACATCGGTGTAACCCAGCGTTTGCAAGCGTTCAACGGCGATGGCGGCCAAGCCTTCGCCATCGTCATACACGGTTACCCGGGTGTCTTTGCGCGGGACCCGTGCCAACACTTCCAGTTCGAGTCTGGACAGCGAGATGTTAGCCGCAAACAGCGGATGAGCTTCGGCAAATGGCGCCTCTTCACGCACGTCCAGCAACGCCAGTTCTTCGCGTGCCAGCAGAGCTTTACGAATATCGGCGTAACGGCGGATAGCGAAATCGGTCATTGCGGGAGCTCCTTCGACAAATCCCAGAGGTTTGGTAACAGGCTGTTGGAATAGCCGGAGATGAAAGGTTTTTCAGTACCGTCCAGGCCATACACCGCGCGCTTCACCGCGCCGATGTTAGCGCCATACACGTGCACGCTGATCGACACCTGATCGCTGTAGGCATTGGCCACCTGGTGAATGTCGCCCACCGTTGGCGACAGCGCTTCGACCTGGCCCGGTTGCAAGCGCAGCGCTTCTCCGGTAGCTGTCAGTGCGCCGTCGGGTTGCCGGGCAAATCCTTGCGAATACTCCGCGCCACGCAACATGCCGATCAGCCCCCAGACCCGATGATCATGGATCGGCGTGCGTTGCCCCGGGCCCCAGACAAAACTGACGATGGAAAAGCGTTGCCGGGAATCAGCGTGCAGCAAAAACTGCTGATAACGTTCGGGGTCGGGCTGGGCGAATGCCTCCGGCAGCCAGTCATCGACGCTGACCAGTTGCTGCAGCAAGCGGCCGCCCTGTTCAAGGATTGCTGCTTCACCGGGCTGTTCGTCGAGCAGCGTGGCCAGTTGCTCGATGAACTGGCGCAAGCGCGCCAGGTTCGGTGGCGCGAGTGGTTTGGACACAAGGTTCTGGGGCATGAGCTCCCTCCGTGGAAACTGAAATAAACGCGAACTACACGGGCGAGCTAAAAGGTATTATTCTTTATGCACATTTTTCCAGTCATTTATTATGCGAAAAAAGAATGAAGATAGATGATCTGAACGCGTTCGTGGCAGTGATCCGCTGCCAAACCATCAGCCAGGCCGCTGATTCCTTGCAGTTGACCCAGCCGGCAATCACCCGGCGGGTGCAGAACTTCGAGGAAGCCTTGGGCGTCGAGTTGCTCGACCGCAACACCAAGCCGCTAAAACCGACCAGCATGGGCCTGCGGGTTTACGGGCAGTGCCTGGAAGTGCTGCGCACCATTGATGCCCTCAGCGAATTGGTGGCCAGCGACGGCCCGCCCAGCGGTGCGTTGCGTATCGGCGTCCCGCAGACCATCGGCGATGTGGTATTGCTGGACGCCCTTAGCCAGTTGAAAACCCTCTACCCGCAATTACAGACCTCGGTGGCCACGGGCTGGGGCAGCCATTTGCTGGGCAAGGTCGAGAACGGCGAACTGGACGTGGTCGCGGCGCTGTTTCCCGCCGGTAAAGTGTTTCCGGAGGGGGTGGTCGGGCGTTCGCTGGCCAGCATGAGCCTGGTGGTGGTCGCCGCCAAAGGCGAGGTACGCAAACGCAACTGCAAACTTGCCGATTGCTATCAGCGCGGCTGGGTGCTCAACCCTGACGGCTGTGGTTTCCGCGCCGGCCTGCAAAGGGCCTTGAGCGCGCAGGGGTTGTCGTTGCAAATCAACCTGGAAACGTTCGGCACCGAATTGCAGTTGGGGTTGATCGCCAATGGCCTGGGCTATGGTCTGGTGCCGTTGCCGTTACTGGAAAACAGCAGCCATCGCGACAAACTGGAAATTGTCCCGGTCTCGGACTTCAAACCGGTGATTGATTTGTGGCTGATCCATCCGCGTTTCCTCGGCAACCTGCAAGAACCGGTCAGCGTATTTGGCGAAATGGTCGCGGCTCGGGTGGGCAAGCACTGATCATTTTCATTGTTTCTTGCATATCGTTGATTTGAATAAATGCATTATTTGTATATTAGGTTAGAACTAAAACGAATTTCACGGGCAATTTTTATGTAGTTAGCATGGGGTTCGACGCGCTTAATCAGGGAAGTTGAAATGTCTGCGCCCCCCCTCGTTACACCGCTGGATCGCCTCAAGTCCATCGCACAATGGCCCGCCGGGCGCGATCTGCTTGCGCGTTTGCTCAGCCCGTTGTTGCTGTTGCTGCTGTGGGAGCTGGCCTCGCGCACGGGACTGTTGCCACCGCGCATCATCGCCGCGCCCAGTGCGATTGGCGCCACGCTGTGGCAGATGCTCGGCAGCGGCGAGTTGGCCGGCCACTTGTGGATTTCCCTGCAACGCGCCCTCAGCGGCCTGGCGATCGGGGTTAGCGTCGGCACCGTATTGGCGTTGGTGGCGGGGTTGTCGCGACGCGGCGAGATCGCCATCGACTCGCCAATGCAAATGCTCCGAACCTTACCGTTCCTGGCCATCGTGCCGCTGTTCATTCTGTGGTTTGGCGTAGGCGAAACGCCGAAGATCGCCTTGATCGCCCTCGGCACTACCTTTCCGATTTACCTCACACTGTTTTCCGGTATCCGCGGCCTCGACCCCAAGCTTGTCGAAGCCGCAACGATGCTCGGCCTCAAACGCTGGGAGCTGATCGTCCACGTGATCTTGCCCGGCGCCTTGCCGGCATTCTTTGTCGGTTTGCGCTACGCCTTCGGCATCAGTTGGCTGGGGCTGGTGGTGGTCGAGCAAATCAACGCCAGCGCCGGCATTGGTTACCTGGTCAACGATGCGCGGGACTTCATGCGTACAGACGTCATCGTCATCTGCCTGATCATTTACAGCGTACTGGGGCTGGGTATCGACGGCCTGGTGCGTTTGCTTGAACGGTTTGCGCTGGCCTGGCGCCCGACCTTTATCAGGAGCTGACCATGACTGTGCTGCTTGCCAAACCCTCATTGCCAGCCGTCGAGTGCCGACAGGTCACGCGCCGGTTTGCCGGCCAGGCGGTGCTCGATCACTTGGACCTGGAGATTGCGCCTGGCGAATTTGTTGCCCTGCTGGGCAGTAGCGGTTCGGGTAAAACCACTTTGTTGCGAGCACTGGCCGGGCTCGACCGGATCGACGAAGGCCGATTGCAGGTGCCCGAAGCGCTGGCGGCGGTGTTTCAGGAGCCACGCTTGATGCCGTGGAAACGCGCCTGGCGCAACGTCTCCCTCGGGGTGCGTGGCGAAGGGGCGAAAGAGCGCGCATTGGCGGCGATGACTGAAGTCGGCCTGGAACATCGGCTCAATGCCTGGCCAGGCACTTTGTCCGGAGGCGAAGCGCAGCGCGTCGCGCTGGCGAGGGCACTGGTCCGTGAGCCGAAACTGTTGCTGCTGGACGAACCGTTCGCCGCCCTCGATGCCTTGACGCGCATCCGCATGCATCAACTGATTATTGCGTTGTGGCGAGTGCACACCCCGGCGGTATTGCTGGTCACTCACGATGTTGACGAAGCGGTGCTGCTGGCAGATCGGGTGGTGGTGTTGGCCCATGGGCGCATCGCCGAACAGATCCAGATTCGCTTGCCGCGCCCGCGTCAGATCGCGACGCCGGCGTTCCATGATTTGCGTACGCGCCTACTGGAATTGCTCGGAGTCGACAGCGATCCCGACGTTGCCAGTGCCGCTGACGATTCTCAACCCTTGAGCAGGACCGGCAACCGATGAGCTTATCCACCGCGCAACCCCGCGCCGAGCATCAAGCTCGGCAACCCGATCTCAACGCCCCGGCATTCGCCGAACGGCTGGAAGCGCTCAGCGACGAATTCGCCGCGACGGCGGCTTATTACGACAAACACAGTGAGTTCCCCCACGCCAATCTGCTGCGTTTGCATGAGCACGGTTTGCTGGCGTTGACGGTGCCGCGCCGTCTGGGTGGCAGCGAGGCGACACTGGCCCAGGCGCGCCGGGTCGTCAGCGCCGTGGCTCGCGGCGAACCGTCCACCGCGTTGGTGCTGGTGATGCAATACCTGCAACACACACGCCTGCAAGGCAATCAGGCCTGGCCGCTGCACTTGCGCGAACGGCTGGCACGCGAAGCAGTGGAAGAGGGCGCATTGATCAATGCGTTGCGGGTCGAGCCGGATCTCGGCACACCGGCCCGTGGCGGCTTGCCCAACACCATTGCGCGACGCGTGGACGGTGGCTGGTTGCTCAGCGGCCGGAAGATTTATTCCACCGGCATTCCCGGCCTGACCTGGCTGGCGGTCTGGGCGCGCAGTGACGACAGCGAGCCGCACGTGGGCACCTGGCTGGTGCATCGGGATACGCCGGGGATTCGCATCGAGGAAACCTGGGATCACTTGGGCATGCGCGCTACCGGCAGCCACGATGTGATTTTCGAAGACGTGTTCGTCGCCAGCGAATACGCCGTGGACATTCTGCCGGCCAACGTCCCGCGTCCCTCGGAACTGGACAGTACCGGCGTGTTGTGGCTGGCAGTGCTGCTTTCGTCGATCTACGACGGCGTAGCCCGCGCCGCCCGTGACTGGTTAGTGGGCTGGCTTGCCGAGCGCACGCCGGCCAATCTGGGGGCGCCGCTGTCGAGCCTGCCGCGGTTTCATGAACTGATCGGGCGCATCGACGCGTTGCTGTTTGCCAACCGCGTGCTGCTGGATGCCGCGGCGCAAGGACGGGTCGATCCGAGCGAAGCCACACAGGTCAAATACCTGGTCACCAGCAACGCCATCAGCGCCGTCGAATTGGGGATCGAAGCCATCGGCAACCCGGGCCTGGCCCGTGGCAATCCGATCGAACGGCATTACCGCGATGTGTTGTGCAGCCGGATTCACACCCCGCAGAACGACGCGATCCTCGCTGCCGTCGGCCGCGCCGCATTCGCTTTGCCGAGCCGGGGCGCCCAGGCATGACGCGCATCGCCAGTCAGTTGGACGCGGCGTTTAATCAACGCCTGCGAGCGCAATTGCCCGATGTTGAAGTGCTTGAGTTACCGCGGGGTTTGCCAGCGAATTTGCCGGCGGATATTCAGGTGTTGCTCGCCGCCCCACATGCCGACTTTCGGGATGCGTCGGCGCCGCCGCCCGGTTGGCCGTTTGGTTTGCGGCTGGTTCAACTGGTGACCAGCGGCCTCGATTATTTCCCTCGCTGGCTGTTCGACAGCTTGCCGGTGGCGAGTGCGCGAGGCACTACCGCAGAGACGATGGCCGAGTTTGCCCTGGCCGCGATTTTCACGGCCGCCAAGCAACTGCCGGACGTCTGGATCAACGACGCGGCGCACTGGCGGCAGCGGCCACTGGCTTCGGTGTCCGGCAGCACGCTGGGGCTGTTCGGTTTCGGCAGTATTGCCCAGGCCCTGGCACCGAAAGCGCAGGCACTGGGGATGCACGTCCTCGCGCTGCGTCACTCCGCGCAACCCTTTGAAGTGCCCGGCGTGCGCGCGGTGGCGGACATTCATGAGTTGTTTGGCCGTGCCGATCATGTGCTGCTGGCGGCACCGGTCACGCCCGCGACACAGCACATCGTCAGCGAAGCGGTGCTGGCGTCAGCCCGGCCGGGGCTGCATCTGATCAACCTTGCACGCGGGGCGCTGATCGATCAGCACGCGTTGTTGCGCGCCCTCGATGCGGGGCAGGTCGGCCTGGCGAGTCTGGATGTCAGCGACCCGGAACCGCTGCCGGCAGGGCACCCGTTTTACCGTCATCGACGCATCCATTTATCACCGCACACCTCGGCCAATTCACCGCAGGTGTACCTCAACATTGCCCGCTTGCTGGCGCGCAACATTGAACGCCAGCGCAAAGGGCTGCCATTGGAAAACCCGGTGGAGATCAGTCGTGGATATTGAAAGGAGTCAGCCATGAGCACAGCCAACGCAATTCACCGGCCGGGGGTGTACGACTTGCCGCGCGACGGCCACACCGTGTTTCGCTGGGAGCATCCGCCGCAGCACGAGAGCGTTGCGCAGGAACGCTTGCAGCGCAAACAGAGCCTCGCAATCGCGTTCAGGGTGTTTGCCCTGCAAGGGTTCGATATGGGCGGCGCCGGGCACATCACGGTGCGCGACCCAGGGCGGCCGGATCACTTTTGGGTCAACCCGGTGGGCGTGTATTTCGGTCATTTGCGGGTGTCGGATCTGTTGCTGGTCAACCCTGACGGCGAAATCCTCGAAGGCGAGGGCGCGTTGAACCTGGCCGCGTTCGCCATCCATGCCGCGCTGCATGAAGCCCGCCCGCAGGTGATCGCCGCGGCGCATGCACATTCGCTGTACGGCAAGGCCTGGTCGAGTCTGGGACGCTTGCTGGACCCGCTGACCCAGGACGCCTGTGCCTTTTATGAAAAGCACGCACTGTTCGACAATTTTTCCGGGGTGGTGCTGGACACCAGCGAGGGCGCGCGCATCGCCCAGACCCTTGGCGAACACAACGCGTTGATCCTGCAAAATCATGGCCTGCTAACCGTTGGCCAAACCGTCGAAGCGGCCGTCTGGCGTTTTATCGCGATGGACAACGCCGCACGCACGCAACTGCTCGCCGAAGCGGCGGGTTCACCACGGCTTATCCCGCATGACGTTGCACGACACACGGCCAGGCAGGTCGGTACTGAATTTGGCGGCTGGTTCAGCTTCCAGCCGTTTCGCGAACGGATTTTGCGCGCAGAACCGGATGTTCTGACTTAAGGAGTTGCACCATGCACCGTCGACGTTTTCTCGAACTTTCGGCGCTGGCCGGCCTCGGCGCATTCAGCGTCGGCCTGCCACGCTTCGGCCTGGCCGCCAACGACTTGCGTGGGGTCACGCTGAACGTGGCGACCTACAAAGGCGCGGCTCCGACATTCTTCGCCGAAGCGGGAATCGAGCCTGCGCCTTACACCGTCAAATACGCCGAGTTCACGGGCGGCAACCTGAGTTTTGAGGCCTTGGTCAGCGGCACCCTGGACATCTCGCCAATGAGTGAGATACCGCCGATATTCGGGATCAAGAATCACGCCCCGGTGAAGCTCATTGCGGTGTTGACCGGTGACGTCAACAACCAGGCGTTCATCGTGCCCAAAGGCTCTGACGTGCAGTCGATCGCGCAACTCAAGGGCAAGCGAATCGGCTACATCCGCTCGACCAGTTCACACTATTTTTTGCTTAAAGCGCTGAAGGAACAGGGCCTGACGTTCAATGACATCGTGCCCATGGCGCTGACACCGCAAGACGGTTTTGCCGCGTTTCAGAACGGCGCGCTGGATGCCTGGGTCAGTTTTGGCTACTTCATTCAGCTCGCCGAGCAACGCACCGGGGCCCGTGTCTTGAAAACCGGTCAGGGGTATCTGTCCGGTAATTACGTGATCGCCGCCAATCAAAACAGCATCGCTGACCCGCTCAAACATCAGGCGATTACCGATTACATCCTGCGCGAGTACCGTGCCTGGCAATGGATTGCAGCGCATCCCGAAGAGTGGGCAACCAAGAGTGCGAAGATCCTTGGCATGCCACGGGAAGTGTTCCTGGCCCAGTACCGTGCCCAGAGTGGTCCGCGTCTGCTGCAACCGGTGGACGATGCAGCGGTGAAATCCCAGCAGGATGTCGCCGATCTGTTTTTCGAGGCTGGGGTGTTGCCGCAGCAGCTCGACGTGTCCGGTTTGTGGGACCACAGTTTTCACTGGAGCTGAACCGGCATTTCCACATCCGACACTTGCCAGGGAGGGCATACATGCTCACTTCTTTTGCGCGCTGCTGCGCAGTGCTGTTGTGCTTGATCAGCGCTTTCACCGACGCCGGGGAAACCGTCACGCAACTTCACCAGCGCCTCACCGTCCTCGACAGCCACCTCGACACTCCGATGCAACTGGCGCGTCCCGATTGGGACATCACCCAGCGGCACAGCTTTGGCACCGACCTGTCCCAGGTGGACTTGCCGCGCATGAAGGAAGGCGGGCTGGACGGTGGTTTCTGGGCGATATTCACCCCGCAGGGTCCGCTGACCGCCGAAGGCCGGACACTGGCCAGCGAACATGGCCTGGCGGTGATCACTCGCATTCGCGACATGGTTGCGGCGCATCCCAAGGATTTTGCCTTGGCGTTGCGCGCCGAAGACGTACCGGCCATTGTCGCGCGCCAGCAGCGGGTGGTGTTTATCAGCATGGAAAATGCCGAGCCGCTGGCGGCTGATCCGCAACGATTGCAGACCTATTACCGACTGGGGTTGCGCATGCTCGGGCTGGTGCATGCGGCCAACAACGATTTCGCCGATTCAGCCACCGCGTTGCCGCAATGGCACGGCTTGAGCCCGGCCGGTCGAGCGCTGGTGGTGGAGGCCAACCGGCAGGGGATTTTGCTCGATGTCTCGCACGCCTCGGATCAGGTGTTCGATCAAGTGCTGGAGCTGTCCAGTGCCCCGATCATTGCTTCGCACAGCAGCAGTCGGGCGATCACGGCGCATCCACGCAACCTCGACGACCAGCGCTTGCGCCGGTTGGCGGCGAAGGGCGGCGTGGTGCAGGTCAACAGCTTTCCCAGTGATTTGATCAACCGCGAGCCCAGCCCCGAGCGCGACAAGGCGCTGGGCCCGCTGTACCGCGAGTTTCGCCTGGCGGCGAGCCTGAGCCCGGCGGAGGTGGCGGACCTTGCAGCGCGTATCCACGCGGTTGAAAATCGCTACCCGCAGCCGCAAGCGAACCTGGATGATTTCATCAAGCACCTGCTGCACATTCTCCAAGTCGTCGGCGCGGATCACGTCGGGATCGGTGCTGACTGGGACGGTGGCGGCGGGGTGCAAGGCTTGAGTGATGTGTCGCAGTTGCCGCGGATTACCGAGCGCTTGCTGGCGGCGGGTTACACCGAAAGTGATGTGGCGAAGATCTGGGGCGGAAATTTGCTGCGGGTGCTGAGCGAGGCGCAGCGCGTACATTGATCGGCTTGGCTCGACTGACGATGTGACTATGCAATCGCCGCAGAATCACCTCTGGCGAATATGATACAAATTAATATTTGCATATGCTTAAAATGTATTTCTCTTATTAAAGAGCGCCCCCTAGGATGGCTTCGCATAGACCCAAGTGACTGAACAAGTCTCTGGGCTATAACCGAATGCACTATCTATCCGCCAGGCAGGGAGCGCTTGAATGCCGTTGACCAGAAGACAATTGATCGCCCGCGTGGCCGCCGTCGGCGGTCTTCAGGCGGCCTCCGCGGTGATGGGCATGCTCGGTGTGACCGACACGGCGCAGGCCGCTGCGGAGAACTATGCCGCGTTGCCCACCGCCCGTGTGGGGCACGGTGCCAGCGTGGTGGTGATCGGTGCCGGCATCGGTGGTCTGGTCAGCGCCTATGAACTGCAAAAGGCCGGTTTCAACGTCACGCTGCTGGAGGCCCGAGATCGGGTCGGCGGGCGCAACTGGACGGTACGCGGGGGTGATCGTGTCGAGTACACCGACGGCAGCGTGCAGGTCGCGGATTTCGACAATGGTTTCTACCTCAACGCCGGCCCCGGCCGTCTGCCTAGCCATCACCAGTTGATGCTCGGCTATTGCCGCGAGCTCGGGGTAGAGCTGGAAGTGTTGGTCAACACCAGTCGCAACGCACTGGTGCGGCCCGACCTGAATCAACCGGCGATCCAGATTCGCCAGGCCGTGAACGACAGCCGTGGGCACTTCTCCGAGCTGCTGGCTAAAGCGGTCAATCGCCACGCGCTGGATCAGGAACTCAGCCTCGAAGACCGCAGCAACCTGCTGAGTTTCCTCAAGACCTGGGGTGACCTCTCGGACAAACTCGAGTACGTCGGTTCTGCTCGCTCCGGGTACAAGGTATGGCCGGGCGCCGGTGATCAACTCGCACAGAAAAAAGATCCGCTGCCGTTGCAGACTTTGCTCAACCCGGCGTTGACCACGGCGTTGATGATTGATGAGTACCCGGAATTTTCGCCGACCATGTTTCAGCCAGTGGGCGGTATGGACCGTATTCCCAAGGCATTCGCCCGGCACCTGAAAGCAGCGCTGCGCCTGAACGCCGAAGTGCGCTCGATCACGAATCATCCGGATTTCGTCGAGGTCGCTTATCTGGACCGACGCAGTGGCCACGAACAAAAAATTCGCGCTGATTACCTGATCAGCGCGTTGCCGCTGCCACTGCTGGCGAAGATCGACAGCAACCTCGCTGCACCGGTCCGCCAAGCCATCGCCACCGTGCAGTTCGGCTACGCGAACAAGGTCGCCTGGCAGTCGCGGCGCTTCTGGGAAAGCGACTATCAGATTTACGGCGGTCTATCGTTTATCAATCAAGAAGCGTCGGGGCTGTGGTATCCCAGCGGGGGTTTCAACCAAGCGCAAGGGGTGTTGGTGGCGGCTTACAACAATGGCGAAACGGCGCGCAAGTTCGGCGAGAAAAGCCTCGATCAGCAGATCGCGATTTCCCGTCAGGCCGTTGAATTGCTGCACCCCGGCCACGGCCATGAATTGCGCAAACCCCTGGCTATTGCCTGGGCGAAAATTCCGTACAACCTCGGTCCGTGGATCAATCACGAAGTGGCCGAACCCGATTACAGCTTGCTCAACCAGCCGCAGGGTCGGGTGTACCTGACCAGTGACGGCCTGGCGCACAGCGGCGTGGGGATCTGGCAGGAAGCGGCGGCCGGCGCGGCGCGGCGTGTAGTGCGCAATCTTTTCGAGCGGGCGCAAAGCTCGCCTATCAAGCAAACGGCCTGAAAAAGCCGCGCTTTCATTCAAACAGCCACACACGATTTGCCAGGTAGCGGACCTCCGAGGCTGGCATTAAATAACCTTGGAGTGTCTTTGCATGTCTTTGAAAAAAACCTTGTTGGGGATGGGGATCCTCTTCGCGGCCGGCAACACCCTGGCCGCTTCGATTTCGCGGGTGCCGTCGACGTACCCCAACTCGCCGATTCTGCAATCAGTGACCCTCGCTGCGAATACCGAGGTCACGTATCTCTCGGGCCTGCTGCCCGATCCGGTCGATCCCAAAGCGCCGAAAGATCAGGTACATGCCGTCGGCAATACCGAAGCGCAGACCCGCGTGGTGCTGCGCAAGGTCGAGAGCATTCTGGCGAGCCAGGGTTTGAAACTGGCCGACGTGGTGCAACTGCGGATCTATCTGGTGGGCGACCCGGCGTTAGGCGGCAAGCTGGATTTCGACGGGCTGCAAGTGGCTTTCCGCGAGTTTTTCGGTAGCGAACAACAGCCGCTGAAACCCGCGCGAACCACCGTGCAAGTGGCCGGGCTGGTGTTGCCCGGTGCCTTGATCGAAGTCGAAACCGTTGCCGCCAGGTCGCAATGAGCGCCGTCAGAAAAGGATCTTTGTCATGCGTTCAATTTTGCATAAAACCCTGTTCGGTGCTGCGCCCCTGAGCTTCGGCCTGCTCGGCATGGCAGTGCCCCCCGAGCTGTTCGCCGCCGATGAAACCCTGGGCACCGTGGTGGTCACCGGGGTCCGCGGCAGTCAGCCGCGCACCGTCACCAACAGCCCGGCGCCGATCGATGTGATCGACAGCGAACAACTGCGCACCATCGGCCAGAATGGTCTGAAAGAAATGCTCGGGCGCCTGCTGCCCTCGTTCAACGTACCGACCATCAACGGCGGCGGTACTGCGTTCCTGGTGCGCGGGGTGAGCATGCGTGGCCTCAGCGGTGATCAGGTGCTGGTGCTGATCAATGGCAAGCGTCGCCACAACTCGGCACTGATCAACAACGGCGCCCGCGTCGGCAACGCCTCGGTGCCAGTTGATTTGGACCTGATTCCCACGGCGTCCATCGAGCGCATTGAAGTGCTGCGTGACGGCGCAGCGGCGCAGTACGGCTCCGATGCCATTGCCGGGGTGATCAACATCATCCTCAAGCGCAATGCCGAAGGCCTGACGTCCGACACCAGCGTCGGCCAGTACTACGACGGCGATGGCACCACCGGCCATGAAGCGTTCAACTGGGGCTCGGCACTCGGCGAAAACGGCGGCTTTTTCAACCTGTCGTGGGACGGCAAACTGCAAGAGCCTTACGAGCGCTCCAGCGCTGCCACCGGCCAGTTGTATTTCAATCAGCCCAACGGCACGCCCGACCCGCGGGAAAGCAATCGCCAAGGCTGGGGCACCGAGTACGGGCTTGGCCGCGATCGCACCACCAGCGTCGCCTATAACGCTGAGTTGCCGTTGCAGGACGATCTGAAGCTGTATTCGTTTTCGACCCTGAGCTACCGCAACAGCAACAAGGACCTGGGGCACCGCAAACCCACCGACATCACCAGCCTCAACGGTGTGCCGGATGCGCCGTACCCCAATGGCGGGCAGGCACGACGGGAGATCCATGAGGTGGACTTTCAGGTGGCCGGTGGCGCCAAGGGCGCGCTGGGCAACTGGGATTGGGATCTGTCGAGTACCTACGGCAAGGATCGTGCGGTGCTCGATACCGACAACAACCTGAACATTTCCAACGGCCCTTACGGCCAGCACGACTTCCACCTGGGCAATCTGATTTTCGATCAGTGGACCAACAACCTCGACTTCACCCAAGCGCTGGATATCGGCTGGAGCAGCCCGCTGGAGACCTCGTTCGGCGTCGAATATCGATGGGAGAAGTACGCGCTGGAGGAGGGCGAACCGAACGCCTACAACTACGGCAGTTATGTGCCGGCAGTCGGGCGATTCGCCGGCGTGCGTCCGGACCCGGGCCTGTTTTCGGTGAACGGCACAACACCGGATGACGCCTATGACTTGCAGCGTCACAGCGAAGCGGCCTATCTGGACTTCGGTCTGAACATCACGCCCAACTGGTACGTTGGCGCGGCCGGGCGTTATGAAAAGTACAACCTTGGCGTGGGCGACACCACCAGCGGCAAGCTGACCACGCGTTACGAGTTCTTACCGGGCTATGCAGTGCGGGCCGCAGTCAGCAATGGCTTCCGCGCACCGTCGCTGGCACAAAGTGTGTTCTCAACCACCAGCACCGTGACCCAGTTCGGCGCCAACGGCACCACCAGCTCAGTGCGCACCAAGCAAATGCGTCCGGATTCGGCCGAAGCGATTGCCTTGGGCGCCAAAGACCTGGAACCGGAAACCTCGCGTAACTACAGCCTGGGCTTTACGGCGGAGCCTGCCGAACGCCTGCGTTTTACCGCTGACTTTTACCTGATCGACATCGACAAACGCATTCTGCAGACCGGTTTGCTGCAAGGAGCCGCCGTCTCGCAGATCCTCGTCGAAAACGGACTGGCACCGAACCTCGCCGGCCAGTATTACACCAACGCCGCCGACACCCGCACCAAAGGCGTGGACCTGGTGGCCGATTACAGCCAGTCGTTTGGTGAGTACGGCACGGCGAAATGGAGCATCGCCTACAACCACAACAAAACCACGATCCGTGACCTGGCCGATACCCCGGCAGCCCTGTCGCGGCTGGGTTCCAGCTACCTGTTGTTCGACCGCCAGCAACAGATCGATCTGACCAAGTCGACGCCCAAAGACAAGTGGATTCTGTCGACCAACTACAAGGTCGGCGACTGGACCACCAACCTGCAATTGACGCGGTTCGGCGAGTACACCGAAGGCTCGAACATCCCGGCCAACGATCGTACTTACAGCGCCAAGTGGATCACCGATATCGACGTGGCCTACGACGTCACCAAGAACCTCACCGTGGCATTGGGTGCCAACAACCTGTTCGATGAATACCCGGACAAGATCGGCCTCAAGGCCTGGGCCGGCACCTACGAATACGGGATGTTCTCGCCGTACGGTCTGGGCGGCGGGTATTACTACAGCCGCGTCAGCCTGGCGTTCTGACCGATGAGCCAATGCACATCCGCTGGCAACGACCGTGTCACCGACGATGTTGGCGGCGCCAGCCAAATCCGTCGACGCCGGCTTGCGGGAGATAAGGCCCGTAACGCGGTTGCAAAACTTGGCGGGCTGTTGACGCTGGTGCTCATGATTTCGGGCTTGAGCACTCCGGTCGTGGCCGACGACACCTTGCGTGTGTCCAGCCAAAAGCAGTCGCTGAAAATCTTGCTGCAAGCGGCCGGTGAGCTGGAGAATCTGCCTTACCCGATCGAGTTCGCCTCGTTCGCCGCCGCCGCGCCCACCGCCGAAGCATTGGCGGCCGGCGCAGTGGACTTCGGCAGCCTCGGGGACGCGCCGTTCGTGTTTGCGGCGGCGGCCGGAGCGCCGATCAAAACGGTCGGAGTGATCAAGGTCAACGTGACGCAAACCGCGGTGGCGATTGTGGTCAATCAGAACTCGCCGCTGATAGACGCCGCGAGCCTGAAGGGCCAGCGCATTACCACCACCCGAGGCTCCATCGGGCATTTCATGGCACTGGCGGCGCTGCGTTCGGCGGGGCTGCACGGCCGTGATGCGCAGTTCATTTTTTTACAACCCGGCGAGTCCCGCAGCTTGCTGGCCAACGGTCAGGCAGACGCCTGGTCGACCTGGGATCCTTACACCAGCATGGTGCAAATGGAAGGCGGCACACGGGTGCTGGTCAGTGGCGAAGGGCTGTTTGCCGGGCACATGTTGTTGGTCGCCAATGACAACGCCATCCGTGACAAATCCCTGCAAATTCGTGACCTGCTCAAACGGCTTGATCGCGCCTATGCCTGGGCTAACCAGCATCAGGAGGCGTTCTCGAAAATCCAGGCGGGCTACAGCGGTTTGCCGGTGGAAATCCACGAACGCTCCAATCGCTTCGCCGTACCGCACCGTATTCCGGTTGCGCCAGCGGTCGTTGAAGACGTGCAACACACCGCCGATCTTTATCGAGAGGAGGGCATTATCCAGAACTCATTTAATGCGCCGGCTTACTTTGATGAGCAATTTAACGACGTGACAAATTGATGACTGTTTGAAGGAGGGTGATCAATTAGAGAGCTCGAACAATGTGCGTTACTTAGTTTAATTATCAGTATTTTTAATAATCTTTGACACGTTCTGTCAATGGTCTGTGCAAGGTTCTATTTGCCTGATTTTTGATACATTTTTTAGTTGGGTAGTTAGAGATAAACGATATTTCACAAGACTCAGGTAATTTCCTAAAGTTGCCCTGAAACAATTTGAAAGATTTACCCGGTCTGTCCCGTCGTTACTTCCAGGGAATGAGGAAGCTTGAATGTTTACAGTCATTACTGCCGACCAACTTGAAGCACGGCATATTCTTGATGTCGTGGAAAAACGCTCTTATGGCGTGCAACTAAAAGGCTTTTGTCCACCGGACACCTTGCAGGTCGCACGCGATCATTTATTCCGCCCCGAATTACGCAGCGCCTTTACCGAGCAGCAGGAATTTGTCCGGATCGGCAAGGCCTACATCGAAATCCAGGATGAGCAGAGCCGTGCCGACTATCACGCTCAGGCCCACGCCAACATCCGCCGGATTCGCAACTTGTTCCGGCCACTGGCTTCACCGATCGACGAACTGCGTTTGCTGCTCGATGAAGTCTGGCCCCACGGAGCGCACCTGCTGCAAGTGGATGGGCAAAAATGCTTCGTCGGCATCGCCCGCTTCCAGGGCAGCGGCGTCGACCTGACGCCACACACTGACAATCTGGAACGCAATGCCCCTCAAGGGCACCACCCGAAATTACTCACGCAGTTATCGACCAACATCTATCTGGAAATCCCCGAGGACGGTGGCGAACTCGAGATCTGGGGCATCGAGCCGGACGAGGAGCAATACCAGCGCCTGCGTGGCGACCGCGCCTATGGCATCGAGCGGCATTTGCTACCGCCACCGGACTTTGTGATCAAGCCCGAGCCTGGCGACCTGATCCTGCTCAACCCGCGGCTGATCCATGCGGTGCGCCCTTCAGCGAGCAGCACCCGCGTGACACTCGGCGTCTTTATCGGTTTTTACGGCGAACACCAGCCTTTGGCCTACTGGAGCTAACTCATGAGCAACGCACAGGAAATCAACCTCAAGGCCTATTTCAACAAGGGTGGCGAAGAGCACGAATTTGAAGGTAAGCGGGTGGTGTTGGCGGTCAGCGTTGGCCAGGAGTATCACGAGGACCAAAAGCTGCGCTCGACCATCCACCTGATCAATCAGTCGGGCTTCAGCCACGTCAAAGTCGTGGTCGCCGACACCTTGCAGCGCCATAACAAGCACGGCAAATCCCCCGGCGAAGCGTTGTCGGCATCCATCCGCGACGGCGATGCCTGGCTGGCACGCAATCAGCAGATTCTCGACGGTTTGCGCGTGCCCTATCACATCACCCGCTGGAACCAGGAACTGGCAAGCGACCAATACGCGGAACTGCGCCAGCAACTCAATGTGATCTACCACGAGCGTCATGAGTTGCGCGAAGCGATCGAAAGCACCATCGCGGTGTTTACCGACCGTTTGCGATTGCGTGACGAACACGCCGACATCACGCGTGCCGCCAACCAGTGCCGCGAATACATCCTCGAAGAAATCCCGATCATTTTGCCGCTATGGGCCGCCGAGGGTTACGACTACGTGCTGTATCCGCAGCAGATGACCGCCGCGATGGCCACCAGCCGTGATCTGCTGATCGAGCCTCACAGCCCGGACCGGGTGCGCTGGTTGCCGTTGAAATTCAAGAAACGCGGGATCCCGATTCCCTTCACGCTGCCTGGGGCAATTCACCCGAACTGGTCGAGTGGTGCGATCGCGATTTGAAAAAAACGGCGGAGCGAGCGCTCCTGCCGTAGTGCATCACCGTAACGCTGTTTTTATTCAATTGAACAAGGAGTTTCCATGAGCGTTTTTGCGCAACAGCAACGCAAGTGGTGGGCATTGCTCGGAGTGAGCATTGCCAGTTTTCTGGGCTGCGTCGATTTCACCATCGTCAACACCGCACTGCCGGCGTTGCAGCAAGATCTGGGGACGGACGTCGACAGTTTGCAGTGGGTCATCAACGGTTTCATTCTGTCGCTGTCGAGTTTTATGGTGCTGGTCGGGCGGCTGGCGGATGTGCATGGGCGCAAACGCGTGCTGTTCATCGGCCTGAGTGTGTTTGGTCTGGCTTCGTTGGCGGCCGGCCTGGTCGGCAACATCGACCAGTTGATCGCCGCGCGAATCGTCCAAGGCCTTGCGTGCGCGGTGCTCTATACCGCGTCCGGCGCCATTGTTTCCAGCACATTCGACAGCGCCGAACAAGGCAAGGCGTTCGGTGTGCTGTTCGGCGTCAATGGCGTCGGGCTGGCCATCGGGCCGGTGTTGGGCGGAGTGATTACCAGCGCGTTCGGCTGGCAATGGATCTTCCTGGTCAACGTGCCGTTGGTGCTGCTCAGCCTGGCGATTTGCAGCGTCAGCGTCGATGAGTCCCGGGCTGAGCAGACAGGCGCCCGGCTTGATTGGCTGGGAGCGATTTTGCTGCTGGTTGGGCTGCCAAGCCTGGTGCTGGTGATCGTGCAAGGCGCAGCGTGGGGTTGGCGTTCGCCGTTTACGCTGGGCTTGATCAGTCTGGCGGTGCTGGCGCTCTGGGCGTTCATCGAGGTGGAAAAACGTGTCGCGGCGCCGATCATCGACTTGCGGTTATTCGCCAACCGGCGCTTCGTGGCCGCGGTGACCGCCAGTTTCGGCCTGGCGCTGTTTTACTGCGTGGCGTTTTTTGTCATGCCGCTTTACCTGGCGTTGATTCGCGGCGAAAACGTTCAGGCCAGCGGTCTGTTGCTGTTGCCGACCACACTTGGGGTCGCGGTATTGTCACCGCTTGTGGGGCGGTTGGTGGATCGCAAGGGGCCGGCGTTGCTGATCAAGACCGGGTTACTGCTGTTTGTGGTGTCGGCGTTGTTGCAGGCCGGTTTTGATCGCCAGACGTCTCTGGCCTATGTCCTGGCCGCGTTCGTGGTCATGGGCCTGGGTTGGGCGAGCATTCTCGGGCCATCGACGGTGTTGGGAATTTCTTCGGTGCCGCAGCAGGTCGGTTCGGTAGCCATGGGGTCGCTGATGACGTTGCACAACGTGGGTGGCGGTCTCGGGTTGGCGCTCGGCGTCGGGATCTATCATCATTTTTCCGCACTGCCGCTGGATGATGTGCAGGGCGCGTTCCTCAATGGCTATCGTGCGGTCATGGTGTTTCTGGCGGTGGCCAGCCTCAGTGTCTGGGCCTCGGTGGCCTGGTTGCTGCGCGGGGCAAAAACGGCGCAGGCACTCGCCGGAGAGGGGTCGGGTCGTGGCTGAACGTCCGGGGCAAATACGCCTTGGGGCCTTTCTGTCCGGCTCCGGCGCGCACGGTGGCAGTTGGCGTCACCCACAGGCGGATGCCGATGCTTCGCTGAATTTTCAGCGCTATCGGCACTACGCGCAAACGCTGGAACGAGGCTGCTTCGATGCGTTGTTTCTCAATGACAATGTTGCGGTGGGCAACCTCGATCCACGGGTGCTCAGCCGCACGTCTTACAGCTTGCGCTGGGACCCGTTGACGCTACTGCCGGCACTAGCGGTGTTGACGGAACACATCGGTTTGATCGCCACGGTCAATACGTCGTACAACGAGCCTTACAACGTTGCGCGCAAGTTCGCTTCACTCGATCACCTGAGCGGTGGTCGAGCCGGGTGGAACCTGGTAACCGGTTTGATTGGCGGCGAAAATTTCAATCATGCCCAGCCCTTGGCGCATGCTGATCGATACGTTCGGGCCGAAGAGTTTTTCGACGTGGTAACGGGACTCTGGGACAGCTGGGCCGATGATGCCTTTGTGCGAGACAAGGTCACAGGCACCTGGCTCGATACCGAGAAAATGCACGTGCTTGAGCATCACGGCCAACACTTCCAGGTTCGCGGTCCGTTGAACGCGCCGCGCCCCCTGCAAGGTTGGCCGTTGATCGCTCAGGCCGGCTCGTCTGGCCCGGGGCGAGAGTTGGCGGCGCGCAGCGCTGAACTGGTGTTCACCGCCCAGCAAACCCTGGAGGAGGGCAAAGCTTTTTACGCCGGCCTCAAGGAGCGTTTGCCGCACTACGGGCGAGACGTCGGGCAACTGAAGATCTTTCCGGGCATTGCGCCGAGCGTCGGCCGAACCCTCAACGAGGCCGAAGAAAAGTACCAGCTGTTGCAAGAACTACTCGACCCCGAAGTGATGCTCAAGGGCTTGTCCTGGCTGCTTGACCTTGGCATTGATCTGTCGGCCTTGCCATTGCACGCCGTGGTGCCGTTGCCGGAACATCTCGCGCCGACGCAAGGGCACCAGAGCCGGCAGCAACTGGTGGTCGATCTGATCCGTCGCGAGCGTCCGACAGTCGCGCAACTGCTGCGCAGCCTGTCGGCCAGTGGGCATAAGGTTCAGGTTGGCACGCCGGCGCAGATCGTCGACGAATTGGCCACCTGGTATGAAGAATATGCAGCGGATGGCTTCAATGTGCTGTTCACTCATCTGCCGGGTGCCGTCGATGATTTTGTTGATCTGGTGGTGCCTGAACTGCAACGGCGCGGGCTATTCCGCACGCAGTACGAAGGCCGCAGCCTGCGGGAAAACCTCGGGTTGCAAAGGGTGGAAAATCGCTTCTTCGGGAGCGGGAAGAATGGCTAAACCGGTAATGCCACTGAGCGATGGTTTGCCGCGCGACCTCGGTCAGTTATTCGTAGAGGGGCAGGGGGCAGGGGGCTTCATCCCCTCAACCAACGTGCCGATTTTCAACTGGGTGACGTAGTCAGGCCAATCTCGATGTCGCCAAGAGTCAACACTTCCCTTGAAGTTACCACTACCAGAAGGCTATTCAGGGCTCGCTCAGTGTTGAAGGCCGAATTGGCGGAAAAGCGTTGACAATGTGGCCAGAACGCTTGAATCCATGGTCGAGTAACAGCTTGTAGTATTGCTGTTTACTCTGACGATCAGCGATTATCGAATATCGAATATGCACCGGAAACCTCCGAAAAGGCCGGCACAGATTTGCTTTTCTATAACTCTACTAAATAGCCGTTTAGTCGAGCTAACACGAAATTAGAAGCATATTCGACGGAGAAGGCACCATGATTGAGTTTAGCGCCAAGGCTGAAGCCGTCATTGGAGCGTTGAATCTTGAACCTCACCTTGAAGGTGGTTATTTCCGTAGAACCTATCAGGCAGATCATCGCGACCCACTCGAAACCCCCAGCGGCCCACGGTATCTGATGACCTCGATTTACTATCTTCTGGATCGGCAATCACCGGTGGGCCAGTTTCATTTCAATCGATCCGACATCTTGCATTATTTCCACATAGGCGACGCCATTGAGTACAGCCTGATCCATGCGGATGGTTCGTTACAGACATTAGTGATGGGCAGCGACATTTTGGCAGGACAGCTTTTGCAATTACATGTACCGGGTGGAATCTGGAAAGCTTCACGGTTGCTCGACGGCGAGAACGGATTTGGGCTGATCAGCGAAGCCGTTTCGCCAGGATTTGATTTTGCCGATATGGAAATGGCTGATCGGCAGAAACTCACGCGGCAATTTCCACAGCATCGAACGCTGATTGAAAAGCTGACGCGTGGTGAGGGTTGAGCGGCATCGAAATCAAGGAAACGCCGTAGCTCGGATTCAGGTCGATTCTGTAGGTTGAAATCCACTAGGCAAACGGGCTAATCCAGAAACATATTGTTACGTGTAATGTATATTATGTTAAATCATGTATTACGCTACGCACGCTCATAGCAACGTCTGTCTCCACTCCGACAATCACCGCAGCACTTTATAGATCTCTCTGATCACCTGCGCGGTTGCCTCTTCGACGGTCCCTTCGTTGCGGCATAAAACCCAGCCGTGATCTGCAACCGCTTGCTCGAACTTCTCGGTACACGTTACGTGCTCCGCATACTTCTGGATCACAGTGCCGCCCAGTCCTCGCGATCGCGTCGTTGCCCGCGCCCATGAAATATCCGGCGCAGTGACAACGCCGACATGCAGGTCTGGCACTCGTACGTCTCGATCCATGTTCAACTGGAGAATCTCGGCAAACGGCACGGAATGGCGAAATGCGGCGTCAGACGGATACCAGCGATCGATCAGGATGATGCTGCCCGGCGGCTGCTCAGTCAGCACATGTCGGGAAATCCAGCTACGGCTTTCAGCAAAAGCCTGGCACACAGACCACTCAAGTTCCCTGGAAGGATTCTTGGCAAGGGCGTTAACCAGGGCCATGGTTTCACCCCTGTAGGGATCTCTTTTACGCTCGCAAAGTCGGATAACTTTTTGGTTATCGGCCCTCAGTGCTTTTGTAACGGCCTCCAACAGCGTGGTTTTACCGGTGCCCTTGGGCCCATCCAGAGAAACGAACATTGGACGATTCATTGTTCACATAACGGTAGATATACAGTTTATGGCTCTGCAGGTTCGCTGGAACCGCTTGGTGCAATTGCGCGAAAACAGACATGGATGAACACTCTAACCTCATTTTTGGAATTCCATCAGCACATCCACTTTCGGCTTACACTCCGTTCCCAAAGTGGCTTTACGCTGATAGGCGTTCGGATCCAGGCGCCCACCCTCCTCCAGTCAATCTCGACAACGTGTTGGCCAAGATGAGATCAGACCTGGTCACGCTATTCGCGTACGTTTACGACTTCCACGCTCAACAGGCAGCGCTGCGCCGGCACTGGCCATGTCCCAGGCATCACGCGGTTCGTCCAGATCACGATTGAGGGTTTCTGGCGTTTTGAATGTGCTGTAAAGAGTGATCAGTGTCAGCAGCGTCAGGTAGCAGGCAATCGGCAGCCAGGCACCGACACCGGCGTTGGCGTCGCCGTCGTGGCTCGCCACCACCAGGGCAATAATGCCGGCTCCAATCATTGGCGCAATGCCACCGGCGATCACTGCCGACGCTTCCCGGGCAATCGACACCCCCATATAGCGGTGGCGTGAGCCGAACAGCTCAGGCAACAGCGCCGCCTGAGTCCCGAACATTCCCCAGGTGCCGATACCCAGTGCGATCGAAATGGCAATGATGCTTGCCACGACGTTGCCGAGGCTGAGTACCCACCACACCGGGAACGCCAGTGCCAATTGCACCAGCGCGAAGGCCCGATAGACGATGACTCGACCAAACCGATCGCTGAGCTTGCCGGCAATCGGTACGGTCAGCGCGCCGAGGCTGGCCGCGCAGATAAGGGTCAGCACACCCACCGGCCCTTGCAGACCTACCACGCCAACGATGTAGCTCACCGCCAGAGCCTGGTAAATCGACGAACCACCGTTTTCCCCCAGGCGCAGTCCGATGCCGATCAACAAGGTCGGTCTGGAGTGTTTCATCGCGCTCTTCAGCGGGTTCTCGCATACGCGCTTGAGCGCTTTGAGGCGGATGAAGGTCGGCGATTCCTTGAGTGACAGACGCATGTACAGACCCAATGCAACGATCACCACGCTGCTGAAAAACGGCAAGCGCCACAGCCCGCTTTCGATCACATTGTCATTGCCGCTGACCACCAGGAAATACACCAACGCGGCGAGGATGGTGCCCAACTGGATGCCGAGGAAAGGCAGCGCAGCGTAGAAACCGCGCCGACCTTCAGGGGCGTATTCGGTCATCATCACCGCCGCTCCAGCCTGTTCGGCACCCGCGCCCAACCCTTGCATCAAACGCAGAATCACCAGCAGCACCGGTGCCAGATAGCCGACTTGATGAAAGCTTGGCAGCGCACCGATGAGCGTGCTGGAAATACCCATTAGCAGCACCGTCGACGCCAGCACGAACTTTCGGCCGACGCGATCACCGATCATGCCAAACAGGACCCCGCCCAGCGGCCGTATCGCGAAACCGAGAAAGTAGGTACCGAAACTGGCGATCAGGCTCATGGCGCGGGTCTGATCAGGAAAGAACAATGGCCCGAAGATCAGCGCCGAAGCCAGGGTATAAAGCGCAAAGTCGTAGTATTCCAGAGCACTGCCCAGGGAGCAGGCCCAAGCGGCGCGGTGCAAGTCTTTCTTGTGCACTTGCACCTCGGCGATCGAGGCGATGTCGGTTGCTGAATGATCGTGAATCATGGGGTACCTCCAGGTGCCTTTACGGCATCTTGTTATTGACTGGTCGGTGGATTACTTACAGTTTCAAGCGCTGTATTTCCTCGAGCATGGCCTGCTCCATAATGTCGATGGGCGCCTCTTTTCCGGTGTACAACTCGATTTGCCGACAGGCCTGGTGCACCAACATGCGGGTGCCGGGCACGGTACGGCACCCCAGTGTTTTGGCCTGCAACAGCAACGCGGTCTGCACCGGCATGAACGCCACATCCATGACGATCAGGTGACGGGCCAGTCGGCCGTCCAGCGGGTTGCTGTCCGGCTGCTTGAAGCCAACGGAAGTGGCATTGATGACGATATCGAAAGTCTCGGCCGTGAACACCTCGACGCTGCCGCCCCACCGCGCACCCAGATCCTCGGCGAGGACAGTGCCGCGTTCGATACTGCGGTTGAATACCGTGACCTCAGCCGTCGCTTGCAAGCAACCGTAAACCACCGCACGGGCAGCGCCGCCGGCACCGATCACGGCGATGCGCTTACCTTGCAGTTCGGTGACCTCCTCCAGTGCTCGTACCGCGCCCAGGTAGTCGGTGTTATAGCCGGTGAGTACGCCGTCGACATTGTTGATCGTGTTGACCGCGCCAATCACCTGGGCCGACTCATCGATGCTGTCCAGACACGGCATGACTGCCGTTTTGTAGGGCATCGAAACGTTCATGCCGCGCACGCCCAGAGCGCGAATGGCCGCCACCGCAGCCACAGGATCCTCGACGCCAAAACAGACAAAAGTGTAGTCAAGGCCAAGGGCGGCGTAAGCAGCATTGTGGATCTTTGCCGAGAGCGAAAACGGCGAGCCCATGATGGAGCCGCAGAGGGTTGGCAGGGATTGAGGCATCGTGGAGTCCTTTGCGAGAGTTAGACGACGCTGGTCAAGCCACCATCGACGAAAAGGGTCTGACCGTTAACGAAGTCGGACGCTGAGGAGGCGAGGAAAACCGCCGCGCCGCAGAGTTCGTCTACCCTGCCCCAGCGCCCGGCGGGCGTGCGCTGCATCAGCCAGTCAGAGAACACTGGATCATCAATCAGCGCCTGGTTCAGCTCGGTCTGGAAATAGCCGGGGGCCAGTGCGTTGATCTGCAGACCATGGCCGGCCCAATCGGCACACATGCCACGGGTGAGCATGCGCACGGCGCCCTTGCTGGCGGCGTAAGGCGCAATGGAGCGCCGGGCCAGCTCGCTTTGCACGGAGCCGATGTTGATGATCTTGCCGCGCCGGCGAGCGATCATGTGTCGGGCCACAGCCCTGGACACATTGAATACGCCATCGAGGTTGGTGCTCATCAGCCGGTGCCAATCTTCGGCACTGACATCCTCAAGTGCCTGACGATGCTGCAATCCGGCGTTGTTGATCAGTATGTCGATCGGGCCTGAGTGCTTTTCCAATTCATCGACCGCCGATGCGACGGCTTGGTGGTCGGTCACGTCGAACACCGCGTACTCAGCCTCAAGGCCTTCATCGCGCAACAACGCGCAGGTACTTTGGGCGCGTTTGGCATCGCGCCCATTAATCACCACTTGCGCGCCCGCTTGCGCCAGCCCTCGAGCCAGGGCCAGGCCAATGCCGCGTACCGAACCGGTGATCAGCGCCCTGCGCCCGTTCAGACGAAAACTGTCGATCATGCGGATTTCCCTACCATTCACGAGTTGACCATGGCCTCACTTTCAATCGCTATCGCCATGTCACGCCAATCGTTTATGGTGATGCTGTAATCACCAATCGTGATCACCAGAATCTGCATGAAATCGGAGCACAACAGTGGAACTCAAGCATCTGCGGGCTTTTGCGACCTTGGCTGAGGAGCTGCACTTTGGTCGTGCGGCCGCGCGTCTGCACATTGTCCAGCCCGCCTTGAGTGCGCAGATACGAGCTCTGGAGGACGATGTCGGCGCGCAGTTATTCGAGCGTGACCGGCACCGAGTCGAATTGACGGAGGAAGGAGCGCTGTTTCTGCCCGAGGCCCTGGCGACATTGCGTCAGGCGGGACGCGCCCTTGAGGTGTTACAGCAAGCGGCGGCCGGAGAAGTGGGCATATTGCGTCTGGCATTTGTCTCCTCAACGTTGTCGCACTTGTTGCCGTTGCTCGTGCGTACGCTGGAGGAGCGCTACCCGCGTATCGAACTGGAACTCAAGGACATGCCTTCGCTACCGCAGGCGCGGGCCTTGCTGGACAATGCCCTGGATTTTGGTCTGGTACGCCTGCCCTTGAATGTGTCTGGCGTGCACACCCGCATGCTTTTCGAAGAATCATTGGTGGTGGCGCTGCCGCCAGAACATCCGCTGTGCAGCCAACGTCGTGTCAAGCCTCAGGACCTGGCCGAACATCCGGTCATGGTACTGGCGCGCAAATTCGCCCCCGGTTTGTATGACCAGATGCTCGCAGGTTTTCACCGACGCAAAGTGACTTTAACGATCGCCCGGGAAATGGGCGAATTCACCACCCAGTTGGCGTTGGTGGCTGCCGGTCTGGGCATCGGCATTTTGCCAAGTGGCGCGGCATCGGCACTGCCGGTCGGTGTAGTGATTCGACCGCTGGCGCTGCCCATGAGTGGCGCGGGCATCGGTGTGGCTTGGCTCGGCCTGGAAAACCCACGCAAGCGCGCACTGATGACGGTGCTCAACGAACTTTATCCGCCGTCGAGTTCTCAGCTTACCTAGCGTTGCAGGTGAGGATCGAGTTTGAATCTTCACGATTACAACGACGACAATACAAGGCTCTGAGCAAGGATGCCTGACGGCAAATACGCTAGAATGCCGGCCTACCTCGCACAGGCGAATATCCCATGCACGCAGCGCGCCTCTCCAATTCCTATACCGTCCTGGCCATCGACGACGATCCGCAGTCGCTGATCGTACTGTCAAAGACGCTGACCACTGAATACGAAGTGCTGCTGGCCAAGAACAGCGAACGCGGTATCGAGCTGGCTCATAGTTCCAGGCCTGACCTGATCATTCTCGATATCACCATGCCAGGCATGGACGGTTTCCAGGTGCTCAGTGAGTTGAAAAACCATCCGGCCACGGCGACCATTCCGGTGATTTTCCTGACCTCGCGCAGCAGCATCGAGGACGAACGTCTTGGCTTGCTGCTGGGCGCTGCGGACTACATCGCCAAGCCGATCTCGCCGCCAGTCGTGTTGGCCCGGGTGGCGGCGCAATTGGGGTACCGGGACAAACCGCTGCATAGCCCGCAACCGGCCGCCGAGCCGTCAGCGGGCAGCAATATGCGTGACGGTTTTATCTGTGCACTGGCGCTGCAGCTGGCGCAAAACCCACACATTCGCCTGGATGCGCTCCTCGATACCCTGACAATCCTGCTCGACAACAGCGTCGTCGAAAGCGACCCGGCGGAGTTTCGCAGCGCTGCCTGCCTGGCGTTGGTCGGCCTCAATCAGCCGTATGCCAGTCTCTCCCAGGCGCTCGTCAACAGCCGGCTGCTGATTGAGGAAATACTCAACCATGTCGACCCGGAAGACCGTCTGCTCAACCTGGCCTGGAGCATCAGCCACGCCAGCGCTCTGCTCGATAGTCGGGCAAGCGCTAAAGATCTTGAGTCCACGCCACTGTCGACACGCCTGTTCACCCTGGCCCTGACCTATCACTTGGCGTTTCTGCAACCCGGCATCGATCTACCTCAACGGCATGCCCACGCCTTCAGACAGATGCTCGACCACCAGGAACTGATGTCATGCCTGCCCAGTGACCAGCAGGCACTGTCAGCAGCGATGCTCACCGCCTCCTCTAACTTTCCCGGCCTCTGAGCAAACAGCGAGTATTCACTATGGCCAACCTGGAAGATCTAGAGCTGTTTGTACTCATCGCCGAGTTGGAAGGCCTGTCGGCTGCTGCTCGTGCCATGTCCATCACCCCCGCCGCTGCCAGCATGGCGCTCAAGCGTCTGGAAAACCGCCTGGGCGTGCGCTTGTTTACCCGCTCCACCCGCACCATGAAACTCACCTCCGAGGGCGCACGCTATCTGGAAAGCGCGCAGCATGCGCTGAAGATCCTGGCCATGGGCAAGCGCTCGTTGACTCATGATGACGGCATGCTCGAACTCACCGTGTCTTCAGACCTGGGGCGCCATCTGTTGCTCGACCTGCTGGCCCAACTGAAGCAGGAGAAGCCGAAACTGCACATCAAGCTGTCTCTGAGCGACAAGGAAGAAGACCTGCTCAAAGGAAAGTTCGACGCAGCCTTGCGCTTTGGCCGCAGCCTGTCTTTGGATCTGGTGGAACTGCCGGTACTCAAACACCACCATTTCATTGTCTGTGCCGCCCCGGCTTATCTGGCCGCAAACCCGGCACCCGTCACACCGGCGCAACTTGGTGAACACGACTGCATCATCAGCCATAGCATCGGCCGCCCGGAATCGCGCTGGCGCTTCCATGCCCAGGGCGAGGTCGAAGAGGTGCGGGTGCAGGGACTCTTTCACTGCGACGATGGCGACGCTGCCCGCCGTTGGGCCCTGGCCGGCCATGGTGTGATCTATCTGCCGCTGTTGACTGTCGCCGACGACTTGGCCGCCGGCCGCCTGCTGCCATTGTTGGGCGGCTGGCTGGGGGATCCGGCCCCGCTGAACCTGGTGGTGTCGCACCGTTCGCAGATCTGCGAACCATTGCGGGCCCTGCACCGTCGACTGGTGCAAGTGTGTGAGGAGCGTGTGGCGGCCTGTCAGGCGCTCCTCACTGCAAGCGGTCGGTGATCGACTGGCGGTAGTGCACCAGTAGCGCGTGGGCCTGGGCAAACTCCAGGTCATAGATCAGTTCCTGGATAACCCGCAAACCGGCGCCGTCGTCTTGCTGACACAGGCGGTCGATCAGGCTCAGGGCTTCAGCATTGTCCTCCACCAGCAAACGAGCGAGTCGATCCAGTTGCAGATCTTTTTCGTCATTTGTCAGAGGCGGACTGACAGCCGTTGGGGGCACCGCCTGGGCCGTAAAATCGGCAAGATCAGCCAGCACCGGCCGTAGACAGTCAGCCAAGTGGTGAATCAACGACGCAGTATCATCCTCGCGCGTGCAGCCTTCTTCCAGCAATCCTGCAGCCTCTTGCAGCGCCGTCGCCCCGATATGCCCGGCACACCCCCTCAGACTGTGGGCCAGACGGCCGATGGTGGTCGTGTCCAAAGCTTCATGAGCAAGCCAGAGATGCTCAAGCAGTTGCTGATTATCCGCATAAAAAATCCGTAGCAGATGCGCGTAGAGCGCTTCGTCCTGATTGACCACCGCAAGGCCAAGGGCGGTGTTGATCGAGGAGCCGTCGAGGGCCAGCAATGACTCCGGTCGGGATATTATTGCCGCCGACGGTGACTCAATGACCGACGGCAGCACCTGCAATTCCTGCGTTTTGATCCAGCACGCCAGAGTCCGGTAGAAAGCCTTGATCTCCAGCGGCTTGGTAATGCAATCGTTCATTCCGGCAGATAAGGCTCGGCCCTTCACATCCGCCAGGATGTTGGCCGTGACCGCGATGATCGGCAGCCGCTGCAAATGAGCATGAAGGCGAATCTGCCTGGCCGTTTCGTAGCCGTCCATGACGGGAAGCTGGCAGTCCATCAGCACGGCATCGAACTGTGCGTCGCGCATCAAGAGGTTAAGCGCTTCTTCTCCACTCTCCGTCATCACCACATGGACCTTGGCGTGTTGCAGTAACCCGTCCACCACCTCCTGGTTCAACAGGTTGTCCTCCACCACGAGGATTCGCGTACCGGCTAATAGCTGCGCATAGTCGCAGGTGGACATTCCCGAATCAGCGAGCGTGGTAACACCACCGGTATTAACCGCACAGCAAACGGGTCTGGGCGTCAGTTCTTTGGTCGACGCAGGGTGCGCCAACTTCAACTGGGCCGTGAACTTGAACTCACTGCCATGCCCCTCGATGCTGTTGACCCAGATATCGCCCTGCATCAGACGCACAATGCGCCTGGAAATCGTCAACCCCAGCCCCGTTCCGCCGTACCGTCTGCTGATGGACGGGTCGGCCTGGACAAAGGCGCTGAACAAGCGGATGCGCTGCTCCTCACTCATGCCCACGCCTGTGTCGGCGACGCTGAAGCACAGCATCGCGGTGTCGCTCCATTGGCTCAGTTGGCGCACACCGAGGGTCACATGCCCGACGTCAGTGAACTTGATCGAGTTGTCCACCAGATTGATCAGCACCTGAGTGAGGCGAAACGGGTCGCCAATATAGACACGACTCAAGTGTGAAGGGATATCCAGCCGCAGCTCGATGTTCCGCTCACGGGCGCGCTGGCTCACGAGGCCGAGCACATCCTGAACCATCTCAGGAAGATCGAAGCTGACCTGTTCGATACTTAACTTGCCGGCCTCGATCTTGGACAGGTCCAGCACGCTGTTGACGACACTCACCAACCCCTTGGCCGCACGGTCCATCTTTTCGATGCATTGTCGTTGCGCCCTCTCCAACGGCATATCCAGGACCAGATGCGCCATGCCGATGATGGCATTCAACGGCGTGCGGATTTCATGGGACATGTTGTCGAGAAACTCGGACTTGGCTTGCGTCGCCAGCTCCGCCTCCTGGCGTGACTGCTGTACTTGCGCCTCCACGGCCTTGCGCTCGCTGATATCGAAAATAACCCCGTCCAGGTACTGCGGTGAGCCATCGCTCTGGATGATCTGGCCCTTGTCATAGACCCAACGCACTTCGTTGCTGGCCATAATGATCCGGTATTCGAGGATATAGCTGGTGCTGTCCAGGCTGCGGTTGAAAATCTCCAGGTCATCGGGGTGAACGATATCCCGATAGGCATGCCCGGACTGGAAATGGTGCGCGGGGTAGCCGCTGAGCGTTTCTATGGCATCGCTGAGAAATACCATCTCGCGCTCACGACTGGGCAGACTGCGAAACACGACGCCGGGAATGTTCGCAATCATCGACTGCAGCTTGGTCTGACTGTCCACGATGGATCGCTGCACTTCGATTGCCTTGGTGATGTCCTGCAGCACCCCGGTCACACGAATGGCCTCGCCCCGAGCGTCGCGTTCCATGACCTTGCCGATGTCCAGTACCCATAACCAGCGCCCGCTCTTGTGGCGCATCCGGTATTCGGCGCGATACTCGCCGACGCGATGATTGAGGTGGTCCATCAGCTTCGTCATGGCCGGTTCCCGGTCTTCGGGATGAACCAGGCAGGTCCAGCGTTCCAGACCATTGCCGAATGTCCGATCAAGCTCCGCCTGACTGTAGCCGAGCATCCGCATCCAGACATCGTTGTTGATAATGGTGCCCAGGCTGACATTCCAGTCCCACAAGCCCAACGCGCCACTTTGCAGCGCCAGATCCAGGCGCCGCTCACTCTGTTCGATACGTTGCATATCACGCTTGTGTTGCACAGCATCGGTCAGCCGCCGCAGGCCGGCCCACAACATCAGAAATAACAACAGCGCACTGGCGCCTTCGATCAACAGAAACTGGCCTTCGGAAAGGACTGCATCCAGGCTGTCCAGGCTGATCACGGCCCAGGAACCATTCGGGTCGTTCCAGTCGAAACTGGCCCGGGACACGGCGTAACGCTGCCCCTCGAATGACACCACCGGTTGCCCGACATCGAACGGCAGCCGTTCAGGTACGCCGTTGGTGAATGGGTAGTTGCCAAATTGCTGGCGCACATCACCGGTAAATGTCTCAGGTGCCCACGACCGGTCAGACTTGAGCAAGAGCGAAGAAAGATTGGAGGACAGCACGACCCCACCAGGCGAGAGAATCATCTGTAGATGGTGGCGGGTGGTTTTATTCAGCTCAGCGTCCAGAATCCGCGCATCAAAACCCGCCACCACCACGCCGATAGCTTTTTCCTGGCTGGTGCTGGAGGCATACACCGGCGCCGCCATGTAAAACATGCGCTGGCCCAGTGTGCGACTGATGGCACCGTAGACAGTCGGTTTGCCCTGCATCGCGGTCTTGAAATAGGGGCGAAAGCCTATGTTCAACCCTTCCACCGAACGCCCAAGGCTATCGTACGCCGCCACGATCACACCCTGCTGATTGACGACATAGGCATGACCTGCGCCAACCACCATGGCGAGGCTTTTCAATGGGGTGGCGGCCTCTACTTTCAAAGCGGTCGAAGGCGCAGGCTCGCTGATCACCTGTTTAAGCGACTGCGCATGCCGCCCGAGCATCGACAGTGCGCCAATGGCGAAGCCGTCAGCGTTCCAGGCGCCAAGGCGCGCGGCATAGTCCTCAGTCATGGCCTGGGTATCGATCCGGTAACGCTGCTCGGCCTGTGCGCGGTAGAGATTGCCCAGCAGCAGCCCTCCACCGACGGAAAGGATCACGCCCAATGCGTAGCAAAACACTTTATGGCGATCAAAGAACGTCATTAATCTATGCAACATCGGATCCCCCGCTGATCACCCTGCCCGTCACTGTAACCCTCCACCACCTGCTGCGCCTCGATCAGCGTCTCGCCAATTGGCGGGGGAATTCCGGTGGCAGGAAATCACGATCCGGATCGTAGTCCGGCTTGAGGTAGTCGCAGAGCGCTCGAAGATCCTCAGGGGCCAAGGTTCCGACGGACTGCTTCAGGCGCAGTGTATCGAGAATGTAGTCATATCGGCTGTTGTTGTACTCGCGCACCGCGCTGTAGAGCTGACGCTGGGCCTCCAGCACATCGACGATATTGCGCGTGCCGACCTGGAAACCCATCTGCGAGGCCAGCACCGCGCCCTGGTTGGAAATGATTGATTGGCGACGTGCCTGAATCTGTTCGACGCTGCTGTTGAGACCGCGGTGCAGATTTCGGGTCTGCTCGACCACCTGGCGACGCAGGTTATCGTTGAGAGCATCGCGCTGGTTCAGCCGGTGATACGCTTCGCGCACCTGAGAACTCACCTGGCCACCGCTGAACAGCGGGATATTGAGTTGCAGCCCGATCGAGCGCTGCTCGACATCACCGCCATAACCGCCACCTCTGAGGCTGCTGTTACCGTAGCCGAGGTTATCGTTGTCGCCGGTCTGATAACGCAGCACCGCATCCAGGGTAGGCGCATGCCCGCCCTTGCGCGCGCTCAGGGTTTGCTGCGCGGCTTCCAGGGCCTGCCGGCTCGCCAGCAGTGTGAGGTTTTGTTGCATGGCGGTGTTGACCCAGGCGCGTGCATCGTTGGGTGTGGGCAGCAACACTGGCATATCGTGGCGCACGCCCTGGATTGCCGGGTATTGCTGGTGGCTCAGGGTATCCAGGGCTTCGAAGGCATCGTCCAGTTGTTTCTGCGCGACGATTCGACTGGCCCGTGCCGTGTCATGGCTGGCCTGGGCCTGCAGCACATCGGTGCGATCAGACACCCCCAATTGCAGCCCTCTGTCAGCCTGTTCGAGTTGACGCTTGAACGCCGCCTCCTCGGCTTTGCTTGCGGCAAGACCATCCTGCGCCTTGAGCAGGCCAAAATAAGCCTGAGCGCTGTCGAGCATCAGCTTCTGCTCGGCCGCTGATAACTCCAGCAATGCCTGTTCACTTTGCGCCTCGGCAGCCTTGAGGCTGAACCAGCGATCAATGCGAAACAGCGGTTGATTCAGCGTCGCTTGATAACTGGTACCGCTGCGCCGGGTCTGCTGTGCAGGCTGTTGCAGTGTGGTCTCATTGTTATTGATCTCCGCACCAGCCGAAAATGTCGGCAACAACGCGGCCCTTGCCTGGGGCACAGCCTCGGACCGGGCAGCCTGGTCAAAACGGGCTGCGGCCAGTTCGGAGTTGTTCTGTTGAGCATCCTGGTAGACCTGCCAGAGATCGCTGGCGGCGGCGATGGCTGGCGCGGCGGGCAGCCAAGCGACCAGCAGCCAGCCGGCCACGGCTTGCCGTGAGAAAATTATTGATCGGTTCATGGTGCTGGGTTGTTCCGCAAAAAATGGATCGAAAGTACGCAGCGACAGAAGGAGCATTGCGCTCCTCCTGTCATCTCCTCTGCGCCATCAAGACATCGAAGGCACCAGAACGCTTGGCACACTCTGGCGGTTCATCGGCAGTTTCTCGCGGCTACCGCCCTCATCAGGGAAGGCCGCCATGACGCCGCTCAACTTGGCCAGATTCGGACTCTTCGTGTGTGCGAAAACCACCCCCTCATCTAACGACTTGGCGGACTGCTGCTTGCTCCAGGACAATTGGACCAGTCCGTCCTGAAGACTTTCCTTTCCAGCGAAGTCCTTGGCCAGGTAATTGATGTCGATCACCTCCCGGTTGCTTTTCAGTTCAATCTGCAGGTGACGATGCACCGCTGCCTGCTCGCCGAGCACCTTACGGATCATCAGTGCCGTGCCCGTCGCTGAGTCAGTCAGAATCAGGTCGTCGCCATGCCGGCTGACCAGCATGTCTGGCGAAACGTTCGGCGGCAGAATCAGGCGGTCCAGCGCCAGGCCCGAGTCTTCATTGTCGATGACGATGGTTCGGTAGTGCCCCCACGCCTTCTGGCTCAGGCGGTAAGTATCGTGACCACCGCCACCATGGAGCACCAGCGTATCGATCCCGGTAATCAGCGGTGGTGCCAGTTCGTCTGTGCCGCTTGCCCCCCCCGTGCCCTGGAGCAACAGGGAGGAATCGGTACGGTCGACCCCGGTGAAGTGATTCCAGGCCTGCGCGCCCTCGCTGTTGACCCGATAAAGAACCTGGGCGGTCGAACTGTACACATAGGCCGCCTGCTCGCCTTTGCCCACCCCGACAAAATCAAGGTTGTCCGTGGCCGCGATGCCATTGCCGGAGAACATCTGGCCACTGTCGATATCGAACCAGCCTCGACTTGCCTTGCCCTGCAAGGTCAGCACGCCCTTCGCCCGCCACTGCCCGGCCAACTCGGCGAGGGCTTTTGGCAAGCGTGGCAGGTTGTCCTGCTGCCATTTTTCATCGACTGCCACCAGCTGTAAGTTGCCCTTGTTGGTGCGCAACAAAATCTCGCCGCTGTGCGTTGTCAGACGCAAACCGTTCTCGACTTGCAGCACTGACTTGAGCTGCATCGTCGGTGTCAGTTCGCTCGCGACAGGCGTTTTCGCCGCTGCGTCCAGCACTGCATCGTTGCCGAATGCCGTGGCCAACGTATCCGCCGCCATGGAGGGCTGGAGATAAAGTTTGCCGCTGCCGGGTTCGAACAGCCGTGCCGTGACCCCATCGTCTTCAAAGCCGACAAATTGCAATGGCTTGCCCTGCAATGACGACGCAGCCACCACCACACGACCACTGTGGTACCACACCGACAGCGCGCTTTGGCCGTCGCGGTCCTTGACCCCGAAAACGGCCAGGGTGGCGTCAGTGCCGGAGACCTTGGGCAAGTCCAGCCACCACGTCGGACGCCCTTTGAGCCAATGCTCATTGACAGCTTCGTAGTTCAGCGAGCCCCGCGCATCAAGCCGGGCCACACGCCCATCCACAGTGACCGCAAGCAGTTGGCCTTCCAGCGCCAACACGTTCGCCAGCTCCGGAGTATCCATGCGCAAGGCAGTTGGATGACTGGCATCGAGAATCGCCTGGCCTGCTCCGTTCTGGCGGAACAGGACCTTTTGCGCCTTGCTGTAGAAGAAAAACACTTCCTGCCCGTCAGGCTGAGGAATACTGCCCGCGAATACCAGATCAGCCGGAATTGTCCAGGCGCTGCGGGTGCTCTCGTGCGCTTCAAAACGCAGAACCTGATCCGCCGGCGGTGCCAGATTCGGCTTGATCAGCATGCCATCGGCGGTGCGTATCCAATAACGATGCGCCACCCCCGCCGCATCGGTTCCAAACACCGTGACCAGGGCGGCGGGAACCGGATGAATGAGCCGCTCACCGACCTTGTAAACCGGAGTTTCGCGCTGCGTGCTGAAGCTTTCGTAGCCTTGCAGCAAGTTCATGAATGCATCGCCATGCTGACGGGTACGCGCCAACAGTTTGAGCAAAGCATCGTCGCCGACAGCGCTGACCAGTTCCATACGATCACCGACGAGGCGGTAACTGAGTTCGCCCTGGCCGTCTTTCATCTGATACCGACGCGCCAGATAGACCTCTCCGCCCTCCGCCCACAATCGACTGATCTTGCCCACGCTGTCGTTGAACCATGGTGTGTACTGCGCGTCGACCTTGCCACTGGCGATATCGACGCGCCATGCCGCTGCGTTCTCGTCATCGTGGAAGTAGGCGTAGTCTCCTATCACCGCGCCGAGCTGAGCCTTCCCGGCCTTCACTTCGGAGGTGTCGGTGAACATCATGCGGTCTTTGGCAACGTCGTAGTAAGCGCGTCCAAGATTGCGCCCGTTGTGCTGGTAGTTTTCGACTACCACATACTGCCCATGTAACTGATGCGCGCTGGCCAGATCCTTCAGATGTTTTTCGATTCCCTGGCCGGGTGCTTGCCACTTGCTCGCATCCTCGGACACCACGCGAGCACTCAGGTCGGTGAAATCGACTTCACGCACTTCACCCTTGCCATTGACCAGCAGTATCCGTCCATTAGTGGCCGGGTCCAGCAGAACACTGACTCCACCGATCACCAGCCGATCCCGCAGGACCTGAATGTTGCCTCCAGCGAGTCGGCTAGTGTCGATGATCCAGCGCGAAGGCGTGTTGCCCACCAGGCTGTATGGAACACCGCCCCCCACCGTGCTATCGAGTTGATGGATCTCGACCTTGATATTCGGATCGAAAGCCGGCGTCTCGCTCGTGAGTTTCAACCATGCGCCTTCCTTGAGGCTCACCAGATACTCGCCGCCCGCACCCTTGATCTCGTAGCTCATGAAACCGTGAAGCTCTTTGGGCAACTCGGGCACGATCAATTGCCGGTTACGCTGATCAAGTTTCACCTCGACTGAGGTCGCTACATATTCTTGAGAAATTTTGCGGATCGTCCGCTCGGCAGGAAAAATGTAGAAGTCATAGTCGAAACGTTTGTCGCGCTCAAGGCGTCGGATCACATCGAAACCAGCATCGTGGCGAGCGGTCACAAAAGGCAACTGCTCGTATTCATAGCTGATGTAGGACTTGGGCGTACTTGGGAGAATCACCACGTTGCTCTCGCCGTGGTCGAGTGTGTAGGTTGCATCCCGGTAGCCGATTCCGCTGCGTATTTCGATTGCTTGATTGCGGTCTCGGACCATTACCGGATAATCGCCGGCCCACACGAAATAATTGATTTCGCCAGAGCCGCTCGGGCCGGAATGGGTGCGGTAGATGTACTGACTGTCGAAGCTGATCTGGTTGCGTTGCAGGTCGAGCGTCTTGACCACCGCCCCGGGCAGTGGCACCAACACTTTATGCGCTTGATCATAGCGGTAGCCATGGCCCTTGTAGGCATCGTCGACCGTATTGAAGTAACGCCCCACCGCCTTGGCATCCTCGGCGACCGGCCCAAAGGCCTGAGCCAATGCGGTAAAACCTACAGCTAGCCCACCAACGATCACTCCGGCCCCGCCCAGCAAGGCACCTGCCGTCGTGGCGCCCAGCATCCCCGCACCGACACCTGCGGCACCGGTGATGAAGCTCGCCGAATCAAAGGTCAGTTGAGTGCCGAACACTGCCTTCTGGGTTTCATTTTCAGCATGGGCCAACTCATAGGCGTCGAGGATCACCATACCGCCGCCAAAGATCACGCCAGCCCCTTCACTGACGGTGTGGCCCAGCGTCGACGCGAAGTCCTTGAGAGTGGCCTCGCCGGCGACAACTTCGCCACGCAGCGCGGTGCGTACCAGCGCGGTGACCTTGCCCACGTCCTGCAAAACCCCATGGCCCATCTGGACCATATTGAGGTAGCCATGGATCTTCAGTGCAGTTGCCAGATCAGTCGAATCGACACCACGGGCGCTGGCGTCACGCTGCTTGTCGGCGAACCACTGGATCAGTGTCTGCAAGGCAAATCCGGCGTTAAGGCCATCAATCGAACCGGCCTCAGCCACGCTGCCCCGAGGCCGCATCTGCCCACGCTCGAGGGTGAAGTGCTTGCCCAAAGTAGCGGTGTGTACATCGATAAAACGACGAAATTCGGTAAAGTTCGAATCCCGGGTGTTCAGCCAGCGGCTCTGCTCCGGCTGATCACGGTTGATGAATTGCACCCGATAATTGCCTGCACCCTGGTCCTCGGTCGTGGCGATGACCGGCATCCAGCGCGGGTCAAGGCCATTTTCCGTCGCAAGCCGCGTGCTGGACTCGGCAAATCTGGCGCCCCATTGCTCAACATCAAGGGTCACCAGGCTACCGCGCAACTGCATATCTTCGGCAATTCGTGACTGGACGCTTACGGTTTCCTGCACTTGCCGACGCTGATCGATCAGTGTCGCCAGTTCGCCTGGACGGCTCAGGTCGGCCACTTCCAGGCCATTACCTACCTGGACTTTGGCCATCTTGTCGGCATCGATCTGAACCAGATTGAATTCCGGAGACTGCTTGCTGCCGAATGCGCCGTAAAAATCTGCCAGCCCTCGGCCTACCAGATGCTGCTCCATTGCCTTGAGAAAGCTGGCTGTATCGTCATAGGCAAAGATCCCGACGTTTGGATCATAGAAATAATAGCGACGGCCCTTGGCCATAACCGTGCTCGCTACCAGCATTGAGTGATTGCGGGTATTGAGGGCAAATGTCGAGGTACCGGTCGCCCCTTTGAGACGCCCGACCACATCGGCCAAATTCAGTTTGCCGATCGTTGTAGACGCCTGCACCGTATCACCATTGGAATGCAGCCTGACCAGACTGTTCTTGAGCAACGTCGAACTCCCTGCTTGCGGCTCCGCGGCCGCCAGGAAAAGTTTTTGCACCAGACTGTTGATGCCTGTAGAGCCAGCGTCGGCCAGTGCCACCGCCATCGCCCTGACCAATGGATAGCAGCGGCCACCGAACCCATCACCGACCAGTGACAGAAAGAAATCCTGCGGGGCCAGTTGACTGAACGTACTTCCCGCGTGCTTTAAGCCCTCACTCAGCAATGCTGCACGTTTCAGTATCTTTTCAATGTTTTCGGCCTGACTGATTTCTTCGATGCGAGCGCTCAAGGCTCCCCGTTGTTGCGCGGTGAGTTGCCCCTCGAGAAACAGCTGTTTCAGGTCCAGCGCCGACATTTTCTGGGTTACGCCAGGAATACTGATGTCGCGAAAAGCGCGTAATCCCTGCATGAACTCAACGTCCAATGCGCCTCGCTGGTACGCCTCGACGTTTGCATAGCGCTCGCCCAGGCTGCTGGTAGCATCCTGGTCTCCACCCCGCAGGTCGGTATCGTCAAAACGGAGGACGCCAGGCATTCCCTCCTTGGCCTTGATCTGCGTCCATAGCCAGCTTCGGTCGACCGAACCGCTCTCACGCAAGACCGTGTCGAACTGCGCCTTGTAATATTCATGGGTAAGGAGGTTCTGCTTGATCTGTTGATCGATCAATTGTGGCCGCGACGCGGTACTGCGCTGTTTATAAAGCTCGTCGCGCTGAGCCTTCAATTGGTCGATCTCAAGCAAATACTTACGATTGACCTCACGACGCAAGGCAGTCCATGCGGCAATTGCCGGATGGTCGTAAGAGAACGCTCCCCCGCTGTATACACCGTCCGTGACGCCGTCGGCAGACACAGCGAACTGGCCGGCCAGTTTCTTCAGTCGCTGGTGTACCTGTTCGCGATAGTCAGTGAATTCGGCCAGTTTGCGCGGCCCGATCTGGCTATCGGCGTGCTGGATCGACAGCGGTTCTTCCATGACCCGCAGTGTTGGCGAGAGGGCCCTGTCAGTGCCGTGATACGCCTGGCGCTGGACCGCCAACTGCCATTGACCATCGACGAACTGCAGGTACGCCGCAGCGATCCCTTCCGCCGTAGCGCCGATCCGGTAGTCGTTCCAGTCCACCGACATCACCACATTGTCGTAGAGCACGGAACTGTTGACCCGGCCATCGTGGTAGACCCGGAAAGTATTGGCATCCAGGCTGGTCACCACCAGCGAGCAGCCTGACAACGTACCGGTGAACAGAAAGCTCCCGGCTGCGGCCTGTTTGGGGATATCGATGTAGGCCGGCGACGCGTTGCCCTGATTGGGGCCGTTGTAACCAAGGAAGTAAGCCGGCACGGTGTCAGGGCCACTGGTCGCGGTGTATTCGACCTCGTACACACCGGCGTTCATCTTGATCAACTTGGCAAAAGCCTGGTCCGGCAACCGTCCTGCGCTGACCAGCGTCTCGACACTCAGGGCATGGGTCTTGGCAAAGAGCGCGGGGTTGGCGGCGAACTGACGGATATCGATGCTGCCTGCACGACCGCCCAAATCGCCGCGCGCACTCGCCGATCCGGCATTGATTTGCCCATTGATATCGAAAGCCTGGCGGACCAGATCAGCGGCATCCACGCTGGCCGGATCAACCTTGCTACCAGGGTTTTTGAACATCCGGGCCAGCAGGTCCTGCAAGATTTTAAAGGTACTTGCATCTTCCAGAACGCTACGCAATTGCGCCTGATCCAATTCGTCATTGTCCCCGGGGAACAGCAGCGTCAGGACATAATTCTGCGCTGCCCCCAACTGCTCCAATGCAACCCGACCCAGCCGCAGGTCGTCGAGCAAGGCCCCTACGTCGATACCATCGCGCCCCAGCAGTGCCCGTGAGGGCAGCGCCTCGAAAACCTCGGTCACGCCTTGGTCCTGGCTCCATTCCAGCACGACCTTATGCCTAGGGTCTTTATGCCTCAACTCGTCGTTGGCATCCCTGGTGGTCTTGATTCCGTTTGCCTGGACAACGACGTTGGCACTGCGGGCCGATATTTCGAGACCCGGGATTTGCAAGGCTTCCACCAGCTTGTGCCCAAAACCACCGAGCAGGTCCGCGTCTTCGACCGCGCAACCGACAAGGCTGATCCGCGCCGGCACCGAACTGATGCTGTATTCGTCGTAAAGGCTTTGCTGAAAACGGCGAATGTGCTGTGACCACTGGGCAGCATCCAGATCACCGAGCGTGCGCGCGCCGACCGGCCCCTCACCGTGTCCGACAATCTGCCAGCGCACTCTGTCGATTGCGCCAAGCTTCTGGAAGATCGCTGGATCACCGTAGACCAGCCGCATATTGCCATCGGCATCAAGTTGTATCACCAAAGAGCTGTCAGGGTGCTTGCCCGCCAAACGGACAGCAGCGCGAGCCACGGGTTCGTCATTCTGGGTCTGAACAATGATTTGCGCCGCGTACTGGCTATCGCTGCCTTCCGGGTTGCCTTGAACCACAGGCGTAGCCCAACGGTCGACGTACCGGCTTGACACCACAGGCGTTGAACTCGCGGGGGCATCACGCCTTACCGCCAGCAGCGCTTCGCTCGTCGGCGTGCTCCATGAGCCGTCATTCTGAGCTTTGGAGATGACCGTGGGCGTATCGCCGATGTTTTTGCTGGCAGTAATCTGATCGCCCTGGATCGCGATTTGCGCGGGCATGGTCTCCGACTTGAAGCTCATGAACAGGATAATTTGCAGATTCGCCAATTGCTTTTGCTGGGCAAACGCCTGTGCCAGCGTGTTGGCGGGACTGAACGTGATCTCGGTCTGCGCGCCTGTCTTGAACTTGAACGTGGCTTTGCCAGCGGCGGCATCGTTGATTACCTCGATATCGGACCACATGCCGCGCAACATTTCGAAAGCCGGTTTGCTTGCAATCTGATTTGAGTACTGGTCTATAACGTCGCCTTTAAAAGGCAAATAAGCGACGAACTCGCCGTTTTTGTCAGCCTGGATCGGGAATGAGTCAGACTGCCGGTGGCCTTGCCATGCATCGAGCAGCGACAGAATGCGCAGGTAGGATTCCTCCCGTGTCTTGCCAAAAACCGCTGTATGAGCAGTCAGTTGTTCACGGCTCCAGATTTGCGATTCACCCAAGCGGTTAGCCTTGGCCGCTTTAACTCGGCTACCCGCATCCATGCGATCCATGGCATCGAGTTCCAGCAGCTTGTTCCCCGTTTGCTCGAGCAGCAGGTGCAATGCCTTATTACGTGCGGATTTCGGATTAAGGTCGATATAACCTTTCACTTCGCCATGCAAACTGATCAGGTCAGCCATGGGTTCGCCTTGAACCCATCGTTTGTGCATGCCGGCGAGCACCTCCAGATACACCGGTTCTACCAGACTCCTGGAATTGACCTGTAACTCGGTATCCTGTGCGGTCAGCAGCGATCCGACATCCTTGAGCTGTTTGCCGTGATATGTATCAGCCGGTTCATGCAAAACCCTGATGTCGCCGATCAGCCCCGACTTCTGCAAGGCACGCAACATCGGTAGATCGGCATTCCAGAAAGTGCCGTCGAACTTGCCCCCGGCATCTGGCGCCACATAGACGGTGCCGTAAGCATCAGCAGCGAAGGTCGCACTCACCGAGCGCAAATAACCCTCCATGTCCCGATGCCCTTGACTCGTGGCTTTCTTGATCGCCTCGTTTGTAGCAGACGCTGGGGCATTGACAGCCTGGGTCAGGCTCTCTGCTATTTTCTGCACGAAACCAATAGCCGCCATATCATTCGGCGTCGCTACCAGCGGCTTGCCTTCTGCCGCCATCCGCTCATTCAACGCCGCCTGATACTGCGCATTTACCGCGCCACCGGACGCCAGCAGCAGGTCAGTATTCATTCCTGATTCAAAGGGAAAATCCAGTGATCCAAGATAGGTCATCAATTCCGTGAGCTTGCGGAAGTTCTGTCGAATAATGCCGTCGACCGCGAGGTTCGCGATTCGCGCGATCTGGCTTTGAGTCAACGTGGTACCGGCGGGTAACGGCATCGCGCTGACACGTTCGACAAGGGCCTTTTCCAACCCGCCGAGATTCAATGCGTCGAGTTCACTTCTGGTGAGCCGCCCGGCATTCGCTGCTGGAGTCACACCGCTTTCGAGCAGGTGCTTGCTCAGCAGATCATGCACCTCGCCAATCACCTCAAAGCGTTCACTGAGCCGTCCGACAGGGCCGCGATCCAGGGATTTGCGATCAGGGAAGGTGCCCGAGGGCGAAAACACCGCTTTTAGTTCGTTCAGATAAGAGGCCAGGCGCCTGGCCTGCATTTTTGGAACAACCTGCGATGTAATCAACTTCGACTGATCAGTCGCGGCGTCCTGGATAATCTGCAAGGCGGTTGCGGAGTACTTGCGGTTTTCATGAAAGACAAAACCCTCTCTGCGTTGCTCGGCGATATAGTCTTTTAATTGCGCTCGCGTGGCGATGAACGACGCCCCTCCCGGATCGATCCCGTAAATGAATTCGTCTTTTTCGGGATACGGATTATCTTGCTCGGTGCCATGATTGACGACCTCTTTCATGCCCAATGACAGGGCAGCGTCATTCATCAGGTATCGGATATTGAGCTCAAAGTCGCTGATGGTTCCGAGCATGTCATGAGTGGTCCGACGCTCAGCAGCGCCGAGGCTTCTCAATGCGCCTTCCACCGCTTTGCTCCACATCACCGAAGATTTTTTTTGCCCAGCTTCAACCACGGTGGCCCCGGAGGACACGGGATCGGCGAAGTTCGACAAGTGCGGAACAATGGCAAACATATCGATGTCCGCCGTCAACGGGCTACCTTTGCGGTCTGCCAGTATGCGCAGCGCTGTGTAGGCAGACTCACCCGGGCGTCGGTAACTGATAGCGTAATGACTGCCCTCGGCGACCGCACGAAACTCAAAAGCGCCCTCTCCTTTTCCGAACACTGAAAAAGTGCCATCCGGTTTGATCGTGCTGATCAGCCTGGATTGCAGCAGAAATTGAAATCGCTGCTCACTCAACTTCAACTGCGGCGATGTATACCCCAGCTCAAGGCTGTGGCTGACATCAGCTTTCGCCTTTTCAAATACGGCGGTAATGCCGTCCCAGAGCTTGGACAACGACGGATCCGCGGGAATATAGCCAGACTGTGGCCCCCAATCGGCAGACTTCGCGTGAACCTGGAGGTTTTTGGTGCTGCTCCCCTCACTGATCAGCCCGGTGGAAAACGGATTGACCAGTCTGAACAACAAGATGGTTTTATTGTTTTTGGCGATGGTTTTATATTCGTCCACCAGTGCTTGTGGAACGCCTGATGCCTGGTCGGCTTTAATACCTTCTTGATTGAACTTCATAGTATTCACCCCGTTACCTTCTCTTCGTCCGAATAAAAATAAGTGGCGCTTTCAATCGTCCTTGGCGCCGACAGTCTTTTCGTCAATCCTTCATCTGCAATGCCCACTGCCGGGCATACACCCCGTCCAGGTCGAGCAACTGTTCATGACTGCCCTGCTCCACCACCTGGCCTTTGTCGATCACCAGAATTCGCGAGGCGTGGCGCAAGGTATTGAGGCGATGGGCAACGCTGATCACCGTGCGGCCCTGGGCGATGCGGTGCAGGTTAGCCATGACCGCGGCTTCGGACTCGTAGTCCAAAGCGCTGGTGGCTTCGTCGAGCAACAGAATGGCCGGCTGGGTCAGCAGGGCTCGGGCCAGAGCGATGCGCTGGCGCTGACCACCGGAAAGCTGGCCGCCGCGCTCGCCGACCTGGGTGTCATAGCCCTGGCCCAGGGCCTGGATAAACTCATCAGCACCGGCCAGAGCCGCCGCTTCGTGCACCTCGGCATCCGTGGCTTGTGGCCGACAGAGCCGGATGTTTTCGGCGATGCTGCCGGCGAACAGCACGCTTTCCTGCAGCACCACGCTCATGTTGCGACGTAGCGCCACGGGGTCGGCGATGGCCAGGTCGATGCCATCCACCAGCACGCGGCCGTGCTGTGGCACATAGAGGCGTTGCAACAAGCGGGTCAGGGTCGATTTGCCGGAACCCGAGGGGCCGGTGATGCCGACAAATTCCCCGGGCTGGATGTCCAGATTGAGATTGCGCAGTATTTCCTGGCCGTCTTCGTCATAGCGAAAGCGCACGCCTTGAAAGCTCATGCTCCCCGCCAATGCCGGCACCGAGGCCAGACCACCGCTGCCGCTTTCGCACTCGGTTTCAAGGATGTCGCCCAAGCGCCGCAGCGAAATCAGGGTGTGCTGGAAGTCCTGCCAGACCTGAGCCAGACGAAGGATCGGTTCCACCACATGACCGGCGAGCATATTGAACGCCACCAGTTGGCCCGGGGTTATCTGCCCGTCCATCACCAGGGTCACGCCCCACCACAGCAAGATTGCCGAAGTGAGTTTCTGGATCAGGCCAATGCCCTGCCCCGCCCAGATTCCGACCAGACGGGTCGAGAAAGCAGCGCGCACGTAAGCGGCCAACTGGCGTTGCCACTGCTGTTGGAACAACCCTTCGGTGGCGCCGGTTTTGATGGTCTCGATGCCCGTCACGGCCTCGGTCAGAAAAGCCGTGTTATCAGCACCCAGCTCGTATTCGCGCAGCGCCCGACTGCGCAGCAACGGCCCCACGCACAACCAGAACAGGAAATACAACGCAAGGGAGCCGACGACCACCCAGGTCAGCGTCGGCGCGTAGCTGTACATCACGCCGATAAACAACCCGCAGAACGCCAGGTCCAGTACCAGAGTCAGCGCCGAGCCAGTGAGGAACTGACGGATTTGCTGCATCTCACCGACGCGAGCGATGATCTCGCCCGTCTGGCGTTGCTGGAAATAGCCCAACGGCAACTGCACCAAGTGCTGATACAGGCGTGCCGACAGTTCGGCATTGACCTTGCTGGCCAGGTTGGAAAACAACCACGAACGTATGAAGCCATAGAGCGGCTCGAATATCGCCAACGCCAGCAGGGCAATACCCAGCACCTGCAAACTGGACAGACCGCGACTGACCAGGACGCGGTCGATGATGTTCTCGAACAGCATCGGCGTGACCAGCGCGACCAGTTGCAACATCAGCGAGACAAGCAACACGCTGCGAAACTGACGCAGGTGCTTGAGGATCGATGGCAGGAACCAGGCAATGCTGAATGCCGGAGGCTTCAGGCCCGTGTGGCGCTCGGCCAAAAGCAGAGTCTGGCCGTGCCAGACAGACCTCAGCATTTCGCGGGGTAGCGTCTGGCAACGATCTTCCAGTGGCCAGTAAATATCGACCTGGTCCTCTTCGATGCTGTTGAGCACTGCCCAGCCGTGAACGGTTTCCAGCAGCGCCGGTAGCGGTAGATGTTCCAGACGCTGGGCCGTGCTGTGCACGGTGCGCGCCCGCAGGCCGACCCAGCCGGCGCAGCGGCACAGATCAAGGCGATCGGCCGTACCTTCAATACGTCCCAGGCGATGACTCAACTGCGCCACGCTGATATTCAGATCAAAGTGCCGCGCGGCCCATGCCAGGGCCTGCAAGCCGGTATCGAGGAGTAGCGGAGCCTGGTCGGGCGTAACTGCAAAGGCATCAGTCATGCTCAACGCTCCCGCAACGCTTCGGATTGATACTGCTGGATGGGACTGAGCAAGTAGTCGATCACCCGGCGGTCGCCGGTGCGGATCTCTGCGGTGACACTCATGCCCGCCTGCAACGTCAGCCATTCCTGACCTACGGCGATGGCGGCACGGTCCAGGCGGATGCGTGCAGGAAACACCAGGCCCTGCTGTTCGTCCTTGATTGCGTCACCAGAGACGTGGCTGACAGTGCCGCGCAAAGTGCCGTAGCGGGTATAGGGAAAAGTATCAATCTTGACCTCCACCGGTTGCCCGGCGCGGACAAAGCCGACGTCCTTGTTCAGCACCATGACCTCGGCATCCAGCTCGGCGCCTTCGGGCACGATCACCAGCAGTTGCTGGGCCGGTTGCACCGCGCCACCGAGGGTGTGCACCGCCAGTTGCTGGACCACTCCGTCCACTGGCGCCAGCAAGGTTTGCAGGCGTTGCCGGTCACGGCCACGAATCAGTTGCTGCTCGAGTACGGCGATGTCCTGATGGGTACTGTTGAGCAGATCGTGCTGCTCGCGCTGGGTCCTGGCGAGGAAGCTGTCGCGTTGTTCGACTCGGTTCTGTGCCTCAGCCTTGAGCACCTGGAGTTCGGCGTTTTGCTGGGCCAGCGAGCGCTCGACTTCCAACTGTTCTTTTTCCTGCTCAAGCAATTCGACCTGCGGCATCAGTTGCTCCGCCGCCATCGCCCGCCGGGCGTTCAAGCGTTGGCGAATATTGCTCGCGAGTTTCCCCAGGGCGGCAATCTCCACACTGCGTGCGCGCTGATTGGCGTGATTGATACTGATCTCGGCGCGCAGGCTGTCGAGGTTGGCGCTGATCTCGCGCCAGGTGCTCGCCAGCTGCGCCCTTGCCGTCGCCACCTGCTCTGGATTCAAGCCAGCAGGCGGCTGATAACTGCCCAGCGGGTCGTTGTTCAATAACGCCTGCGCCCGCGCCCGCTCCAGCAGCTTGAAGGCCAACTGGGCCTGCAACTCGCCCAACTCGGCATCGACGCCAATCGGGTTCAGCGCCACCAAAGGCTCGCCGGCTTTGACGCGTTGCCCGTCTCGCACGTGGATCGCGCTGACTTCGCCGGCCTCGTGGGCCTGAATCACTTTGGTGTAACTGGAGACCATCAGCCGGCCGGTGCTGCTGGCGTGGATATCGAGAAACCCGAGAATTGCCCAGCCCAATGCCAGCAGGACCGACGCTATCAGCAACAAGGCTGTGGCCCGCGCCCACGGGGCCGGTGGCCGCTCGACGATCTCCAGATAGCCGGGCTGAAACTCATATTCGTCCCTGCTGCGCTTGAGCACGGCAGGGGCTGCGCGTAATGCTCGCCACGCTTGTCGCAGGGCTTTGAGTGTAGAGCCGGCCATCATGCATCCTCCTTGAGCAGCGCCTGCTGCAAAGCCCAAAGCCGTGCATAACAACCACCGTTGGCGAGGAGTTCGACGTGGCTGCCGGACTCGCTGATTTGCCCCTGTTCCAGCGCAATGATGCGTTGGCAGTGACGCACCGCCGACAGCCGGTGCGCGATGATGATCACCGTGCGGCCCTCGGCGATCCGCGCCATATTGTCTTGGATCAGGGCTTGGGATTCATCGTCGAGGGCGCTGGTGGCCTCATCGAAAATCAGGAGTCGCGGATCGCCCATCAACGCTCGGGCAATGGCCATGCGCTGACGCTGGCCGCCGGACAGCGAACTGCCCGCCTCGGCCAGCACCGTGTCGTAACCCAGGGGTAATTGCAGGATGAATTCGTGAGCGCCGGCCAGGCGCGCAGCCTCGATGACGTCTTCCAGGCTGGCGGTCGGATGGCGCAGAGCGATGTTTTGCCGCACGCTGCGGTTGAACAGGTAGTTTTCCTGCAACACCACGCCGATCTGGCTGCGTAGCCAACCCGGCTCCAGCTTTTGCAGCGGCTGACCATCGATCAAGATGCGCCCTGCGTCGGGCACATAGAGTTTCTGCAACAAGCGCGTGAGCGTGCTTTTCCCCGAGCCGGAAGGCCCGACGATGCCGAGGGTCTGCCCGGGGGCGATGTACAGATCCAGATTCTGCAGCACCAGATCGAGGTCGGGGCGATAGCGGAAGGCCAATTGCTCGATACGCACTTCACCGCGCAGCGCCGCGACCGGGCGTTGCTGGCCGTGGCTTTGCTCCACCGGCAGGTTGAGCATGTCCCCCAACTTGTCCACCGACACCCGCACCTGGACGAATTGCTGCCAGACATCAATCAGCTTGGCCAGCGGCTGACTGACGTGGGACAGCATCATGTTGAAGGCGATCAACTGGCCCAGCGTCAGCTCCAGGCCGATCACTTTGTGTGCCCCCCAACAGATCACGGCAACGGCCGTGAGCTTCTGCAGCAGCGTCACGCTCTGACTGATCGCGCTGCCCAGCGATTGGCTGGCAAACCCGGCCTCGACCATCTCGGCGGTCTGCGCCTCCCAGCGCCGTTGCATCCGGGGTTCTACCGCGAGGCTCTTGATCGTTTCGCTGCTGCTGACGGTTTCATTGAGAAAGGCTGTGTTGCGCGCAGCACTCTGGAATTGCCGTTCGATACGTTTTTCCAGCGGCCCGCTGCTGGCCCAAGCCAACAGGAAATACACCGGCAACGTCGCCAGCACCAAAAGTGTCAGCGGCCAGGAGATCCACGCCATCACCGCGAAGAACACCAGGGTGAACGCGACGTCGACACACAGGGTCAGCAAGGAGCCGGTGAGGAACTCGCGAATGCTGTCCAGCTCCTGCACCCGGGTGATAATCGCGCCCACCTGCCGTTGCTTGAAATACAGCAGCGGCAAGCCCAGCAGATGGCGGAACAGTTTGACCCCGAGGCCAATGTCGATGCGGTTGGCGGTATGCGCCGACAAGTATTCGCGCAGCCCCTTGAGCAGGACTTCGAATACGCCCACGACCACCAGCGTCACCACCAGTACATCCAGAGTGGCCAGCGCCCGGTGGACCATAACCTTGTCCATCACCGCCTGAAAAAACAACGGTGTGGCCAGCGCCAGTACTTGCAACAGCAAAGAGCACAGCAACACTTCGCCCAGCACTCGCCGATGGCGCAATAACTCAGGGACAAACCAGGACAGATCGAAACGCAGTCCGCCCTGGCGCACGCGGATCACTTGCGCGCTCCACTGCGCTGCCAGTTGCTCGCGCTCGATCACCTGCGGGGTGTCGGCCGAGGGAGACTGGATCAAGGCCTGGGTCTCGGAGAGTCGGGCCAACACCGCAAAGTCTCCGGCCTCGTTTCGCCAGGCCAGTGGCAGCATTTTGGGGGTCAACTTGCGCAAGGACAGGCGCTCAAGACGCAGGTCAATGTCATTGGCGGTGCCGTAGGCTCTAACGGCGGTGCGCAGGTCAGTCTGAAACCGTCCGGCCTCGACATCCGCCTCATGGCGCTGACTCAGCTGCAACAACAGTCGGCAACAGCCGAGTGCCGAGTCCGTCATGATCGCTTCGGCCTGGCTGGCGACAGGCCGCTCCATAAAAGGAGTTTCGGTCACAAAGATCTGCGTCATCGCAGGGCGCTCGATGGCGCGCGGTACGGTGTGGTGTGACGAGCGCTTCGCATAAAACTCGCTTTCCTTGATGGGGCTGGCATAACCCGATCATGTGGCAGCGACTGCAAATTGATAATCAGCGGCCCAGTTGATAACTGTTAAGGAAAAATTGATAACGAGCCTCTGCCAGGTGCATTGCGCCCCTCTGCCGCTCCTCGTGCCACGGCTGGTTATTCACACGCTGAGGAATGTCTTTGGCCTGGAGAAACCCTCGCCAGCCAGACAATGGAGGAACGCTATCGCTGATTCAGATGGCGTAGAATCCAGCGAAAAGCGCAATCGCATTCAGGGAAATCCGAATAATGCTCTTCGAAAATCTGGCGCTGTTTTTGTTGATTGTCGAGAAAGGTGGCCTGTCGGCCGCAGGCCGTGAGGTAGGGCTTTCGCCGACATCAGTCTCGGAGCGACTCGGGGCTTTGGAGAAGCATTACGGGGCGACATTGCTCACCCGTACCACCCGGTCGATCAGCTTGACGGATGAAGGACGGCTTCTGGTGGAGGGTGCGCGTCGACTACTGGCGGACGCTGAAGACATCGAGAGCAATATCAAACTGGGCACAGAACGCATTTCCGGCCTGATACGGCTGAGTGCACCGGTTGACCTGGGGCGAAATCGTCTCGTGCCCATTCTGGATCAATTTCTCGAAGAAAATCCTGACGTCAGCCTTGACCTGAACTTGACTGACGGTTACCTCGATCTTGCTGGCCAGGGCATCGACTTTGCCATTCGTTATGGCGCGTTGTCCGACAGTACGCTGCGTGTGCGAAAGCTCAGCGAAGGACGGCGCGTTGTCTGTGCATCACCGGCCTATCTGAGTGTTCATGGCACGCCACAACACCCATCGGAGTTGGCGCAGCAGCAATGCATTCTGATGCGCTTTGGCAGCAACATTCATCGCGAATGGCAGTTCCGCGCCAATGGTCGTTCTTTCAAGGTCCGGGTGTCGGGCCGGCGCATCGCCAATGACGGCGATCAAGTGCGGCAGTGGTGTCTGGCCGGTCATGGTATCTGTATCAAGTCGTACATCGACGTGCGCGATGACTTGAAAGCGGGTCGACTGATCGAGGTGCTGGAGGCCTATTCACTGCAAGGGGTGGACTTGCAAATTGTCTACCCTTCCAGCCATGCACTGCCACGGCGGGTCAAATTGCTGATGGACGAAATCTCCTTGAAGCTGGCGACTTGAGCCCGATTCAAGGAGATTTGTGGCTGGGTTTTCTGAGCCTTTTGGCTCAGCCGTGCTGAGACCAGGCAGGAAAATCGGAGTAACCACGTTCGGTGCCACCAAACAGCTCGGCACCTTCCAGATCGGCTAATGGATAACCCTTCTCCAGTCTCAGAGGCAGATCCGGGTTGGCGACGAATTTGCGGCCGAAAGCGACAAAGTCGGCATAGCCCTTACTCAACATCCAGTCGGCCTGTTCCAGGTCGTACTTGCCGGCCACCACAATGGCGTTGTGAAAATGCTCGCGCACCGCCCGCCGGAACGCCTCGGGAAATACCGGCGCATCATCCCAGTCCGCTTCGACCAGATGCAGATACGCAATGCCTTTTTCCTGCAAATAGGTGGCCGCTTCCAGAATCGTCGGCAGAATGTCCGGACACTCCATGCCTCGTGCCGTCAGAAACGGAGCCACGCGAATCGCCGTGCGATCGGCACCGACCTCATCGATCACCGCATCCATGACCTCTTTAAGAAAGCGCAGGCGGTTTTTGCGCGAACCGCCGTACTCATCCGTACGCAGGTTGGAGGTGCTACGCAGGAACTGATCAATCAGATAGCCATTGGCGCCATGAACTTCCACTCCGTCGAAACCTGCCGTCATGGCGTTGCGGGCGGCTTTGCGGTAGTCGTTGACGATGTCGTGAATCTCGTCGCGGCTCAGCGCACGTGGCGTAGGGCATTTGACCATACTGCCTGCACCCGTCGACGGGTCGACTTTCCAGATGCTGCCGTCGAACGGGATTGCAGAAGGCGCAACTGGTAGCTCGCCGTTATGGAAATCGGGGTGCGACATGCGCCCCACGTGCCACAGTTGCAGAAAAATACGTCCACCCGCGGCATGCACCGCATCGGTCACCAGACGCCAGCCTGCTACCTGTTCGTCGCTGTAGATTCCCGGGGTAAAGGAATAGCCTTTTCCCTGCGGAGAGATTTGCGTGGCTTCACTGACAATGAACGCCGCCGATGCCCGCTGAGCGTAATAGATCGCGTTCATGGCATTCGGAACATCGCCAGGCTGAGTGCTGCGGGAGCGGGTCATGGGGGCCATGACCACGCGATTCGGGGTACGTAACTTACCAACCGCGCCGGGACTAAAGAGTTTGGACATGAGCGTCTCCTCGTAGAGATTCAGTGGATCTTCCGGGCGCAGAATAGCCCTTTGGAGATTTCTGATAATCGGCCCCGACCGGGAAACATATTACGGTCAATCCGGATAATCGATACGCTGGTAGGCCGATCCTGCTCCGGGCTGAACAGGCCACTCTGCGTACGCCAACACACCGCAGATGACCTGCAAAAGCCCTTGCGACACCAAGACTCAACGATTCCAGGGCGCCTCATCGTGTGCATCAATGCCGTACTTCTCCAGCGCCCGGGCGTGGGTCTGCGGATCAAGCGAAGCCAGCGCCGCCAGCACAATGTGCAAACGATCCACCTCAAAGAACCCGCGCAACGCCGAGCGCGTGTCGCTGCGGCCGAAACCATCGGTGCCCAGCGCCACATACGGTGCCTCCAGATATGGCGCCACCAGTTGCGCATAGGCGCGGACGTAGTCGCTGGCCGCCACAATCGGCGCGCTGCCGGGCAGGCAGCGTTGCAGATGGCTTTGCGTCTGGCAGTGCCCGGCAAACAGTTGCCGGCGCTGCACTTCGCGGGCATCACGGGCCAGTTCGGAAAAACTGCTGACGCTCCAGACTTCACTGCTGACCTGCCATTCATCCTCAAGCATCTGCGCGGCCGCAATCACCTCACGCAAGATCGCCCCCGAACCCAGCAAACGTACCGTCGCCGGGGTAGCCCCATGACGGGCGTACAGGCGCATCCCGCGAATGACGTCGTCGTATTGCGCAGGTTCAAGTGGCGCCTGTACGTAGTTTTCGTTGGTCACGGTCAGGTAATAGAACTCGTCCTGCTGCTCCTCCAGCATGCGCCGGCTGCCATGGTCGATGATCACCGCCGCCTCACTGGCGAAGGCCGGATCGTAGGCGCGGCAGTTGGGGACGGTGGCGGCAATCAATTGGCTGGAGCCGTCCTGATGTTGCAGACCTTCGCCGGCGAGGGTCGTACGTCCGGACGTTGCCCCGATCAGGAAGCCCCGGGCGCGTTGATCCGCCGCAGCCCAGATCAGATCACCGACGCGCTGGAAACCGAACATCGAGTAGTAGATGTAGAACGGCAGCATTGCCTCGCCGCTGACGCTGTACGACGTGGCCGCAGCGACCCAGGACGAAATCGCCCCGGCTTCGGTAATACCCTCTTCCAGCAGTTGCCCGTCGGCAGCCTCCTTGTAGTAGAGCAATGCGCCGGCATCTTCCGGCTCGTACAACTGCCCCACGGAGGAGTAGATGCCGATCTGCCGAAACAGGTTGGCCATGCCGAAAGTGCGTGCTTCATCAGCAACGATCGGGACGATCCGCGGCCCCAGTTGTTTGTCCTTGAGCAGGTGGGTGAACAGGCGTACGACCGCCATGGTCGTGGAGTTTTCCCGATCATCCGGCGTGAGTGCGAAGCGCGCGTAGCTGTCGAGTGGCGGAACGCTGATGGCGGCGGCGCGGCTGTTGCGTTTGGGCAAATAGCCGCCCAATGCCTGTCGCTGCTGATGCAGGTAACGCAACTCAGGGCTGTCGTCGGCAGGCCGGTAGAAACGCATTTCTTCCACAGCCTGGTCGTCCAGCGGCAAGGCAAAGCGATCACGAAACGCCTTGAGCGCTTCGACATCGAGTTTTTTCTGCTGGTGAGACGTGTTGCGCGACTCGCCGATCCGGCCCATACCGAAACCTTTCTTGGTTTTCGCCAGAATGACGGTCGGCCTGCCCTTTTGCTGTTTTGCCGCCGAAAAAGCCGCGTGCAGTTTGCGAAAGTCGTGACCGCCCCTGCGCAACGCATCGATCTGTTGCGGGCTCATGTGCGCCACCAGCGCCTGCAATTGCGGGTCCTGATTGAAGAAATGACTGAGGTTGTATTCACCGTCATTGGCGCCCAGATTCTGATACTCGCCGTCCACCATGGCGGCGAAGTGGCGTAACAGCGCATGCCCCTCATCGCGCGCGAATAATGGGTCCCACTCGGAACCCCACAACACTTTGATCACGTTCCAGCCGGCACCACTGAACAGCGCCGCCAGTTCCTGAACGATTTGCCCGTTGCCCCGGACCGGGCCATCGAGGCGTTGCAGATTGCAGTTGATCACAAAGGTGACGTTGTCCAGATTTTCCCGCGCCGCCAGCGACAGCGCGGCAATCGATTCTGGCTCGTCCATCTCGCCATCGCCGAACACGCCCCAGACATGCCGCCCTTGCGTCGTCGCAATCGAGCGATGTTGCAGGTAACGCAGGAAGCGCGCCTGGTAAATCGCATTGATCGGACCGATGCCCATCGAACCGGTGGGAAACTGCCAGAAGTCCGGCATCAGCCAAGGGTGCGGATAGGAGCACAAGCCACCGCCATCCACTTCTTGCCGGTAACGCTGCAATTGCGCTTCCTGCAAGCGCCCTTCGAGAAATGCCCGCGCATACACGCCCGGCGCCGAATGGGCCTGGAAGTACACCAGATCACCGCGCCCGGCCTCACTGTCTGCCCGGAAAAAGTGGTTGAAACCGACCTCGAATATCTCGGCGGCCGAGGCAAAACTCGCGATATGCCCGCCCAACTCGCCGTAGGCCTTGTTGGCTTTCGCCACCATTGCCAAGGCGTTCCAGCGGATGATCGATGTGATGCGCTCCTCCATCACCAGATCGCCGGGATAGTCGGGCTGTTGCTCAATCCCCAGGGTGTTCTGGTAGAGCGAGTAGGCGCTCGTGGCACTCTGTACGCCCAACCGATCAGCCTGCTCGGCCAAACGCTGAAGCAAGTACCGCACACGCGCCTTGCCACCGACCCGCGCAACACCGGTCAGGGCTTCCAGCCATTCGCTGGTTTCGATCTCGTCGCTGTCTTGCGGAACCGGCAGTAAATGATTTGGCCGTGGCACTGACTCTTTCATTGCAGAACACCCCGAAAGGTTGAATGGGCAAGCGTTATCAGGACGAGACTTGTTCGAGAAAAATCAACTGCAGCGGCTCTTCGAGCAAGTCATCCGCCGTGGCGGCGAAGCGCTGGAAATACGGCATCGCGAAATGCGCATCCAGCGCCGCCTGATTCTTGAAAGCCTCGCGCATGTAGAACGTCCCGCGCGCGTCACGCAGCTCGAACAATACATAGTCGAGATTGCCCGGCTCCTTGCGGGTTGGCTCAACCAGCGCCAACAGTCCCTCTTTCAATGCCTGCTCCTTGCCCGCCTTGGCCTTGAGTACGGCAATTGACACCAACACTTCAGTGGACGCATTCATCATCAACTCTCCAATGGTTAAAACAGCTTTCAACGGGTAGGCGCAGGCGCCGCATCGATTTTCAGGCGCATCAGGCTGTAGGGTTTTTGCCGCTGATCCTGGCCACCGCGAAACGCTGCCTGGCGGTGTAGCTGATTGGCGGTGAAATACAGGTAACCGTCCGGGCCGATGGACAGGGTGTCAGGCCAGAGCAGACGCGGGTCGTGCACCAGTGTCTGCCATTGACCATCAGGCAGGCGTTTGCGAATCGAGTTGTGCTCGTAGTCACCGGCGTAAAGGGCGCCGCTGGCGTCGGCCTCCATGCCATCGGACGCACCCTTCTCTCCCAGGTCCTGCACGGCGGCAGCCAGTTGTGTTTCGCTGACGCTGGCATCGCGCAGGAGTGCGGTGGAAATGGCATACAGGTGCCGACTCGACAGCGGCGTGAAGTACAGCGTCTTGCCGTCCGCCGACAGCGCAATCCCGTCAGAGGCCACCGCCAGCGGTTTGGCTTTGCCGTCCGCGCCTTTGACCGTGACCGGCAAACCTTCAACCACTGGCACAAATGCCGGATCAACCGAGGTCGCCGGCACTCCGCTCAAGCGGCGCATGGCGCGGCCAGTGGCGATGTCCATGACGATGATTGCGCCCGGCCCACGCAGCGACGAATCGGTGAGGTACACCGTGCCTTGCACACCGGTACGAAAATCAAAACGCATGTCGTTGACGTAAGTGCTTGGCAGCATCACGTTGTCCGGGAAGACCAGGCGTTTGACGATCTTGTTGCTGGCAAGGTCCACTGCGACCAGTTTCGCCCCACGCGGCTTCGGGTCGGCAAAACCCGGGGCCGCCGTGTCGAGTAGCCAGACCCTGCCCTGACCATCGGCCACCACGCTTTGTACGCTGATCAAGCCATCACTCGGGTCGTTGGGGTTTTCCCGATTGATGGCCGCATTCGGATAGGCCACAACTTTGCCTTCGCGGATTTCGCCCACGGTAAACGGCACATCGTCGCCCCAGCGTGGGTAATTGACGAAGATCCGTCCCGTCTCGGTAACCGTCACCCCGGTCGGCATTGCGTCATAAAAGGCATGCACTTGTTCCAGTTTGCCGAAGGATCGGTCAGCGGGTGCGTCCGCTGGTAAAGCAACGGCATTGATCGCTTGGGCAAACGGCACTGCGAGCACGGCCGCCGAAGCAATGAGCAACGCAGCGGGTAGTTTTTTCATACGCATAAAGTTCTCCTGACAGGCCTTTCAAAGGCCCGTCTGACTGTTCGGGTGGCGGTGCTCAGAAACCTTCCAGGACGATCTTGCCTCGGGCTTTGCCGCTCTCGACCAGCGCATGGGCACGACGCATGTTCGCCGCGTTGATCGCACCAAAGTGTTCGCCGACGGTGGTTTGCAGAATGCCCTGATCAATCAGGTCCGAGACACGGTTGAGCAGGTGATGCTGGTTGATCATGTCCGGCGTTTCGTACAGCGAACGGGTGAACATCAGCTCCCAATGCAACGACAGGGATTTTCTCTTCAGCGGCATCACATCCAGGCTTTCCGGATCGTCGATCACGCCAAAACGCCCCTGCGGTCGAAGCACCTCGATCAGTTGTAAAAAGTGCTGCTCGGTGTGGGTCAGGCTGGCGACGTAATCGACCTCGGCAATGCCCAGAGCCTGCAACTGGCTGTGCAGCGGCAGACTGTGATCAATCACGTGATGCGCGCCCAATTGCTTCACCCAGGTAGCGGTCTGCGGACGAGAGGCCGTGCCGATCACCGTGAGTCGGGTCAGCTGACGGGCCAGTTGCACCAGCATCGAACCCACGCCTCCCGCCGCCCCCGTGATCAACAGGCACTTGCCCTCTCCCGCGCCTTCTACAACGCCCAGCCGGTCAAACAGCAGTTCCCAGGCTGTGATCGAGGTCAGTGGCAATGCCGCTGCATCGGCGGCACTCAATGAGCGTGGCTTGTGCCCGACAATCCGCTCATCGACCAGATGCAGTTCGCTGTAGCTGCCGGTGCGGGCAATCGAGCCGGCATAGAAAACCTCGTCGCCGGGTTGAAACAACGTCACCTCAGAGCCGACGGCACGGACGATACCGGCGGCGTCCCAGCCAAGGATTTTCGGTTCTTTGGTGAAAGTGCCGGCGCGTACTTTGGTGTCGACCGGATTGACCGACACCGCGCGCACTTCGACCAGCAAGTCTCGCGGGCCCGGCACGGGCGCAGCCATCTCGATGTCGTGCAATGCTTGTGGATCTTCAATAGGCAGGGCGTGTTGCGTAAAGGTAATGGCTTTCATGGAAACTCGCTGTCTGAAGGGCTGAAGCGTTAACGTGCCGCCATCTTCGACTTCCCATGGGTAAAGAAAAACCTGAGCAAAGCGCCAACACTTTCACTTTTGCAGTGAAAATTGATCACCAATGCGCTGAGCCCCATGGTGATCACTCGGCAAAGCACCTCGCACTCGCGCCTTACGAAACGCAAATGCATGGCAGGACGCCCTCAGCGGCGGTGCTCAGCGACCTTGGCTGTCGCGGCCGTTTTTGGCTTTGAAACCATCGAGCAGTGCGCGGGTACGACTCATGGCTGACGTATCGGCAGCGCTCCCACGCCCATTGGCGCCGGGCAGCAAAACACCTTGGTCAATCAAGCTGGCGATACGATTGAGCAAGTGATGCTGGTTGATCATGTCGGTGGTTTCAAACAGCGATCGGGTGAACATCATTTCCCAGTGCAACGATAAAGACTTTGTCTTCAGCGCTGTCGCGTCCAGGTGCCCGGGATCGTCGATCACGCCCAGACGTCCCTGCGGGCGCAGTATCTCGATCAACTGCAAAAAATGCTCATTGGTGTTTGCCAGGCTGGCGACATGGCTGACGTCGGCAATCTCGAGTGCTTGCAGTTGAGCCCCCAGCGGCTGACCGGGATCGATGACATGGTGCGCACCCAACTGCCGAAGCCGCTCTGCCTTGTCCTGACATGAGGCCGTTGCAATCACGGTCAGGCGAGTCAACTGACGGGCCAGTTGCACGAGCATCGCGCCAGTGCCTGCGGCCTCTCCCATGATCAGCAGACATTCGCCTTGCGCCGAATCCTGCGCAACGCCCAGGCGGTCAAACAGCAGTTCCCACGCGGTTACGCAATATAAAGGCAATGCCGCCGCCTCAGCCGCACTCAACGAGCGCGGTTTGTCTCCGACAACTCGCTCATCCACGCAATGGAATCTGCTGTAGCCGCCGGGCGCGGCAATTGTCCCTGCAAAGGAGTAAAACACCTCATCGCCGGGTTGAAACAGTGTCACCTCTGGCCCGACTTGACGAACAATGCCAGCGGCACCCCAGCCGAGTATTTTCGATTCTTTGGTACCGGTTGCTATTGGAACCTTTGTCTCGAGCGGATTGACGGCAACCGCAAGCAGTTCAATCTGCATTGCTCTTGGGCCGGGAACCGCTCTGATGGTTGGGTCTTGCGAATAGGCGTCCTCGATCGATGAGCCCGATGGGGTGAAGGTGAAGACGTTCATGAAGACTCGCTGTTCGAAGGGTTGACGCACACACTTACAAACATTTTCGTCCTCCTTTGAACAAAGAAAAACCTACAGAATGCGCCAACACTTTCACAGCAGGAGTGAAGATGATTCGCATTGATGATCTTGGTTTGTTTACGCGCAGTGCCGCGCTGGGCAGCTTCACGGCGGCTGCGCTGGAAGCGGACTTGTTGCCAGGCCAGGTCGCGGCCGCCATCAAGCGCCTGGAACGCGAACTGGATGTGCGCTTGTTCGCACGCACCACCCGCAGCCTTCGACTGACCGCCGAGGGTGAGCAATACCTGCCTACCGCGCATTCGGTGCTTGAAGCGCTGAAGCTCGGGCGGGAAAACCTGCGCGGTGAGAACACCCCGCTTCGAGGCGCACTGCAAGTCACCGCCCCGTCTGATCTGGGGCGCAATGTGTTGTTGCCGTGGCTGTCGGCCTTCCGCCGTGAGCACCCGGAACTGACACTACGTTTCGTGTTGTCCGATCAGGTCGCCGATCTGTTCCGCGACCCGGTGGACGTTGCTATCCGCTACGGCTCCAACGAAGACGCCAACTATGTGGCGTTGCCTCTGGCACCCTGGAACCGTCGGGTGCTGGTCGCTTCACCGGAATACGTGGAGCGCCATGGTCAGCCGACAACGCCGGATCAACTGCTCGAGCATCCCTGCCTGCTCTATCTGCAGAATGGGCGGGTATTCGACAAATGGAACCTGGGCGGGCGAACCATACAGGTCTCGGGCCCGCTGTTCAGCGACGACGCCGATGTAGTCCGACGCTGGGCATTGGAGGGCGAAGGCATTGCCTGCAAGTCCTGGCTGGACGTAAGCGCTGACGTGATCGCCGGCAGACTGGTCGTATTGCTGGAGGATCATCCGGGCAATGCCTCGCCGTTGAGTATGGTCTGCCCGCACCGCAAGCAGATCTCTCCTGCCGTTTCGCAACTCTATTCGTGGTTGCGAGAACAGTTTTCCCGCATGGAGCGAATTTGAATCCGGGGCGTGCGGGTGTCAGGCGTCGAGAAGAGTGAGCAGGGAGTTGTTTAGCTCGTGACTTCCCGACGGACCGACGTCAGCCGCCGAACCTTTACCGCGAAAACAGCGTCCGAGCTAAGGCACCCATGCTTACCGCTCGCCACGAGGTTTCCGTTTGAAAGCTGCCATCGTCAAAAAATACCGTCTGATCATCAAGACCATGGGCTATGTGGGCTGGTCGCTGTTCTGGCTGCTGCTCTGGGACATCGCCGTCACCGTGGACTTCATGCTGTTTCTCAACGCCAAGATCAATTTGCCGCTGATGCCCCTGACCTTGCTCGGTTCGGCGCTGGTGGTGCTGATCAGCTTTCGCAACAGCAGCGCCTATAACCGCTGGTGGGAAGCGCGGACGCTGTGGGGTTCGATGATCAACAGTTCGCGCAGTTTCGCCCGTCAGGTGCTGACGCTGCTGGACGATCCCGATAACGAGATCAATCCAGTCAAGGCGACCCTGTTGCGTCGCCACGTCGCCTACGTAAATTGCCTGGCGGCGCATCTACAGGGTCAGCCTTGCCCTGAGGAAGTCAGGGCGTTTATTCCCGCCGATGAATTCGCCCGCAGTGGCACCACCAACAACTTTGCCAACGACATCCTCACCGGTTCTGCCGCCCTGCTCGCCCGGGAATACAAGGCCGGGCGCCTGGACAGTATTCGCCTGGCGCGGCTGGAGTCGACGCTGGTGGATTTGTCCAACAGTCAGGGTGGCATGGAGCGGATTGCCAATACTCCGCTGCCCTACCCTTATGTGTATTTCCCGCGCCTGTTTATCTCGCTGTTCTGCCTGATCGTTCCCGTGGGGCTGGTCGAGTCGCTGGGCTGGTTCACGCCGCTGGCGTCGACCGTGGTCGGTTTCATGCTGCTGGCCATCGAACGCATCGGCACCGATCTGCAAAGCCCGTTTCGCCACAGCGAGCACCAGATTCAGATGGAAGCGCTCTGCGAAACCATCGAGAAAAACCTGCAATCGATGCAGCGTGACTCGTTGGGGCACGCGCGTCAGGTGGAAGAAATCGCTTGAACGCCGCCCTTCAACTCGTCCCAACGGGCGCGGGTGAGGCCGTAGCACTTGCACGGTTTGGTCACGTTGGCCAGGGTCAGGTCGGCGTCATACAGGTGCACGGCGCCCAGCCTCAACTTCATTGCCGGCCAGCGGCTCAAGCCTCAGCGTCGGGCCGGACAAGGTGGGTTGGCAGTCGAAAACGGTTGCAGGCATGGGTTGCGTTCCATCAGGGCAATGAGCGTGTCGCGAGTCTAAATTGACTGCAGGCAAAGGAAAGATCCATTACGACGGATATTGATGGGGCCATAAAAATGCGCCTCACCCTTGGAATTGCCCTGCACGCCCTCATAACATTGGCTACACCCAACGTCCCACGAGAGGAAGACAGGCCATGACCAGTCAAACCGAAACTGCCATTCTTGCCGGAGGCTGCTTCTGGGGCATGCAGGATCTGCTGCGACGCTACCCCGGCGTGCTGCAGACGCGCGTCGGTTATACCGGCGGCGATGTGCCGAATGCTACTTACCGCAATCACGGCAATCACGCCGAAGCCATTGAAATCGTCTTCGACCCGGCCGTGATCAGCTATCGGCAGATTCTCGAATTCTTCTTCCAGATCCACGATCCCAGCACGCCTGACCGCCAGGGCAATGACCTCGGCCCGAGCTACCGCTCAGCCATCTACTACCTCAGCGAAGCGCAGCGCGACATCGCCGAAGACACGGCTGCCGACGTCGACGCATCAAAACTGTGGCCAGGCCGGGTAGTCACCGAAATCGAACCGGCGGGACCGTTCTGGGAAGCGGAACCGGAGCATCAGGATTATCTGGAGCGCATTCCGAATGGCTACACCTGCCATTTCATCCGGCCGAACTGGAAGTTGCCGAAGCGCGCCTGAGCCTAAGGTTGCTCCCCTCATTCGTCTGTGCGACGTCGGGGAGGACGTTAATTTTTCAAGGAAGACCATGGACATTCGATCGACGCAAACCAGGGACTGGAAGCTGCTCAAGCAAGTACGACTCGCCGCGCTGTTGGACGCTCCAACAGCGTTTGGCGTGAGCTACCAATCCGCCGCTGCCTACACCGATGAACAGTGGCAAGAACGCGCCTCGTCAGCCGGAACCGAATTCTGGCTGGCTTACGAGCAAGACAGACCTGTCGGCATGATCGGTGCGGCCGTCAGCAGTGCTAATCGCTTTAACCTGATCGGGATGTGGGTCGAGCCTGCTGCCCGAGGCTCAGTTGCGGCGACTCGGTTGGTCAACGTCGTAAAGGCGCGTGCGACGCAGCGAGGCTTTGATCGGGTGTTCCTCGACGTCTCTCCCGACAACGCGAGAGCCGCAAACTTCTATCTGAAGCAGGGTTTCGAGTTCCTGGATGAATGGGAACCGCTGGAAAGTCACCCGCATATTTCGGTGCAGACCATGTGCTGGGTTGACGGCTGATTTGCAAGCATCTGCCAGGGCGTAAAGCCCTGGCAGATAGCAGCTATCACTTTTTCTTTTTCGCAGGCTTGTCTGCCTTCTTCGAGTCCTTGGCCTTGTCTGGCTTGCTGTCAGCTTTCTTGGCAGATTTCTTCGGTTCGGCGTCTTTTTTCTTGTCCTTCTTATCGGACGATTTTGAAAGCGCCGAGGCCGCTGCGGATTTCTTTTCAGGTGATGACTTTTTGTCCTTCAAATCCTTGCTGGCTTTCGAAGCTTCACCTTTGTTTTTCTTCTCGTCTTTAGCCACGCTGACCACCTCTCGGAATATGCCGGTATTGGCACAACGCCTGTGCAATTGACCACAAGCTGATCATTAGGGTGAGCGCGCTCAAGCGCGGTTCAAATTATTTTGCTGCGGGCCAGGCGTGTGGGCGTTCGTGGTTTCCCCTTCAAAGCGTTTCAAGGAGAAAGACGACAGATCCAGATCGCTCGAGCCGCGCATGCACCACTGCGCAAACGCCTCGCCAAGCGCGGCGGAGTGCTTGAAACCGTGGCCGGAACAGGCTGAAACGAACAAGGTGTGTTGCAGGGACGGATGCGCATCGATGATGAAATGGCGGTCCGGTGTCACCGTGTAGGCGCAGACCGCAGATTTGAGCACCGTCGATGTCACACCCGCGATACGGCCCTTGACCTGCTGCTCGTACATGTCCTGCGCTTCGGCCGCAGAAACCGTGCGGTCGATGTCTTGCGGCGAAGTCACGGTGTGGTACTGCGCCGTGGCGATTTTCAAACTGCCTTCGCCGGCCAACGCGGGAAAGCCGTAATTGACTTTGTCGTCGCCGCGACCGTGAGTGAAGATGAATGTCGGTGAATGACCAACCAGTCCGGTGTCTTCTTCCAGTTCGAACCAGAACAATTTCTGCCGGTAGACGCTGAGCAGGTTTTCGAACGGTTTGCCGAGCAGCTCGCCACTCCAGTTGCCCGCACTGATCACCAGTTTGTTGGCCAACAGCGTGCGACGGTCCGTCGTGACGGTGACGCCCTGCTCGTCCGAGCTGATCGCGGTTACCGTTTCACCTTTGTGCAGAATTGCACCGTGCTGCCCGGCGAGTCTGAGCTGCACGTCGATGCAGCGTTCCGGGCGAACAAAACCTCCGTCCGGCTCGAAATAGCCGATGGCCGTATCGTGCACGTCGCTGAATTGCGGAAAGCGCTGGCGAATCTGCGTGGCGTTCAAGACTTCGTGCTCGATGCCGTAGGTCTGCGCCAGATTGATGGTGCGCAAGGTGAAATCGGTTTTGTCAGCGGGGTCGAACTCGGGGCTCGACGTCAGCACCAGTAACCCGGACTGCTCAAACAACGACTCTCCCGTCAGCGCCTCAAGTTCGCGCCAGATACGGTGGGAATTACGCACGATGGGCACGTATTGCGCGCCCTCACCCACTGACAGCCGCGTGATGCGTGTATCGCCATGGCTGGAGCCGAGGTTGTGTGGCGGATGATGGCGATCGATGCCGACGACATTCACGCCTGTTTTCGCCAACTGATACACCGTTGCGGCGCCCATGGCACCCAGGCCCAAAACCACTACTTCACAGCGTTCGGACATCAATAGCTCCCTGCCAAAAAGGCTCCAGTTGAGCGGTAAACCTATCAGGAATCAAAGATTGACGGAGCATTTGCCTGATCGTGTGAAGGAGCGGCTCTCAATCCTGCCGTACGTCGGGCAATCGCTGGCTGATTGCCGAAATTTCATACCTGTCATAAGTGACAACCCTTCTGACATAAACAGCGCTTTCCGCGACCTTTGGATAATTGCGTCAGCCCTATGACGAATGCCCGGCAGCTCTATAGGCGCGTGCTTGAGCGGCGAACTACGCTTCCGTCAGAAATAGTGATTTAACTAGGTAGTTACCTATCTATATAATGCACGCCTCATTTCAACGGGACATTCAACGTGAAGCAGAGTCAACGCCTCTCGGGCATATCAAAATTCATTCTGGTCGGGCTGGGCGTGGTCATCGCCCTGCTCGGTCTGGCACTCGCTGCTGGTGGCGTGAAATTGGTCAGCCTGGGAGGCTCGTGGTACTTCCTGCTGGGTGGCTTGGTGATGGCCGTTTCCGGCCTGCTGATTGCTCGCTTCAAACCGGCCGGTGCGTGGTTGTTCGCAGCCTTCCTGGTCGGAACGGCGATCTGGGCGGTGTGCGATGCCGGGCTGGTGTTCTGGCCGGTGTTCTCGCGCCTGTTCATGTTCAGCGCCATCGGCGTGGTGGTGGCGCTGGTGTATCCACTGCTCAAACGCGCCAACGGCGGTGTCCCAGGGCGCGGCGCTTATGCGCTGGCCGCTGTGCTCGCCATCGGTGTGGCGGTCGCGGCCGGCAACATGTTCGTTGCGCACCCGACTGTCGCCGCCACGGGCACTGGTCCGGGCCTGACGCCGGTCGAGCCGGAAAATGCGCAGAAAGACTGGGCGCACTACGGTAATACCGAAGGCGGCAGCCGCTTCGCCGCGCTGGATCAGATCAACCGCAACAACGTCGACAAATTGAAAGTGGCGTGGACCTACCACACCGGTGACGTCGCCGAGAGCGATGGCAATGGTGCCGAAGACCAGCTCACGCCGTTGCAGGTCGGCAACAAGGTGTTCATCTGCACCCCGCACAACAATCTGATTGCGCTGGATGCCGACACCGGCAAGGAACTCTGGAAAAACGCCATCAACGCCCAGTCGAAAGTCTGGCAGCGTTGCCGTGGCATGGCGTATTTCGACGCCACTGCCGCCGTCGCCAAACCGAGCAGTTCTCCGGTGACCCAACAGGCTGCAGTTACGCCTGGCGCCAACTGCCAGCGTCGTTTACTGACCAACACCATCGACGCACGTCTGATCGCTGTCGATGCCGACACCGGCGAGTTCTGCCAGGGTTTTGGCAACAACGGTCAAGTTGATCTGAAGGCCGGTCTGGGTGATGTCCCGGACAGCTACTACCAATTGTCCTCCGCCCCGCTGATGGCCGGGACCACCGTGGTGGTTGGCGGTCGCGTCGCCGACAACGTGCAGACCGACATGCCCGGCGGCGTGATCCGTGGTTTCGACGTGATCACCGGCACCATGCGCTGGGCGTTCGACCCGGGCAATCCGCAGGATAAAAACGCACCGGCCGACGGCAGCACCTATGTACGCAGCACGCCGAACAGCTGGGCGCCGATGTCTTACGACCCGGCGACCAACACCGTGTTCCTGCCGATGGGCAGTTCCTCCACCGACATCTACGGTGTCGAGCGCAGCAAACTCGACCACACCTACGGCGCCTCGATCCTCGCGCTGGACGCCAACAGCGGCGAAGAAAAGTGGGTGTTCCAGACCGTTCACAACGATCTGTGGGACTTCGACCTGCCGATGCAGCCAAGCCTGATCGACTTCACCAAGGACGGTAAGTCCGTTCCTGCGCTGGTAATCGGCACCAAGGCTGGGCAGATCTACGTACTGGATCGTGCCACCGGCAAACCGCTGACCGACGTTAAAGAAGTGCCGGTCAAAGCGGCGAACATCCCTGACGAGCCTTACTCGCCAACCCAGCCAAAATCGGTGGGCATGCCGCAGATCGGTGCGCAGCACCTGACCGAGTCGGACATGTGGGGCGCGACCCCTTACGATCAGTTGCTCTGCCGCATCGACTTCAAGGGCATGCGCTACGACGGCTTGTACACCGCGCCGGGCACCGACAAATCCCTGAGTTTCCCTGGCTCGCTGGGCGGCATGAACTGGGGCAGTATCTCCACTGATCCGGTGCACGGTTTCATCTTCGTCAACGACATGCGCCTGGGCTTGTGGATTCAGATGATCCCGTCGCAAAACAAGGCTCAAGCGGCTTCCGGTGGCGAAGCACTGAACACCGGCATGGGCGCTGTACCGCTGAAAGGCACGCCGTATGCGGTGAACAAAAACCGCTTCCTGTCGGTTGCTGGCATTCCTTGCCAGGCACCGCCGTTCGGCACGCTGACCGCCATCGACATGAAGACTCAGAAAGTCGCCTGGCAGGTTCCAGTCGGCACCGTTGAAGACACTGGTCCGCTGGGTATTCGCATGCACCTGCCGATCAAGATCGGTCTGCCAACCCTCGGCGGCACCCTGTCGACCCAAGGTGGCCTGATCTTCATCGCCGGTACTCAAGACTTCTACCTGCGCGCCTTCAACAGCGGCAACGGCGAAGAGATCTGGAAAGCCCGCCTGCCGGTGGGCAGCCAGGGCGGCCCGATGACCTACGTTTCGCCGAAGACCGGCAAGCAGTACATCGTCATCACGGCCGGTGGTGCGCGTCAGTCGACCGATCGCGGCGACTACGTGATGGCTTACGCCTTGCCGTAAACCTCGGCGCCTATGCCCAGCATGGGCGCTTTCTTTCGAGCGCGGCACCTACGGGTGCCGCGTTGCTTTTGCGATACCGCTAAAGATTTCAGCAGGAAGATTGTCATGTTTCGTTTTTCTCAAACCGCTTGGCTCAACGGCGTACTGTTGGGCCTGACCTGCAGCGCCGCCCTGCCCGCTTTCGCTTCTGATGATGCAAACCTTTTGACCCGCAATACCCTGACCGGCGACTGGGGCGGCCTGCGTCACCAGATGGACGAGGACGGCGTCAAATTCACCGGCGACTACAGCGGCGAGACGGCCTACAACGCCGATGGTGGTCTGCATCGTTCGGCCCGCTACTCGCAGAACATCAAGCTCGGCGTGCAATTCGACCTGAGCAAGCTGTACGGCGTCGACAATGCCGGCAAGGTCCAGTTGAGCATCAACGACCGCCGCGGCAACAGCGCTTCCGAGGATCTGGTCGGCAACCGTCTGCCGATCCAGGAAAACTACGGCGGGCTCTACACCCGCCTGACCGAATTGAGCTACGAGCGCAGCCTGTTTACCCCGGCGCTGAACGTGAAGCTGGGTTACATGGCCATGGGCAACGACCTCGGCGGCCTCGACAGCGGCATTCTCTGTAACTTCATGAACGCCGGCTTCTGCGGGCATCCGCTGAACATGTCCGGCGGCAGTGGCTGGACCAACTACCCCAACGCCCGCCTCGGCGTGCGGGTGAAATACGATCTGTCGCCTGAGTGGCAACTGCGTGTGGCCGCGTTCAATGTCGATCCCGAAAGCAACGGCAATTCCAGCCGCGCCTGGCACCTTGGCCCGAAACACACCACCGGCACCGTGGTGCCGATCGAACTGGTGTACAAGCACGCGGGTGAATTGCCCGGCGAATACAAGGTTGGCTATTACTACGACAGCTCTGATGTGAAACGCATCGGCAGCGACAAGGAAGTGTCCGGTCGCGGCGGTCATTACCTGCTGATCGATCAGGCGGTGTGGCGCTCCGAGACCTCCGAGGGTCGCAGCCTGCATGCCTTCGGTCAATATTCGGCAGCCAGTGAAGCGGCTTCGCCGTTCAGCAAGTGGTACGGCACCGGCGTGGTCTTGTACAAACCCTTCGAAGGCCGCCCGCGTGACACCCTTGCTCTGGGCTACGGCCGCGCGGTGCCCAACCCGCGTAGTCGCGACGTGCTGCAAGACGCTGCGCAGAACAACGGCACAGCATTCCCGAATCTGGACAGCGCCGAACAGTTGATCGAACTCGGCTACGGATATCAGGCCACCCCTTGGCTGACCCTGCGCCCGAATCTGCAGTACATCATCGAACCGGGGGCGTTTTCCGGGCAGGACATCGACAATGCGTTGGTGGTGGGTTTGCAGGTGAAGGCGTCGCTTTGATTGCTGGCCATAAAAACCTTTACCCGAACCAAAGTTGATCTGTGGCGAGGGAGCTTGCTCCCGCTGGGGCGCGAAGCGGCCCTTTTCTTGCGCAAAAGAAGGTCTGCTGCGCAGCCCAGCGGGAGCAAGCTCCCTCGCCACAGATACTGCGCGAAATTCGTTCACTCGACACCGGGTTGTTAGGTAGATTAGCTGACGGCCCACGCCCGCTATAGGATCGCGCATGCCCTATCCCATCATCTTCCTCGTCCTCTTCGCAGCGCTCTTGCATGCCAGCTGGAATGCCGCGTTGCGCGGTGGCGCCGACAGACTCTGGTCGATGACGATCATGTGCGTGGCGGTAGCGATTGTCAGCATCGCAACTGCTTTGTTTTTGCAGGCTCCGGCCAAGGCCAGTTGGTTCTACGCGGCGCTTTCAGCAGTCCTGCACGTTGGCTACAACTTGTTCCTGGTGCGCAGCTATAAGGTTGGCGACCTTGGGCAGACTTACCCTATCTCGCGTGGGTCCTCACCTATCCTGATTACCCTTGCCGCTTCGGTTTTTGCCGGGGAAACGGTCGGGGCCGTCGCGATGTTTGGCATTTTGCTGGTGTCAGGCGGGATCATCTCGCTGGCCTTCAAAGGGCGCAAACTGGCCGTTCCCAGTCTGCCGTACGCCCTCGGAACCGGTTGTTTCATTGCGGCTTACAGCGTAACGGATGGCATTGGCGTGCGCCTGTCCGGCGCGCCGATGGCCTACACGGTATGGATGTGCGCCTTGTGGGGCGTGTTGATGCCGCTGGTGTACGTCGGCATACGCGACACGAAGAGCCTGGTGACCTTGCGACCCGGGTTCATCACGGCCTTCATCGGCGGTCTGGTTTCACTGCTGGCCTACGGCATTGTCATCTATGCGATGTCCGCCGCGCCCATGGGAGCGGTGTCGGCATTGCGCGAAACCAGCGTGTTGTTCGCGGCATTGATCGGGTACTTTTTCCTCGGCGAGACACTGACTGTGCGAAAGATCCTTGCCTGCGCGGTGATTGCCATCGGTACGATCATCATTGGCTGACGCCAGGGGGCGCAAAACCACTGGTCAGCTATATTGGATCGGCTGGTGTCCTTCCTGAACGCTTGGGGCAGGGTCGACACCACTGAAATCGCTGCCAAAGGAGTCACCTCATGTCAAAGCTCTATCCCAGTATCGATCCCGAGGGGCTGATCGAGTACTCAGTGGTCTACACCGACCGCTCGCTCAACCACATGTCGCAGTCATTTCAAGACGTGATGAAAAACATCTCCAAGACCCTGAAACAGGTCTACCACGCCGAAGCTGTTGCGGTGATTCCGGGCAGCGGTACATTCGGCATGGAAGCGGTAGCGCGGCAATTTGCTACCGACCAGCAATGCCTGGTGATCCGCAACGGCTGGTTCAGTTATCGCTGGAGCCAGATCCTTGAGATGGGCAAAATCCCGGCGGCCACCACGGTGCTGAAAGCCCGACCGGTCGAAACGGGTCGCCAGGCTGCCTACGCCCCGCCTCCTCTGGACGAAGTGCTGGCAGCCATCGCGGCGCAGAAGCCGCAGATTGTCTTCGCCCCTCACGTTGAAACCTCATCAGGGATTATCCTGCCCGACGAGTACCTGCGAGCCGTCGGCGACGCGGTGCATGCGGTCGGTGGCCTGTTTGTGCTGGACTGCATCGCCTCAGGCGCCCTGTGGGTGGACATGCACAAATGCGCCGTCGACCTGCTGATCAGCGCACCGCAGAAAGGCTGGAGCGCCTCCCCTTGCTGCGCGCTGGTGATGTTCAGTGCTTTGGCCCTCGAGCGCATCGAACAGACGCAAAGCAGCAGCTTCGCCTGCGACCTGAAAAAGTGGCTGCAAATCATGCAGGCCTACGAACAGGGCGGACATGCCTACCATGCGACCATGCCCAGCGATTCCCTCGCACGCTTCAACGAAGTGATGAAAGAGACGCAAGCCTACGGTTTCGACAAGGTCCGCGACGAACAGCAGGAGCTGGGCGATCGCGTGCGCGCCATGTTGACCGCCAAAGGCGTCAAAAGCGTCGCCGCAGCGGGTTTCCAGGCCCCAGGCGTGGTGGTGAGTTATACCGACGACGCCGACATCAAGAGCGGCAAGAAATTTGCCAGCCACGGCCTGCAAATCGCCGCTGGGGTGCCGTTGCAATGTGACGAACCGGCCGACTTCCAGACCTTTCGCATCGGTCTGTTCGGACTCGAGAAGCTGCACAATATCGAGCGCACGGTGAGCACGTTTGAGCAGGCACTGGACGAGGTGATGGGTTAACTGAGCCCCAGCGAATATCTGGAAATCACGCCAGTGGCCCAATGTCAGCAAAACTGACGACGGGGACAGACAGAAATCGGCCGGTAGCAGACGTACAAGGAGCAGCCGGCTAGTATTTCCGCTTTCTAGTCAAAAGCCGAGAGTCCAACTCAGTGCTGAATCGCGATGCCGCCTCCCGCTCAAGATTCGAGAACTAGCCCACACGTAAATGCCAGGCTCAATCACAGGTGAAACTGCCTGGGATTGAACCGTGTTCGTGCAGGGACGGCGCGATCAAGCATGTTCCGCTGCCAACATTGATCTGAACTGAGAAATGACCTCTGAAGATAACCCGGCACCTTCGAACACTGCGCAGGTGAAGCTGACGGGTGCAGGCCCTGGAGCAGTAATGATTCGGTCTGCAACCACTGCTACTGAACTGCTTCTATAAAGCGTACGTCCTTCATAACCCACGGCATTCTGTTGTAAGAAGTCAGCGCTGTTCGAGGTATGAGGAACCGTGTCAAGAAGCCCGGCCCTCGCCAGTGCCAGCGTGCCCCCACAGATACCGGCAATTGTCGCTCCGCTTGAACGACAGGCATGAAGAAATTCTCGAAGATCCGGTGCTTCTGCACGTTCCCAGACCATTCCTCCAATGACCACAACAACGTCCGGTTTCCAGTCCAGACATTGTTGCAAACTGCTATCTACCGTGACGGCCAATCCACCCTGCGAGCAGAACTGCCCCGTAGCAGCAGCGAAAAACCTGACGTCGATCCCGTAAAACGGGGACGCAGTTCCAGCAATGAACGCATATTCCCAGTCCGCAAAACCGGGTGTCAGTATCAATCCCACGCGTGCCATTATTCAGAATCCTCCATGAGTGCCAATAACAAATGGCGATAGCTTTTGGGTCTGTTTTAGCCGATCACGACGCTATCGTCTGTCGGCCATGCCAACACATGTTCCATGGTTTCGTACCTATTGGCCTTGATTTTACGGTTGATGTGCGGTGAAGAGGATCACCAACCCCTCCTCCTCTTCTGGAGCCCGAAAATAACGGGTGATCAAATCAAACTCCGCATCAGTCGCCGCAAAGTCATGCTCTCCCCGCTCATTGCGAGCATGCAATCGGGCTCGGCAAGTGTCGTCATCGACCTCCAGATAATGCAGGCAATGCGGCGATTGACCCGCGTCCGCCAGCCCTCGCAGCCACGCGCGATCGGCAACGGTATTCGCCGGAAAGTCCAATACCACATCCAACCCTGCCCCTAGCAGATCGATAACCAAAGGCCCCAGCACATCGCGAATACGTTTTGCGCAGCGTACGTAGTCCTGCACCGTTTGAACTTCGCCGGGATAGAGCCGTGAAATCCATTGATCCTCACTCAAAAGAATCGCGCGGTGCTCGGTTGCCAGTGACTTAGCGAGTGTTGATTTGCCGGAGGCGATCTTGCCGCACATCAGGTGCAATGTTGGTTGGGGCATGCAGACCTTCCTTATCTCTGAACGTGTTTAACGGCTGTCAGCTGCAGGCCGTTTCGGCCAATGGCGGGCGCATGGATTGAATTCGTCATGCGCCCTGCTCGCTCACGCCTGATCCATAGCTTCGACCACGCCGTTGTCCTCGCCCAGGAACCCGCCGCTCTGATGCTGCCACAACCTCGCATAAACGCCGTTCCTCTCCAGCAATTGCGCGTGAGTGCCCTGCTCGACGATGCGTCCTTCGTCCATGACGATCAGCCGGTCCATCGCCGCAATCGTCGACAGCCGATGGGCGATCGCGATCACGGTTTTGCCCTGCATCATCTCATCGAGGCTTTCCTGAATCGCCACTTCGACTTCCGAGTCCAGCGCGCTAGTGGCCTCGTCCAGCAACAGGATCGGTGCGTTCTTGAGCATCACCCGGGCAATCGCCACGCGTTGGCGCTGGCCGCCCGACAGCTTGATGCCGCGCTCACCCACCAGCGTGTCGTATCCGCTGTGGCCCTGACGGTCGCTGAGTTGGCTGATGAACTCATCGGCCTGCGCGCTGGCCGCAGCGCTACGGACTTGCGCGTCGGTGGCATCGGGACGGCCGTAGGCGATGTTGTCGCGAATGGAACGGTGTAGCAGCGACGTATCTTGCGTGACCATGCCGATAGCACTGCGCAGGCTGTCTTGCGTTACGTGTGCAATGTTTTGCCCATCGATACGAATCTCGCCACTGTCGATGTCGTAGAAGCGCAGCAGCAAGTTGATCAGCGTGGATTTGCCGGCACCAGAGCGGCCGACCAGACCGATTTTTTCGCCCGGGCGAATGCTCAGGCTCAGGCCATCGAGCACCTGGCGCTCGCCGTTGTAGTTGAAACGCACCTTGTCGAACGTCACCGCACCGCCGGAAGTCACCAGGACGCCGGCATCCGGTGCGTCTTGCACCTTGGCGCCCTGGGTCAGGGTCGCCATGCCGTCCTGCACGGTGCCGATGCTTTCGAACAGCGAAGTCATCTGCCACATGATCCAGTTCGACATGCCGTTGATCCGCAACGCCATGGCGGTGATCGCCGCCACGGCACCGGCGCCAACGTCGCCCTGATGCCACAGCCACAGGGCATAACCACCCGCCGACATGATCAAGCCCACCACCAATGCCTGATTGACGATTTCGAACAGGCTGACCAGACGCATCTGGCGAAAACCGGTGAGTTTGAAATCTTCCATCGCCGCACGCGCAAAGTGCGCTTCACGATTGGAATGGGAGAACAGCTTCACCGTGGTGATGTTGGTGTAAGCGTCCGAAATACGCCCGGTCATCATCGACCGCGCATTCGCCTGCTCCTGCCCGACTTTGCCCAAACGAGGCACGAAGTACCACATGGCCAGCGCGAACAACACCGCCCAGCCAATGAACGGCAGCATCAGTTTCAAGGCGAAGCCGCCGGCCAACGCGATGATCGCGATGAAATACACGCCAATCCCGGGGAGGATCTCGATAAGGGTGAACAGCACGTCGCGCACCGCGAGCGCCGTCTGCATCACCTTGGTCGTGACGCGGCCGGAAAATTCGTCGGAAAAAAACGAAAGGCTTTGCCGCAACATCAGCCGATGGAAGTCCCAGCGCAGCCGCAGCGGCAAATTGATCGCCAATATCTGGTGCTGCACCATCGTGCGCAGTGCGACCAGCCCGACACTGGTCACCATGACAATGCCCATACCCCACAACACCCGACTCTCCTGCGCCGAGGCTTCACCGCCGGCCTGCCAGGTCGACAGCAGATCCACCACTTGCCCGAGGAAGGAAAACAGCCAGGCCTCATAGATCGACACGGCGGCACTCAGCAGCGCCAGCACCAGAATGTAACCGCGAGCACCCCGCGTACAGGCCCAGAGAAAACGCGCCAGGCCATTGGGCGGTGGCGGAACCTCGTCAGGAGGAAAAGGGTCGAGTCTTCGTTCGAACACACGAAGCATGGTGATCTCCAAAACTTTCAAGTTGAGGGGATTCTGCCATTGAATGGTGGCTGGGAGGGCTTTGTGAAAAAGTGTGTTTTTATCCGGGCGGCTGTCGGCCAATAGCCACACTCGTCTCGCTTGATGATCAAGCTTTATCGGCAGGCACGAAGTCGACCTCGTAGATACCGCGCGCGGCGCGGACGTTCACAGGGTGGGTGATCGGCCTTACATGACTCAACTCCCAAGCGAGCCAACCCTCTTCAAAGTAATTCGCACAGGCCGCTTGCATGTCCGCGAGGACAAACGGGCGAACAGCTTTTACCCGCACGATGGCGACAGCCACGCCGTCGGCGTCTTCGTCACCCTCGGTGTGTAGAAAGCGCCCGTTTTCAACGATCAAAAGGTCTTCGCCAGGATCCAGATCAGGATGCCAGCGGCGAATTTCGAGGGTCTTCTCCCCTGAAGCGATTCGCCCACCACTGGGCCGCACAATTGATAAGGTCTTGATGGTTCTCTCCTGAAGTCATTCGCGCTATTGCGTTGTCTGCGATAAAACATCAACGACATTCGCCGCTATTTGTTCAGCGCTGCAACCGACGGCTATGTTGAATCAATAGCTCAGCACGGGACAACCACGTGTCTGCAAGCTCATGACAGGAGATGTGTTTTGCTGCAACGCCCGCAACAGCCAAAGCGTTGGACTGCGTTCTTTGCAGATACCACAGCGCTGATCCTGTTTTTCACGACCACCGGCATCATCAATGAACGTTTCATTGCTGGCATGACGTGGGACCAGGTCCTGCATGCTCGCCTCTTGGGCGCAGCCCTGATGATTCCGGTCGCGAGACCTTACGGCATATGGCGGGATTGGTTAATGAGAAGAGCCAGTCAAGGTCGGGCCTCAAGGTTGCTGTGGGACAGCATTGCTCTCGTCAGTTTCCAGGTGCCTATCTATGCAGCGATCATTGCCTTCAGTGGTGCGTCGGGAGTCGGACTGGTGCGTGGCACGCTGGGCGCCGCGTTGATGATGTTGTTTTTGGGGCGACCTTATGGGGCGTTTCTTAATGGGATACGGAGGGTGTTTGGCTTGCCTCCTGGGGGTGACAAGCCGATGTCGTTGGATAGTTGAGTGGCTGCTATCGGCCAAAAGCGGCCAGTCATCAAAGCCCCAAAAATGTCCCGAGGCGAGTATCTAGTCACGCCAATCGGGCCCGTCATTGTGAGCAAGGCTAGAGGTTTCAACCATTTGCTAGCCGGAGGTAATCGCAAATAGATTTTTGCACAAATAGGCATCCTCTCTTGGGATGAAATCTTCGGGGCTTTCATTGCAGGAAAAAGCTTCGAAAACGTGGTTAATAATTTTTTTTGCTTGGTCCGTAGTAAGGACACGAATGTCTATCAGGTCAAGAAGAGCATCGGCTATCTCGTTTAAACTAATGCAGTATTCTTCAGCGGCAACCCTAAGCAGCGCTCGCATCTCCCTATATTTACTATCTGAATCTACATTGTTTTTCAGAAATTCAAGTGGCTCTTCCAGAATTTCAAAAGGATAAATCTTTTGATACCTGTCGCAGTATTCTATAAGGATCCGCCTGACCTTCACGCCATCAAATTTTTGAGAACTAGCCCCTAACAGTGCATTAATTTTCGTATTAACTATCCAGCTTTTCATCGCGAAATTTACCTTGCTTAGCGCTTATTTAAGGGACGTCGACTGGCGGATCTTGGCCGTTTACCTGTCATGACTGGCCGAAACCCACCCGTCAAGCAGACACCCCGAACACAAGCCTCAAGTCTCAGATTGACTAGCCGCCCAGTGTTTCATCTCTTCTGCAATGAAGTGGTTCACCAGGTCGTTGTACATTTTCTCGATTGCATCCGGATTCAAGCCCTCGACCTCTGCCCACGTGCGTCGTGTTGCCAGCATGGCCTTGAAGCGCTCCGGCGCTCGCACTGAAGTCGCCGAGGTCTTGAACTTCGAGGCAGCGAGGACGTATTGAAAACGCTTGCCCAACAGATTGATAACAGCCTGATCGAGGGCATCGATTTCACGTCGGATGTCCTCCATGCCTGCACACGCTTCGGGCTGCAAATGATTGATGACTTCCATGCAGGAGACTCCGTTTTCTGAAAAAAAGTGAAATTGCCGCATCATGCTGCACCTCTGACGCACGGCTAAATCCTAACTCAACAACAGCCAAAACCGGCACAGTCACCCATGCCGGCAACTCACAGCCCTGCCCTTACTTCTTCATAGAAACAATCGTCGCCTTCCCCTCCTCCATCCGGAAAGAAAACGACACCCGATCGCCAACCGCCAACCCGGCCAACTGCTCCTCGGTCACGGAAAACCCCATAGTCATCGGCGGCCATTGCAATGCCGGGACCGCGCCATGGGCAAGCGTCACTGTATGCCCGGCAGGATCAATCGCCTTGATCGTGCCCTCAGCATTTGCAACGGGCGCCTGCTTCAATTGTGGCGCCATTCCCTCCATTTTCATTCCCGGCATGTCCTCCGCCCACGCAGCAAACGACAGCACACCCGCTATTCCAGCGACAACAATCAAACTCGGTTTCATACAATTTTTCCTTCAACGGTAACGGGTTCAGCAGAAAGATTGCGCCGACGCATCAACCGATACGCCGCCGGAATGACAAACAACGAAAGCAGCGGCGCCGTGACCATTCCGCCGACCATCGGCGCGGCAATGCGGCTCATCACTTCGCTGCCCGTGCCGCTGCCCAACAGGATGGGCAGCAGGCCGGCGATGATCACGGCCACGGTCATGGCTTTGGGGCGTACGCGCTGCACGGCGCCTTCGCGAATAGCTGCGACCAGCGCTCGCTCGGAGTTGTCGCCGAGTTCTGTGCGTTCGGCCCAGGCGTTTTTCAGGTAGAGCAGCATGATCACGCCGAACTCGGCGGAAACGCCGGCCAGGGCGATGAAGCCGACGCCGGTGGCGACCGACAGATTGAACCCCAGCAGGTAGAGGAACCATGCGCCTCCCGTCAGTGCGAACGGCAGCGTGGCCATGATCAGCAGCGCTTCATCGAACCGGCTGAACGTCAGGTAAAGCAGGACGAAGATGATCAGCAGCGTCGCCGGCACCAGCAGTTTCAGCCGTGCGTTGGCCCTTTCGAGAAACTCGAACTGGCCCGAGTAGCTCAGGCTCATGCCGGGCTGCAATTTGACCTGTTCGTTGACCACCCGGCGCAGGTCGGCGACCACCGAGGCGATGTCCCGTCCGCGCACGTCGATGTACACCCAGCCCGAGGGCCGCGCGTTCTCGCTCTTGAGCATCGGCGGACCGTCGGTGATGTTGATGTTGGCCACCGTGCCGAGGGTGATCTGGTTGCCTGACGCGGTGTAGATCGGCAGCTGTTCCAGAGCGCCCGGTGAGTCGCGCCACTCACGTGGATAACGCACGTTGATCGGGAATCGGGCGAGTCCTTCAATGGTTTCCCCGACGTTTTCACCACCGATGGCGCCGGCGACGATGGACTGCACATCGGCGATGTTCAAGCCGTAGCGGGCCGCTGCCTTGCGGTCGATATCGACGTCGATGTAGCGCCCGCCGGTCAGGCGTTCGGCCAGTGCGGAGCTGACGCCGGAGACGTTTTTCGCGACGCGCTCGACCGCTTGGGTGACCGCATCGATTTCCGTCAAATTGCTACCGGCGACCTTTACACCGATGGGACTTTTGATACCGGTCGCCAACATGTCGATGCGGTTACGAATCGGCGGAATCCAAATGTTGGTCAGGCCCGGCACGCGCACCACGCGGTCGAGTTCTTCCACCAGTTTTTCCTGGGTCATTCCCGGTCGCCATTGTTCATGGGGCTTGAATGAAATGGTGGTTTCGAACATCTCCAGTGGCGCCGGGTCTGTCGCGGTTTCGGCTCGACCGGCCTTACCGAAGACGTGCGCCACCTCGGGCACGGTCTTGATCAGTCGATCGGTCAGTTGCAGCAGTTGCGCGGCCTTCTGCGCCGATAGCCCGGGCAAGGCAGACGGCATGTAAAGCAGATCGCCCTCGTCCAGTGGCGGGAGAAACTCGCCACCCAGACGCGAGAGGGGCCATAACGCACTGACGAACACCAACAACGCGACCATCAAGGTGATCTTGGGGCGCCGCAACACCGCGTCCAGTGCCGGTTGGTAAACCCGGATCAACCAGCGGTTCAACGGGTTCTGTTGTTCACCGGGAATACGCCCGCGAATCCAGTAACCCATCAGCACCGGCACCAGCGTCACCGACAGCCCCGCCGCCGCAGCCATGGCGTAGGTTTTGGTAAACGCCAACGGCCCGAACAACCTGCCCTCCTGCGCCTCCAGCGTGAACACCGGGATGAACGACAGCGTGATGATCAACAGACAGAAGAACAGCGCGGGGCCGACTTCGGCCGCGGCTTCGGTCATTACTTGCCAATGTCGCTCGCCCTTCAGCTCCTCGCCGGGATGCGCCGCATGCCACGCTTCGATTTTTTTGTGGGCGTTCTCGATCATCACCACGGCAGCATCGACCATCGCGCCGATGGCAATGGCGATCCCGCCCAGGGACATGATGTTGGCGTTGAGGCCCTGATAACGCATGACGATGAAGGCCATCAACACCCCGACGGGCAGGGAGATGATTGCCACCAACGATGAGCGCAAATGCCACAGAAAGATCCCGCACACCAACGCGACGACGATGAATTCTTCGAGCAGCTTGTGGCTGAGGTTCTCCACCGCACGGTCGATCAGCTTGCTGCGGTCGTAGGTGGTGATGATTTCCACGCCGGGCGGCAGGCTGCTTTTCAGTTCATCGAGTTTGCTTTTCACTGCGGCAATGGTTTCCCGGGCATTTTTGCCGCTGCGCAGGATCACCACACCACCGACGGCCTCGCCTTCGCCGTCGAGTTCGCTGATACCGCGGCGCATTTCCGGGCCCAGCTGGATCGTCGCGACATCGCCTAGCGTCACGGGTACGCCGCCCGCGCCGAGCTTGAGCGGGATAGCCCGGAAATCATCGAGCGATTTCAGGTAACCGGAGGCACGCACGATGAACTCGGTCTCGGCCATCTCCAACACGGCGCCGCCGGTTTCCTGATTGGCCTTGCCGATGGCCTCGGTCACTTGCGTCTGAGTGACACCGAGATTGGCCAGTTTCGCCGGATCAAGCTGCACCTGATATTGCTTGACCATGCCACCGACCGTCGCCACTTCCGCCACATTCGGCAGCGTCTTCAGTTCGAACTTGAGGAACCAGTCCTGCAATGCGCGCAGCTGTGCCAAGTCGTGGCCGCCGGTGCGATCAACCAGTGCGTACTGATAAATCCAGCCTACCCCCGTCGCATCCGGACCCAATGCCGGTTTGGCGCTCGCCGGCAAGCGGCTCTGGATCTGGCTCAGGTACTCCAACACCCGTGAACGAGCCCAGTACAGGTCGGTCCCATCCTCAAACAGCACATAGACAAAGCTGTCACCGAAGAATGAGTAACCGCGCACTGTTTTCGCCCCCGGCACCGAGAGCATGGTGGTGGCCAACGGGTAGGTCACCTGATTCTCGACAATTTGCGGAGCTTGTCCCGCATAGGGCGTGCGGATGATGACTTGCACGTCCGAGAGATCGGGCAACGCATCGATGGGCGTGTTCTGTACCGACCATGTCCCCCAGGCGGTGACGAACAATGTCGCCAGCAACACCAGAAAACGGTTGGCAACGGACCAGCGAATGACCGCAGCGATCATGGCTGACCTCCCGACTGCTGATCATTTGGACCGGCGACGATGCCTTTGAGACTGGCTTCCGAGTCAAGCAGGAACTGCCCGGACGTGATGACTTTCTGGCCTTCCTCCAGACCGCTGACGATGACGGTTTTGCCATCGCTGTCCTGCCCCGTTTGCACCGCCACCGGGCGATAGCGGCCTGCGTCTTCGGCAAGCATCACCAAGGCGCGCTTGCCTGTGCGAATCACCGCCTCGCTCGGCACCCACAACACACTCTGACCGGTTGCACGGTTCAAGCGTACTTGCGCCGTCAGACCGGGCCTGAGGCGCCCGTCGGGATTGAGCAGTTCGACCCGCACGCGCAGGGTGCGGCTGTCCGGGTTGGTGTCCGCCAGAATCGTGCTGACGGTGCCGTTGACCCTGGTCCCCGGGAAGGCCGGGAACTGCGCCTCGACCGTTTGCCCCACGGCGACGGCGCCGGCCACCGATTCAGGCACCGCCACCGCCAGCCAGACACTGCTCAAACCATTGACACGCGCCAGCGTCTCGCCCGCCGCGACGGTCATGCCGATCCGCAGGTCAAGCTCTTGCAGCACGCCACCAATCGGGCTGGTCAGCGTCAGATAAGGCTGGACCTTACCGCTACGCTCGACCTGCGCAATCAATGCCGGCGGCATTCCCGTGAGGCGTAAACGCTGGCGGGCAGCCGCGAGCAAGTCGCGATCACCATTGCCTTTGAGGGCGAGAAATTCGGTCTGCGCCGCCGCCCACTCTGGCACCAGAATATCCGCCAACGCCGCGTTGGCTTTGAGCACATCACCGGGGGCATGCGCGTAAACCCGCTCGACAAAACCTGGAGTGCGAGCCTGAATGACCGCGACATCGCGCTCGTTGAAGGCGAGGATACCGGTCACATCAAGGCTGGACTCAACCACCCCTCGGTTCACCGTCGCCGAGCGCAGACCGAGATTCTGAGCCACGCCGGGATCGATGCTGACCGTCGCTTGATCGTTGCTGCCACTGGCGTATTGCGCAACCAGTTGCATGTCCATGAACGGCGATTTCCCCGGTTTATCGAACTTTTGTTGCGGGTACATCGGGTCATACCAATACAGCGCCTTGCGTTCATCCGATGTCTTGGCGCTTTGCTCAGGCGCAGCGCCCGGCGTCTCGCTGATGCGCTGAGGTGCAAACCAGTAGCCGCCGGCAAGTCCCACGACCATTGAAACGCCTGCCAGCAATGCCCCGCTCCATTTAAGGTTCATTGGCGGGCCTCCCCGTACGCAAAATAGAGTCGCGCACCGATCAGCGCTCGCTGTTCCTCGACGTCGACCTGTTTGAGGCGCGCCTCGATGAGTTCACGTCGGGCCGCGACAACGGTATTCAAATCGCTTTTACCGGCACGGTAACTGGCCATGCTGAGGTCGACTTTCTCTTTGGCCAGCGGCAGCAGACTTTGCGCATTGCGCTGGACCGCACGATCAAGCCGCTCATAGTCAGCCAGTTCGCTCTCCAGTTGCTGGGTGTGCTCGCGGGACAAGGCTTCGCGCTCGGACTCGAGTTGATTGACTTGCGCTTCTCTGGCGGCAATTTTCGGGTTTTGCCGGGTCTGCGCAAACAGCGGTAGATCCCAGGAAAGTTGCACGCTGACCATGTCGCCGAACTGCCGGTCGCGGTGCTGATAATCGACTTCCCAACTCCAATCGGGTTTCTTTTCCGCTTGCGCTTCGCGAACCCGGGCTTGCGCTTCGCGGGTCATCGGCCCATACGCGGCCAGTTCGGGATGGTGTTGCAGCTTATGCGGCAGGCCTGAGTTATCGACCGGCCACTGCGGCAGACTACCCACTGGTGTTTCGTTGGCGGCGGGACCGATCCAGCGTTTCAGCGCCGCACGCGCTTGCGCCCGCTGACGAATCAGGTCGTCCTGCTGCTCGGCCAGTTGCGCCGCTTCCTGCTTGGGTGTCACGGCATCGGCCGGTTGTGCGCGACCGCCGGCAATCTGTGCGCGGACGGTGTCGCTGAGCAGGCGGTTCTCCTTGTAGAAGTCCTGGAACAGCGCGTCTTTGCGTTCCACCGAATAGCTGCTGATCCACGCCAACGCCGTGGCCTGACGAACGTTCAGCCGTTCGACCTGACGCTCCGCAGCAGCGCGATCAACAGCGGCGTTGGCCACCTCGATACGCGCCTTGCGTTTGTCACCATTGAGCATGTCTTGCCTGACGCCGACCATTTGCATGGTCATGAAGTCGTCGTTGACGCTCCAGCGATCCGGGCCGCCGATGGGATAGTTCTGCAAGCCTGCGAGCAGCTTCGGGTCGGGCAATTCACCCGCTGGAATAGCCGCACTGCTGGCCGCCTGAATCTTTGCATCCTGTGCCGCCAGCGACGGCGCGGTGTTTTCGGCCAGCCGCAAGGCTTCGTCGAGCGTCAGCGCGGCAGCGAAGCTCGGCAAGGCCAGTACGCTTGCCGCCAGGCCGGCCACGAGGGACCAGCCTGTGCAAAAGCACTTGGAGTTCATGTTTGCGATTCCTGTGATGATCCGCTGAGCGCATCAAAAGAGATGCGCACAGCCATGCCATCCCGTTAAAACAGGATGAGGTTCAATAACGGACAGGAATCAGATGCGAGGCGGTCGCCAGACCCCGGACAGGGTCGGCACAGCAACGGAATCGCTGGCAAGGGCCAGCACAACGGGGCTGAACAAGGTCACGGGCGGCTTGACGATCGACACTTGCAGCATGCCTCCCGTCTTGCACTCCTGGCCTGGTTTGCAGGGTTTGCCGTGCTCGGTCGGACTTTTCATGTCATTGCAACAATCCATGCCCATGTCGTCCATCATCGCCATGCCCATCGTCTTCATCGGGCACGGTTCTGTCGGCGCCTGCACCCCCGCCATCCCGCTGAGGGGAAGCGCCAGGCTAATGACGAAAATGAGGCAAAACCGCAGATAGCGTTTCATGGGGTTGGAGTGTAGCCGTCAGATCTGGCGCGAACAATCGATTGAACACAGGCCCGCGAATGCCGTGCGCGAGACGTTGGATGCGCGGGATATAAACGCATGAGTATTAAGCGAGGATTAGTTTTTTCCGTCTGCGAAAGCGGCTGAACGTGATTGTTCACTGCCCTCCTTTGTCCAAAAGCTGCTTTTCGCGGGCGGCCGCTTTCGGCTATTTAGCTGACATTCATCGCGGGGCCATTTTCGGCCAAAAGCTACTAATCCAGAATCAAGTTATGACGCTTCAATCAGATACGCCCGCAGACGTATCAGATAAACATCGCAATATTCTGAGCCAAGTATTCCGCCAGCGTAGTCTGACGTACTCCCAAAATCTTCAACTTCGCATCGCTGGCCGGTACCGACAGATAATCGCGCGACTCGTGGGTGTAGTAAGTCATCAGTGCGTCGAAATAGTCACCCATCGAAGTCTTTAACATTGAATCATCGTCAACATAAGTGATTGTCTTGCCGGTCACATCGCTGAGTAATTGCGCAACATCCTGGTAATCGAATTGCTCCGCACCGGTCATCAGGTAGTCTTGCCCAATATGCTCCTCCGGTGTGTCCGTGAGTATTCTGGCGATAACATCAGCGATATCTTCCTCGGACACCCAACGGCGGCGTGCATCGGTGACAGCCGGCATAAGAAGCTGCTGTTGTGTCTTGACCGGTTCCGCCAGGTACCAGGACAAGTTGAACATGATCCAGCAAGCGACATTAAGATAGGTGATCGGCAATCCGCTTGCCTCCAGAAGCGGCTTGGCAACCATATGCTGGGCTGCACCGCAGCGGGTTGCCAGCACTTCCCTGGAAATATCTGTCGCCTTTAAACCGGGTGGCATCGCGGTCAGGCGCACGATCTGCGAAACGCTGCCCGCCTCCCGGACAGCATCGATAATGTTAGGTGTCACCACCGTTTCGTCCGTCACAAAGTCTGGCGTGACGATGAACAGCCGATCCACGCCTCGCATCGCCGCTTTCAGGCTCGCGGGGTCATACCAATCCGCTTGCTGAACCTCAGCACTGGGAAAACGTTCACGGAGCGACTTGACGCCGCTTTCGCGGCTGGACACGAGGCGCAGACTTACGTTCTCACGAACGAGCCGGTCTGCTGCAAGGGCGCCGATATTGCCGGTCGCGCCCAGGATCAATACTTTTTCCACGCTATCTCCTTTACGATGAGCCGATGCCTTGTGGCGGTTTTGACCGTCACACCGTGGACAGAAGCTGCTCTTTTTCCAATTGCGGGGTTGCGGCTTCAACGAACTGTTCAATCCGCTCGTTCGTGGCGTTGTCCGCGTCATAGAAATAGGCGATCTGCGTATTTTTCATGCCGATATATCCGAAGATCCCTTCCACGATCTGATTCTGAATCGCCTGTGCATAGCCATGGCGTTCATAGCCACTCTCATTGCCGGCTGCCGTTGCGACAAGCAGCACGGGAATGTCGCGCATGGTGCCAATAACCCGCCCCTTCTCATCGACGCTATAAGCCCATCCTCCGTTAAATACGCGCTCGAACCATCCCTTGAGCATCGAGGGGACAGACCACCAATAAACGGGAAAAACGAACACGAGCATGTCAGCCTGATCAACCCTCGCCTGTTCACGCGCGATCTCAGGGGCAACTTCACCGACGCCGCGGTAGAGCATTACATCCGCCGCAGTCATTTCGGGCGAAAAGCCTTCCGCATGAAGGTCCGCGATCTCTACTTCGATGTCCCGCCCGACAAGGTCTTCGCTGATACGATCGGCAATAACATGGCTGAGGGAACCTGGAACAGGGTGAGTGACAACAATAAGTGCTTTTCGAACCTGATGACTCATAAGTGTCCTGCCAATTAATACATTGAATTCAATATTGGTAAATTCGCCAGAAGCTACCGACTAAACAAGCCGATATCAGCCTGCCTCTTTAGCAGCGCGTGCATTAGCTTCTTCCACCTCGCCTGACGATTTATTCTCCTCCTGAGAAACAACAGGTTTATCTGTTTCAATAGCTTTTTTACTCTGTACCCGCATTTCAATCTCGTTAAACCGTTGTTTGTTACGTTCATGGTGCCGTTGAAGCGCCTCCGCACCATCAGCAGCAAAACTCGCGACAGGGGCCACTACCAAAGACGCAATAGCAAACAATTTCAGAACACTGTTCATAAACTTTTTCCAGACAACATTGAACATAGCTAGTTGATGTATAGGCCTGCCATGTAAGGACCACCTATCAAGGCTGCGCAGTTTACTTGAACGGAAACACGAGATAATCTAGCTAAAATCGTTTTTATATTACGAGAATTCGGACAATGGCACTGGATCGACTGGAAGCAATGCGGGCCTTTTGCAGGATCGTCGAGATAGGAAGCTTCGGCGGTGCCGCCGAGTCGTTGGGGCTTGCGAAAACGACCGTTTCGGGACAAATCCAGACCTTGGAGTTACTACTGGGGATCAAGCTGTTGCACCGCACCACCCGAAAGGTCTCCCCCACTACTGAAGGGGCCGCGTACTACCTGCGTGCCAGAGCCGTTCTAGAAGATGTCGACGATCTGGAAGCCTCCGTTTCTTTGAGCCGCAGCGCTGCGCGTGGCCGGGTACACATTGAAATGCCAGCGGGGGTTGGCTTGCTGTTAGTCGTTCCGGCACTGCGCGAATTTACCGTGCAATACCCCAATATTCATCTGGATATAGGCTGTAGCGATCGGGTAGTGGACCTGGTACAAGAAGGCATTGATTGCGCGATCAGGGGTGGCGTCGTAACGGACCCAAACCTGGTCTGCAAGATCATCGGGCAAGTTCAACTGGCACTCTGTGCCTCTCCTGACTATTTGCGAGAAGCCCCGAGCCTTTCAGCGCCGGAAGATTTATTCCAACATCGTAATTTGGGCTACAGATTTTCGGCTAACAACCGACGGTACCTGCCTACTATGTTTCGTGGTGACAAATCATTCAGCCTGGATGTACCCGTATCGATGTACTTCAACAACGGTAGCGCCCATACCGCCGCTACGGTTGCCGGACTGGGAATCGCTTTTGTACCGAGGGCGGAAGCACAGCCGCTTATTGAGCAGGGGCTATTGACCGAGGTTCTCCCGGATTGGAGGCTAGAGTCGATTACCCTTTCACTGGTCTATCCGTATACCCGGCACTTGTCCGCTCGCGTCAGGGCAGTCACTGACTGGGTAAGTGATTTGATGCAAAGGAATGAATTGTGGAAGCCTGAATGAGTGTTCACGGAGAACGGTGACCGCCTCCCGAAACGCATCGATGATTTCTAGTATTACTAGAGGCTGGAAGTTCACCTACTCGCTCACGGTCTCGGTTTGAAATCGATTGCAGCCCCTCAGAGCACAAGGTTATCGCTGCAAATTCCACATTCGTATAGTCCTTGCCCCATTGCGCAATGCCCCATAAACCCGCCTTGTTGAATCGATGTATTCAGATCAATAACCACGGTCAGACGCCGACACAAGGAGGGAGCATGAACGCCACAGCCATTCCCGAGGGTTTCACCCCGTTTTCCCGCAGCAGTCCGTTGCTTGATTTGCTTGGCCCGATCTACGCCAGGGGCAAAGGGTTGCAGTTGGAGTTGGGATTGTTGACTGACTCACGACACGCCAATGGTCGCGGCACTTTGCATGGCGGTGTACTGGCGACGTTGGCTGATGTGGGTATGGGTTACGCCATGGCGTTTGCCAGCGACCCTCCACAGCCATTGATCACGGCGAGCATGACCCTGGATTATCTTGGCCCGGTACAAATCAATGAGTGGCTGGAGGTGCGTCTTGAGTACTCCAAAAAAGGCCGTCAACTGGCCTTTGCCGCCGTCAGCCTGCATGTCGGTGAGCGAACAGTGGCGCGGGCCAGTGCTGTATTCGCTGTGCCAATGAGTTGAAACGCGAGGTCATCAGGCATTGCTCTGGAGAAATGAAGGCGGAATTATCTGAAGCAGGCATTGATGAGCATATTCTCCGTCCTCTTCCAGCCCTTTCATTGCGTAATCGCTGTTCATGAACTATTGCTTAAGCTCCGATCAGACAAGGATGCCCGTTGTTAAGGGCGAGTCTTCTCGCTGACGCGTTGTCAGCGATTGTGCAGGGAGCCCACACCATGCCAGAGCACGATTCCGATTCCGATTCCGATTCCGATTCCGACGTTGCATCAACACCCGAGCTGGAGCCAGTCAGCAGTCCCGGTCGCCCCATGGGCGAGTATGTTGGCCTGGATGAAGCAGACACCAACAAAAAACGCATGACGTGCCTCCACTTGGCGGGTAGCGTCATGGTTGAAATGGCAGGCACGAATTATCCGGTTTTCAGCAAACTGACTCCTCTGATTACTCACTACTTTAGTTCTAAGGCGGAATTTGTCAGCGCTTCGAGACACTTCGATGAATCGGCTTTTTCGGAGGTAGTTTCTTCTTCGCATGGCGCGTTGAGCAACGTGATCAGCAGCGTATGCGCCGGCGCCGGGCTGGCTGAAATCTTGCTGGACGACTCGGTCAAGAACAGACTGCTCACTGGCTCAACGCATGTGATGAAACAACACATTGCCGATAATTCAGGCTGGATGAAGATAATGAGGGGCGTTTTGTTCGCAGAACCGTACTTAACGCCGATAGGCAAGAGAGAATATACGAAGATATTGGAGTCGCCCGATTTCTATAAGGTAATGAATACAGCGTATGAGTCAGCGCTTGCGGGTACGTCCAACCCAAAAACCACCGCCGAAGGGTTCCAGAATCTCTTCCGTAACATGCCCTACAAGTCCTTTCATCCACTGCCTGAATTTCCCGTGCAAACAATCGAAAGTACGTTGGCGCACGAATTGGGAAACATGAAAGGCAAGATAGCTGACTTGCGTGAATTTAAACGATTTGCGTCATTTACCACTCCCCTCCTCACCAAATATTTGCCACCGCTCGACGTCGCCTCAAACATGAAATCAGTCCATGGTGACTGGCAAAAATACAGTGCCGCTAAAACACCAGAAGCCACTGCGGACTCACTCGCAGCGCTGTCGTGCAGCAGCATGTCGCTATTGGGCTCAGCCATAACAGCTTTCGGCCTCAATCCGGTGACCAAGCGGCACCTCCCGAAACCCCTCATGCCCGTAGCATTAGGGCTGATGTGTACTGGCGCTGCCGGCTCCTTCTACATGGATAGAAATGCCGGTAAGGAAGCCGCGCAAATAAAATAACGCTGCACGTTTGAGCGTCCGTGCGGCTGACTCACGCGAGCGCAGCCGCCGTACGCTGAATGCCAGGTTTACAGATACCAGCGATACTCCCGCGCACTGATTTCCTGCATGAACGCCAAGTGATCCTGGCGTTTGTTCTCGCAATACACGTCGACAAACTCCGCACCCAGGCCCTCGCGCAACTGCGGCTGATGCTGCATCGCCCTCACCGCTTCGAACATCTCCGTCGGGAAACCAATGCCGCTGTTGCGATCTTCATTGAGCGGTGCGATTGGCTCTTTGCCTGACGCCAGTCCATGCTCCAGCCCCACCAGAATCGCCGCCAATACCAGATACGGATTGGCATCCGCCCCGGCCAGTCGGTACTCAATGCGCAGGTTCTTGTCGTCCGATTCGGGAATGCGCAAACACGCATCACGATCTTCAAAACCCCAACTCGCCTTGGTCGCCGTGTTCACCGTGCCACCCAAACGCCGCATGGCGTTCTGATTCGGCGCGAAGATCGGCATGCTGTGCGGCAACAACTCCAGACAGCCCGCCACCGCATGACGCAGCGGCTGTTGCTGATTGGCCGCCAGCAAATTGTTGCCCTGCGCATCGTAAAGACTGACGTGCACATGCATGCCACTGCCCGGGTGTTGCAAGTACGGCTTGGCCATGAAACTGGCGCGATAACCGTGTTTCAGCGCAACGCCTCGGGTGCTGCGGCAGAACAGCGCCGCCCAGTCGGCTGCACGCAAACCGTCGTCGAGATGGCCGAAGTTGATTTCGAACTGGCCCGGACCGAGTTCTGCGGTGATCACTGTGGCGTCGATGCCTTGAGTGCGCGTGACCTCGACCATTTCATCGAGCACCGGCGCAAAGCGTGACAGACGCTCGATGTGCATGTTGGGTTGGTCATCGGCGTCGTCGGTCAGGTCGTCGCGGGGGAATTGAGGCAAGCCGTCGCGCAGTTTTTTGTCGAACAGGTAGAACTCCAGCTCGAAGGCCACGACCGGGTGAATGCCTTTGCGCGCCAGTCGATTGAGCACCTGTGCGAGGACTTCGCGGGGTTCGAATTCGATGGGCTTTTCTGTGCCGTCGGAGCTGATCAGCATCTGCCCCAGTGGCTGTGCTTCCCATGTCACTGGTTTCAGGGTGCCGGGCACCAGGCGACGCACGGCGTCCGGGTCGCCATCGTTGAAGCAGTAATCGCCGATCTTGAACAAGCCGCCCTGCACGCCCAGCAACACGCAGTTTTGCGGCAGTTTCAGGGCGCTGCCGGCGGCGACTTTTTCGAGCATGTCCACCGGATAGCGTTTGCCGTAGAAGTGCCCGGGAATGTCCAGGGAAATCAGGTCGACATAACGCACCTCGGGGTAGCGTTGGCGAAAAGCACGCACTTCGGCCAGCAGGTCAGCGCAGACAGCGTCCATCGTGTTCATCCTTTGATTGTTATCAGGTGTAGACCCACAGCACGCGGGTGAGCTGGTCGGTGAGATTGCCGTAGCGGCAACGGGTATGACTGTCGAATTGAAAGCTGTCGCCGGCGCGCAATGTGGCGGGTTCTTCGTCATCGCCCAGCCATAAGGTCAGTTCGCCTTCGAGCACGTAACCGCCCTGCTCTGAGCTGTCGCTGATGTGCCTGTCGCCGCTGCTGGCGCCCGCTTCCAGATGACTTTCGAGCATGGAAAACGAGGCGCGCATCTGCGGTGACACCAGGATGTCGGTGATGCCGTTGGCGTAATACAACGTGCGGCGTTCGTCCGGGCGGGTGACCCACGGCAATTCCTTGGCTTTGGGCAAACTGTAGAAATAGGTGGTCGGCACGCCAAAGGTTTCGCTGATCGCCGTCAGGTCGGCCACGGTAGGCCGCGACAGCCCACGCTCGACCTGCGAGAGAAAACCCACCGAACGGCCGATCTTGTCGGCCAGCTCCTTCAAGGTGCATTTCTTGTGCTTGCGCAGGTCGTGGATCAGGATCGCCAGCGCGGCGATTTCTTCTTGCTTGTTCATGGCCGGGATTCCGAAAAATAGCTCATCAAATGCTGTCTCGCAGTCGATACCAGGCTTTGCCGATGGCTTCGAGCGGCGCGGCGAGGTATTTACCGCCGGGAAAGCTGCCATTACTCAGGCCCTGATACAACGCCAACTCATCCGCATTGCCGAGAATTGCGTCGGACACAGCGCGAGCAGCGGCCAATGTCGGCAGCACGCCGTGCCCCGAGTAGCCCTGCAGCCAAAAGCGATTGCCCTCACCGCCAACATCTGGCGTGCGGTTCATCGTTAGATCGATGTGGCCGCCCCAGGCAAATTCCACCTCAACGCCTTTTAGCTGCGGGAACACCCGTTCGAGAAACGGCCGGGTTGCCGCCGCGATGTCCTTGGGCATGCCGCCCAAGTAAGTGCAGCCGCCGCCAAACAGCAAACGGTTATCCGGGGTGCGGCGGAAGTAATCGAGGACGAACTGGTTGTCGGTCACGCAGACGTTGCTTGGCAACAGTGCGCTGGCTTGTTCCGACGTGAGCGGCGCGGTGGCGACTTGATAGGTGCCCACCGGCAAGATGCAGCTGGCGAGTTGTGGATCGAGTTCATCGAGATAAGCATTGCAGGCGAGCACCAGCACGTCAGCCTTGATCGAGCCGCGCTCGGTGTGGACGCGAAACCCTGCGCCCTCCTCCTGATAACTCAGCGCCTTGCTCTGCTCAAAGATGCGTCCGCCAGCTCGCTCGATGGCGGCCGCCAGACCCAGCGCCAGTTTCAGTGGATTGAGGTGCGCGCCTTCCGGGTCATAAAGCCCTGCCTGATAGCGCTCGCTGGCCAGCCATTGCGGCAGCTCTTCGCGTGGAATGAACTGCAACGCATCGTGGCCCCATTTCTGGCTGGCTTCGTGTTGCCATTCGGTCAGCAGACTGACCCGGCGCGGCATCACCGACGTCCATAAATGCCCCGGACGATAGTCGCAATCGAAAGCATGCCGCCCCGGCAGCTCACGCAATTCGCGAGCCGCCCAGCGCATGCCCTCCCACAATCGTTTTGCCCGTTCATGACCGAGCGCGGACTCCAGCGGCGGCATGTCACACGACCACCCCAGAATCGCCTGCCCGCCATTACGCCCCGACGCTGCCCAAGCCACTCGGCTGGCTTCCAGCAACGTCACCCGTTTGCCGGCCAACACCAGACGCAACGCGGTGTGCAGCCCACTGAAACCGGCGCCGATGATGACCACGTCGGTGTCGTGGTCACCGGCCAATGCGGGACGATCGCTGAGGATTTCGGCGCAGCTGTGGGCGTAGTAGCTGTCGACATGGCGCTGGGATTGCTGGAACATTCGCGGCCTCATGAAATTATCTTTTTATAATTTCATGAAAATTTATACATAATATTTCACCAAGGCAACCCGAAATTAAAAATCGTAACTGAGAACAACAACTGCGACCCGACAATGCCCTGGCCGCACAACACGTCGCGCGAAACTTCAACCCACAGGTTCTGGCCGAGGCCAACTGCAAAGAAAAAGTCGCCCCGACCGCTGCCAAACTGGCGAGGATGGACGATCAACCCAATAAAGAGCTCGCGATCAAATGGCTGGGGGCCTGCAACTAGCGTCAAAGCGCATTCGATAGCTTTTCGAGAAAGTCATTAATGTCTTTATTGGCAATTCGGGTGTTCAGGCTTTCGCACAATTTATCGTTCTTGTCCCAATCGAAGGTGGGTGACCCACCCTTGATAGTGATGGTCACTGTTTTGTCTGGATCATTACCTTCGGCGGCCTGTCTGGCGATTTCCCCGGTAAAAGTTTGAAGCGCCGCCTCGTCTGGCGCTGAGTCGGGGTGGCCACTGGAAAGCGCCGCAAACAGTGAGTTCACGTAAGCGTTGTATTTTTCATAGTGATGGTTGATGAAAATCGCGTCGGGATCATCACCAAAGAGCGAGTCAAACAAATGCCCGACACCCGGCCCATACGCCTCGGGTGGTTTTCCTTTCACATGCGCATAACTATCGCCAAACGCGTGAATCAAGAAACCCAATTGCCAATCAGGAACACCAGAATCTGGTTTGACGGCCTCCTCAATCATTTTTTTCAGGCGTGCCCTTCGCTCATCAACCGCCGCTGTGTCGCCCCCGTGCAAAGAATGAAGTCCATTCACGACTTGACGTCGATAGCTCCAGAGCCCAGGTGCAATGCCGTAAATGGAGACAGGCACAGCGTTGAGTTTCCATAACTCCTCATCGGGAGTTTGAGTGAAACACGAAATTCGCTGGAGCTTATCAAGGTCGTGATACCCCGCCAGATAAGCGACGTAACCAGCGGTATAAAAATGCCCATCCTTTGCGAAAAAGACGCTCGGATCGTCGACAGTTGAACCCTTCGCGCTGGTCGATGTAGCGGAGCCGGGTTTCGCTGGAACAGCTTTCAACTGGTGAATCTGCTGATCAGTAGAGCAACCCACCTGCATTAAAACGACAGCGAGCCATGGGACTGCTTTTGCAAAAGTCCGAAATGAATTCAATTTCGCGCATCCTTGCTGTGGTTTCAGGGAGATGTTTTATCGAACAGTAGTACACGTCAGCTCCAGGAGCACTGAACGGGCATAACAAAATGCCAGCATCGATACAAAAACCTTCTACTCTGCAAATCAGGATGCAACAAACAGAGGACGATGGTGATGCGCGCACTGATCATGGTCATTGTGTTGGGCCTGACGCTCCCTGGCTGTGCCCCGCTCAAACAGTATCACCCTGCTCCCCCATACCTGAAAAACTACGACCTCGACACCCCGCTGGCTTCCTGCTCGGCTGATGACGCCCGCAAGGCTGATTTCCAGCATGGTTTCGTAGAGTTCGACGAATACGGCAACCTGCTGAATCCTGCCGCGTTTGAAGCGCAAATGGCAGACATCCGGGCAGTTCAAGGGCCAGTCCTAATCGTGACGTACTTGCACGGCTGGAGGCACTCCGCGGCGCCGGATGATGAAGATGTCCGTGAGTTCAAACTGGCAATGCGCAACATCGCTGCGATGGATGGTTGCAAGCGCAAGGTGATCGGACTGTACATGGGGTGGCGAGGCCAGGTATTTGCCAGAAACTCGCCACTTGATCTGATCACGTTCTGGGATCGTAAACAGACAGCGCACAGTGTCGGCAGTGGCGCGGTCACCGAAGTGTTGCTGCGTCTGGATAAAGAGCGCGTGCGGCGTAACAGCAACAGCCAGCTTCAGGCAAAAGAAGATACACAAAGCCGTTTGGTATTCATTGGTCATAGTTTCGGTGCCGCTGTTCTGTATACAGCGCTGGCACCAATATTGGTCGAGCGATTCACTCAGAGCACGAGCTTCGATCCAGCCGACGAACTTTCGACTACCGGTTGCCAGAAGAACCCGAAGGAATCTCTGAAAACAGTCGGAGATCTGGTCGTTCTGATCAACCCTGCGTTCGAGGCAATGCGCTTGGCCACCTTGCAGAAACTGAGTATGGGTTGTCATTACACGAAAGATCAGCAGCCGGTTCTGGCAATCGTGACCGGCACGACGGATCTGGCGACAAAGCGGGCTTTTCACATCGCCCGGGCACCCAGGGCCAGATTTCAGAAGTACACCGCTGATGTACCTGAAGGTTATCAAGCCAACTCAACGGCTGTTGGTCACTACGGCCCCTACCAGACACACTTTCTTTCTTCTCCGCAATATTCGACTGACAGCGCCGAGCGGCAAACCTTTGAGGGATGCGAACAGTACGTTAACCCTCTTAAACGGGCTGAACTGCGAATGAGCCTGACCAAACTTTCAACGACGGCGCACGCAAGCATCGCCACGTTCACTTCGCAACAAAAGCAGAAAGACGGCACACCAAAATACTTTGTTCTGATGTTTGAGAAGAATCCGCAATTGAAAAATCCACCGGACCACAACCCCGTGCTGAACGTCAAAGTGTCTGCGCCGATCATTGACGGACACGGGGGAATTTATAGCTGCCAGCTGATGACCTTCATTGGTGGCCTGATCACCCAGACAATAAGCAACTGATGCTGGAGGCCAGTAATGGACATGAGTGGATACCAGTCATTTGTTTTCAGCCATTCGGACTACACCCATACCGTCTACATGAAGGGCAACGGTATCCCAATCCTGGTCATGCATGAATTGCCAGGGCTAACCCGCGACACCCTGCAATTCGCCGAGCGATTGATCAACGCCGGGTTCCAGGTGTACATACCGCTGCTGTTCGGCCAACCGCAAGAAAAGGGCTCCTTGCTGAAGGGATACTTCCGTTGCATCAGCAAGGAGTTTGCCTATCTCAAGGCGGGTCGAAGTGCACCTGTCAGTGATTGGTTGCGTGCCCTTGTCAAAGAGCTGGGTGCCACACGCGGCCATGACCGTATCGGCGTCATTGGAATGTGTGTCACCGGGGCATTTGTCATTCCGCTGGTTCTTGAAACCAATGTCGGTGCGGCCGTGGCATCCCAGCCGGCGATACCCTTCAAGTTCAGATACTGGCTGACCGGCAGAGGTGAAGGCCCCTGGATGAGCGAACTGAACATTGCCGACGACGAACTTGAAGAAGCCAGCCGAACTGCCGCGACCAAGGGCTGCGCAATACTGATCCAGCACTTCAGCGATGACCGGCTATGCACTTCGCCGCGCATCCAGCGACTCGAACAGGCGTTTGCAGAAACCGGCATCGTCTACACGTACGCACCGCCAGCAGATGGTCGGCGCACCCACCACGCGTTGCTGACGTATGAGTACGACTCGGCAAAAAATCCCACTCAAAACCACCCGACTCGATTGGCCTTGCAACGAGTCACCGATTTCTTGCATCTCCATTTGCAGGCGTAGCCTGCCATCCCCCCACGCAACGGCCATGAAGGAACGAGCAAATGACAATGAAGTCAGCCTTGGTAGCGGCAGGCATCGTAATCGTTTCCCTGAACTCGACATTGGTTCCGGCAGACGACTACACGCTGGATCAGAACTGGAGTGCAAAAGACCTGGCAATCTGGCGGGACACCTCTCAAGGTTCGCGCTTGATCCCGCTCAGCTGGATGATGGCTTTAGAAATAAAAGGCTCGAAAGTGCCCTTTATGTCCGACGCTAACGTCCAGACTTTTGGCTATACGCCGCGAACTCTGGAGTTCGCCTACCGCAGCTATCGGTTGCCCCGTGGCTTTGTCGTCGATCAAGGCAACGACAAGGCGTTGACGTTTTCACGACTGCGCTGGCAAAGCGGACAATCCAATCAGGAACCCTGGGTGGGAATGAACTGTGCGGCCTGCCATACAGCGAATATTTCCTACGGCGGCCATACCTGGGAAATACAGGGAGGCCCAACCAATGCCGATTACCAGAAGTTTTTCCAGGCCTTTCGCGAGGCACTGACCGAGACCCACAGCGACGGCCAGAAATTCGATCGCTTTGCAGTCAAAGTCCTGGCTGACGCAGACACCGAACAAAATCGTGGACTGTTATCCAATGCATTGAACACGCTGAACCAGTTTCTTGCAAAAAGCGCCTCGCTCAATCACACAGATCTTGAATATGGGCCAGGCCGTGTCGACGCTGTCGGGCACATTCTCAACCGCGTCGCACAACTCAATGACGCACCTGACCCGACCCCCAATCCATCTGATGCTCCGGTCAGCTATCCATTTCTCTGGAACACTCCCCAGCACGACAAAGTGCAGTGGAACGGGGTTGCGCCTAACGCGCGATTGAGCAAACACGGCTTGGATATAGGTGCTCTCGCGCGCAACGCCTCCGAAGTGGTGGGGGTGTTCGGGGATGTGGCGTTTCGTGCGGATACGTTCCTGAAAGGATTCGACTCCAGCGTACGAGTGAGTAACCTGGATACACTTGAGCGCACGCTGGAGCGTCTCAAACCACCGAAATGGCCAGAAAAGCTTGGTGCGATCGACACAAGCAAAACACCACACGGCGCTGAGTTGTTCGCCCGCCATTGCTCAAGCTGTCACTTGCCGCTTGCACGCGATGATCTGAAAACCAAGGTCTTCGCCCAGATGGCGACGATCACCGCAGACACCGAAACCTCAAAATCAATTGCGACCGACCCATGGATGGCGTGCAACGCCGTCCAGTTCATCAGCGACCCCGGCAAGCTAAAAGGCGCGCACCTGAACAAACTCATTGGTGAAATCACCGATCAGTCGCCTTTGGTGACTCAACTGGGTGTGACGGCGAGAGAAGTTTTATTGAATCAGACCCCAGACATACTAGGGTTGGCATTGGCGGATTTCCTTGACGTCGAACCAGTAGCCGTAAGGCCTTCGCGCACAGGCACGTTTGCTTTCCTGCGATCCTTCCAGTCAGAAAGGAGCCGCCGGCTCAGCGCCTGCTACAAGCTTGCCCTCGATATCAAAAAGTATCCGACTCTGGCCTACAAGGCGCGCCCTCTCACTGGCATCTGGGCAACTTCCCCTTACTTGCACAATGGTTCGGTACGGACATTGTTTGACCTGCTTCGCCCGCCCAGCGAGCGTCCTTCCAGCTTCAAGACCGGTTCGATCATCTTTGATCCGAAGAATGTCGGTTTTGTTGATGCCAACGGTCCCGGCAGTCCGTTTACCTTCGACACGTCTTTACCGGGCAACTCCAATGCGGGCCATGACTATGGCGCGTCTTCATTCAATGATGATGAACGCTATGCGCTGATCGAGTACATGAAAACCCTTTGATGCACAGGGCAACTCGGCCAGCGAAGTGCCCGGATCAACATTCCGGGCACTTTTTGCATTACGCGCCGCCAGCAGTTCCATGGCACGCTGTCGACGTTTCATCAATGCGCCAACGCATACCGACGACAATGCTCCAGATACCCGCGCTCATGATTACCAACCAACTGCACCACACTCGTCCAAAGCCACGACGGCGCATCGAGGGTTTTCGAACGGCAGGCTTGCAGCTCTTTGATCCACGACGCTCTTGTAGTCAAATCCATCTGCCGCGCATGGGCCAACCCTACAACCCGCGCCAGATATCCGGCAGCAAGCATGGCATCGCGCTGGCTCAACTGATCCAGTTCAAGTTTCATGTCCTGCGGCAGCAATTCGCGAATAAAGAATCCGTGATCGAGCATGCGCGTCGCAATCATCCGGTTGCCCAGCCCCGGTGACAGGAAACGCGCCCCTTCGACCACGCGCTTGCCATTGTCCCGGGGCATCGACACCTTGGCGGCGCGCGGTGCAGCTGCACCGACGGCCTCTTTGACATCCAGCAGGCAATATTCCTGATCGTCGCCCTCGCCCACGCCCAACAACACCGCATAGCGCTGCAAGCCCAGCGAGCTGCAACCTTTGACCCAATACGCCGAGTCGAGCATTTTTACCCGATCGTCCTTTGACCGGCCCTTCAGCGAAGTCACCAGCGTGTGGATTTCCGCTGTGGCACACAGCGCCTTCAGCGCCGCACGTTCTGGCCGGGACAGCGTCCAGAATTGCTTGCCCAGCGGAATGGTCGGTTTGCTGTTCTCGATGCGCTCTTCAGCCAGGTGTTTCCAGGTGCGCTGCACCGCGCTGCGCATCCCCGCTTTGACCTGAGCCGGACGCGGAGGCTCTTCATCCAGATCACCTTCAAAGGCTTGCTCGTAGCCGCGCATCATCTCTTCGAGCATTCGCGCCGTGGCCACGCCGGGCAGGTCCGAGCCCCGGGCGGCGGTGGCCAGCGACAGCGCCAGGCGCACCAGATCATGCGCCGGGTTGCCGATGACGGTTTGATCAAGGTCGCGGATATGAATGTCGATCTTGCCTTTCAGGTCCCCGGTCGGCCCCAGATTGCCGGCATGACAGTCGCCGCAGATCCACACCGGCGGGCCTTTCGGCAGGCTGCGCCCGGGCTGGCTGTGCAGCCACTCATAAAACTGCACAGTGCTGCCGCGTACATAAGCGTGCGCAGACCGGGCCATTTTCAGATTGCGCAGTTGTGACAGCGGTTCAAGACGTGCGGATGGCCGTGGGGTTTTCATGGACGCTTCTTATCGGGAATGTGAGCTGTTGACCGCCCGCCGCGCACAAATGTTTCAAAGTATTACAGCGGCAACTCAACCCGAGCTACCAACCCGCCACCGCTGCGATTACTCAGCGTCAGCTCACCGCCCTGCTCGCGCACGATCGCCCGCGCCGCCGAGAGCCCGAGGCCGACGCCGCCGGTGTGGCGGTTGCGTGAGGCTTCGAGGCGAAAGAACGGATCGAAGACCCGTTGCAGCGATTCTTCCGGTATGCCCGGCCCCTCGTCGCTGACGTCGATGCGGATCGAACGTTCGTCACTGCTCAACTCGATACGTGGGTGCTGAGCATACTTCTCGGCGTTTTCCAGCAGGTTGACGATCACCCGTTTGATGCCCAGTGGCCGGCCTTCGTAGACCAGGTGCGCCGGGCCGTCGTAGTCGATGGCGATGTGCTGATCGCGGTAGTCATCAACGATGGTGTGCAACAGTTCCGAGAGGTCGAACGCTGTGGTGTGTTCGGGCTGAGTGTCTTCACGAAAGAACGCCAGCGCGGCGTTGATCATCGACTGCATCTCTTCAATGTCGCGAATCTGTTTGCCTTGGTATTCAAGATCCTCGATGAACTCGCTGCGCAGACGCATGCGGGTCAGCGGCGCGCGCAAGTCATGGGAAATCGACGCCAGCATGTGTGTGCGCTCGCCAATGAAATGCTGAATCTGTGCCTGCATGGTGTTGAAGGCGATGATCACCTGGCGGATCTCTTCAGGGCCTTCGATGTTGATGGGTGGCGCGCGCAGATCGCTGCCGAAACGTCGGGCGGCGTTGGCGAAACGTTGCAGGGGGTTGGCCAGTTGGCGGGTGGCGATCCAGGCGACCAGCAGTGTGGCGATCAAACCCAGGGCGATGATCACGGCGATCCGCGTACCGACATCCACGCCCCAGGAACGCTCCGGCGGTGAAAACGACAACCAACTGCCATCGACCAATTGCACCAACGCGGCATAGCGTGCGCCGGGATTATTTTTGGGCCAGTCATCAGGATTGAACACCTGGATGTTTCGGTCATCGCCCAGCAGCTGATGCAGCACGGGCACCCTGCCCGCTTTGACCGGCTCGCCGCCGATGGGTAACTCCAACCCGGTGCGTTGCGCACTCCACTGCACTTGCAGAAGCGGACTGGTCGCCGCCACTGCGAGTTGCGGGCGCAAACCGGCCGGTGCCGCTTCGATCACTTTGGTGGTAGCGGCAATCTGCTCGAGCAGGCCCGTGCGTTCAATCGGCGGTTTGGCCCAAATACCGGCGACCTGCACAAACAAAGCATTGAGCACCAGCGAAGTCAGCATCGCTGCCAAAATCGTCAGGGCAATCCGTCGACTCAAAGTGTCGCGGCGCAGGATCGAGAGTTTCATGAGCGGCTGACCTTGGCGGTGAACATATACCCGCCGTTGCGCACGGTGCGGATCAGATCCGGGCGTTTGCAGTCCGGTTCGATCTTGCGGCGCAGGCGGCTGACCTGCACATCAATGCTGCGGTCGAAAGCGTCGTGGCCCTGACCGTGGGTGAGATCGATCAACTGCTCGCGAGTGAGGATGCGTTGCGGATGATCAAGAAACACCACCAGCAGATCGAACTCGCCCCCGGACAGCGGAATCATCACGTTTTCCGGTGAGCGCAACTCGCGGCAGGTGATATCCAGATGCCAACCGGCGAAGCCGATCACCGGTCGCGACGGTTCAACCGGACTCCGCTGTTCGCCGGCCCGCCGTTGCAAGGCGCGCACGCGGGCCAGTAACTCTTGTGGTGCGAACGGTTTGGTCAGGTAGTCATCGGCGCCGAGCTCCAGACCGACAATCCGGTCACTCAACTCGGCCATGGCCGTCAGCATGATGATCGGAATGCCCATCTGCGCCCGCACTTTCTGGCACAGGCTCAGCCCGCCTTCACCGGGCAGCATCAGGTCAAGAATGATCGTGTCCGGGCGCTGCTGCGCGATTGCCGCCCACATCGCCTCGCCATGTTCGGCCACGTCGACGTCATAGGCGTGCTGGACGAAGAACTTCTTCAGCAGCGAGAGGATTTCCACGTCATCGTCGACGATCAGCAGTCTGCTCACAGGTACAGGATCCATGGACCAAAAAAGAGGCTATCTAAAGCCATTTTGCCGTCCGGGTCATTTATTTCAATCGAGCAACATTCCTGCATGACCGACATCAAGCGGACATCCTCCGGCAAAAACCCTCCGGCACTCTGCACACATTCCAATACAGGGGGTTTGCATGATGAACGTATTGAACAACAGCCATTGCACCGAGGGACACCACAGCAATCGTCCGTTGATCCTGAGCCAGCGTACCGCCGCACTCGGCCCCGACACGCCGATTGTGTTCCAGGAATCATGCCTGGGCGTGTCCAGCGATCAGAGCCGGATCGTCCTGCGTCGTTACTTCGAGCAATTCAGCCCGACCAATGCGCACTGGGTGGAGTACGTCCACAGCATCGCCGCCGCCGACCTCATCGAATGGATCATGCGCCACGGCCAGTTGCACATCGAGTGCTCGGACCACTCCACGCCCAAGCAACAGGAAGCGCGTTGATGAGAAGCCACTGCCTGATGTCGTTGCTCTGTACCGCGTCCCTTAGTCTGTCCGGGTGCAGCAGCAATAACGCTGAACAGACGGGGTTTCTGCATGATTACAGCGTTCTGAAGGCGCACAAATCACCGTCGGGTCACGATGTAATGAGTTGGGTCAGCCCGGCATTGGCCAGGGGCCGCTACACCAAAGCCTATCTGGCGCCGAGCCGGTTTTACCCCAGTGTCGAGCCGACCGGGCGGATTCCACTGAGCACGCTGTCCGGTGTCACCGAGTATTACGACGCGGCCCTGAGAAACGAACTGGGCAAAGTGCTGCAACTGGTCTCCATGCCCGGCCCGAATACGCTGATCGTCAGGCCCGCCATTACGCGGGTCGCCGCCAGCACTCAAGGCTTGCGCTTTTATGAATGGTTGCCGGTCACGTTAGTGGCTGCCGGGGTCAGTACCGCTGTCGGCATTCGCGATCAGGACAGTGAAATCGCCACGGAAGTGTCGTTCGAGGACGGTTCGACCGGCGAAGTGGTTGCAGAGGTCGTACGCAAAGGCACCGGCGTGCCGCTGGAAAACGACAAACAGGTGCTGACGGCTGATGACGTCAAAGTTGTGCTGGATGGCTGGGCCAGTGATCTGGGGCAGTCGTATGTAGCGATCCGTCGATAGTCCGGCCGTTTTCTCGTCTAACGTGAAATGCAGGTATTGGCAGCACACGGGACACGGCCAGTGATGAGCAACTTCTCCATCGTAGCGACAGTTCTCTCGATGATTCTGGGGCTGTCGGTCACTCGGCTGCTACTCGGCGCGTTGACGGTGTTCCGCATCCGCCGGGCAGCGGCGCCGGATTGGGTGGCGCTGGTCTGGGCTGTAACGCTGTTCGCCACGCAACTGGACTTCTGGTGGGCGGTCAATTCGCTGCCGCAGATCAAGTCGACATTTTCCTTCGCGGAGTTTTTGTTGCTGGTGCTGTTGGCGCTGTCGCTGTTCGTCTCTTCGGCGCTGTTGCTGCCGAGTCGAAGCGAAGATGAACAGAACGGCTTGCGGGTCTATTTCGAACAGGACGGCCGCTACGCCCTGCTCTCGTTGTCGACTTATCTGTTTCTCGGCCTGATCGTTAACGTGTTCCTGTTTCAAGCCTCGCCGATTGCGCTGTGGGGTGTGCTGGATGTGTTGATGATCATTCTTCCGCTGTGTGCCTTCGCGGCGAAATCACGCAAGGCTTACACAGCGATTACCCTGATTTATCTGCCGATCAATGCGTTGGACATCGTTGTTTCGTTGACGAATTAGGCAATGTGTCGGAAAAAAGATCAAAAGATCGCAGCCTTCGGCAGCTCCTACACCGGCTTATGTAGGAGCTGCCGAAGGCTGCGATCTTTTGATCTAAACAGACACGTTAAAAGACACCTTCAGACACGGGTTCAAGGCTACGCATCCTTGCGTAATTGCCTACAGCTACGCCAGAATCCGCCGGCTTGTGCGCCTTGGAGGCGGGTTCTATTGTGGTGCGGTCGCTGAGATTTCAGTGATCGGGTTTAGCAGCCCGGGTTATCTTCTAGACGCACAAGGTCCGTTGTCGTTATGGCGGCTTTGCGTGGGGCACTTCGGTGCGCCGGGTTCTAGAGTCCTGGTCTGCTAACCCGCGTACAGCCGCCACCTCCTCCGTTAGCAGCGAACGGTGGCAGCTTCATTACTCTAGAGGCTTTTGCCATGATCAAACCAACACCTAATCCGCCCGAAACCGACCCGACCTCTCCCTACGAATCTCTCGAATCGAAAAAGCTCAACGAAGCCGCCGACCGCGCGCTCGATCATTACCTCTGCCCGCCCGGCTCAACGCCACCTCCACGTAGAATCCGCAGAATGTACGCCGTTACCGCCGACTTCAAAAACGAGGAGATGCTGGTCGATGCGTGCGAAACACTCGCTTCGGCAAGAACCATCACCAATGACTTCGCCAACCTCCTACCCGCGTCGCAGCGCCGAACGTTGCAGGGCATTTCGCAATTGATCATGCTCGGTGAGTTGGCGGTGAATCGGGTGCTGAATAATCTGGAGTTGCCGGACTGAGGCCGGGACTGTGAACACTTGCTCATTTATTCAGTAACCATCTGGCCCCTTCGCGAGCAGGCTCGCTCCCACAGTTGATCGCGTTCCAATGTGGGAGCGAGCCTGCTCGCGAAGACTGGCGAGTAAGCAACGCAATTCCATCAGGCAGAAGAAGCCCGCAATCCTGCTCAATCGGGATGGCGGGTTTTGTCGTTTTTGCCAGGCAAGATCAAAAGATCGCAGCCTTCGGCAGCTCCTACATAGACCGGTGTAGGAGCTGCCGAAGGCTGCGATCTTTTGATCTAAACAGACATGTTTAAAGGACACCTTCAGATACGCGTTTATGGCTACACATCCTTGCGTAATTGCCTACAGCTACGCCAGAATCCGCCGGCTTGTGCGCCTTGGAGGCGGGTTCTATTGTGGTGCGGTCGCTGAGGTTTCAGTGATCGGGTTTAGCAGCTCGGCAATTCTCAAGGCACGCGAGTTCCGCCATTACGTTATGGCGGCTTTGCGTGGGGCACTTCGGTGCGCCGGGATCCTTGAGCCTGGTCTGCTAACCCGCGTACAGCCGCCACCTCTTCGTTTAGCAGCGATCGTTGACGGCTCCGTTTTTCTCAAGGAGTTTCACCATGATCAAACCAACACCTAATCCGCCCGAAACTGACCCCACTTCGCCCTACGAATCCCTCGAATCGAAAAAGCTCAACGAAGCCGCCGACCGAGCCCTCGATCACTACCTCTGCCCACCCGGCTCAACGCCACCTCCGCGTAGAATCCGCAGAATGTACGCCGTCACCGCGGACTTCAAAAACGAGGAGATGCTGGTCGATGCGTGCGAAACACTCGCTTCGGCAAGAACCATCACCAATGATTTCGCCAACCTCCTACCCGCGTCGCAGCGCCGAACGCTGCAGGGGATTTCGCAATTGATCATGCTCGGGGAACTGGCGGTGAATCGGGTGCTGAATAATCTGGAGTTGCCGGACTGAGGCCGGGACTGTGAACACTTGCTCAGTTATTCAGTAACCATCTGGCCCCTTCGCGAGCAGGCTCGCTCCTACAGTTGATCGCGTTCCAATGTGGGAGCGAGCCTGCTCGCGAAGACTGGCGAGTAAGCAACGCAATTCCATCAGGCAGAAGAAGCCCGCAATCCCGTTCAATCCGGATGGCGGGTTTTGTCGTTTTCGCCAGGCAAGATCAACAGATCGCAGCCTTCGGCAGCGCCTACAGGGAAAAAAAGCAGCGAGTAGTGAATTATTTCGTGTCCGCATGTATCTGACCCAAAGAGCACGCGCCATCAAATGGATGGCATCGAAGCGGCAAATGGATCAGCAACAGAGAAAAACCGGATGAAATCACGTAAAAACAGCGTCAAACCGATCGGCCTGAAAGACATCACCATCGTTGACGACGCCAAGATGCGCAAAGCCATCACGGCGGCGGCCCTCGGCAACGCCATGGAATGGTTCGACTTCGGGGTCTACGGCTTTGTTGCCTATGTTCTCGGCAAGGTGTTTTTTCCCGGTGCCGATCCGGGCACGCAAATGATCGCCGCACTGGCGACGTTTTCCGTGCCATTCCTGATTCGTCCTTTGGGCGGCCTGTTCTTCGGCGCACTGGGTGACAAGTACGGGCGGCAAAAAGTCCTCGCCGCGACCATCGTGATCATGTCGCTCAGCACGTTTGCCATCGGCCTGATTCCGTCCTACGCCTCGATCGGCATCTGGGCACCGATCCTGCTGTTGCTGGCAAAAATGGCCCAAGGCTTCTCGGTTGGCGGCGAATACACCGGCGCCTCGATCTTCGTTGCTGAATATGCGCCGGATCGCAAACGTGGGTTCCTCGGCAGTTGGCTGGACTTCGGCTCGATTGCTGGTTTTGTGCTGGGTGCCGGTGTTGTGGTGTTGATTTCCACGACGCTAGGCGAAGCCAAATTCGAGGAATGGGGCTGGCGTCTGCCGTTCTTCCTCGCGTTGCCGCTGGGCATGATCGGCCTGTACTTGCGCCATGCGCTCGAAGAAACGCCAGCGTTTCAACAGCATGTCGAGAAGCTGGAACAAGGCGACCGCGAAGGCCTGGCCGGCGGCCCGAAAGTCTCGTTCAAGGAAGTCGCAACCAAACACTGGCGCAGCCTGATGACCTGCATCGGCGTGGTCGCCGTGACCAACGTCACCTATTACATGCTGCTCACCTACATGCCGAGTTACCTCTCGCACAACCTGCACTACAGCGAAAACCGTGGTGTGCTGATCATCATCGCGATCATGGTCGGCATGTTGTTCGTGCAGCCGGCGATAGGTTTCATCAGCGACAAGATCGGCCGCAAGCCGTTCATCGTGGTCGGCAGCATCGGTCTGTTCATTCTGGCGATTCCGGCGTTCATGCTGATCAATAGCGGCAAGATCGGCCTGATCTTCGCCGGTCTGTTGATGCTGGCGGTGCTGTTGAACTTTTTCATCGGCGTGATGGCTTCGACGCTGCCGGCGATGTTTCCCACGCACATTCGCTACAGCGCATTGGCGGCAGCGTTCAACGTATCGGTGCTGATTGCAGGCCTGACCCCGACTGTCGTGGCCTGGCTGGTGGAGAGCACCAACGACCTGTACATGCCGGCGTATTACCTGATGGTGATTGCAGTGGTCGGCCTGGCCACCGGCGTGACCATGAAAGAAACCGCGAACAAACCTTTGCGTGGCGCAGCCCCGGCGGCTTCTGACCTTGAGGAAGCCAAAGAGCTGCTGCAAGAACACCACGACAACATCGAACAGAAGATCGAAGACATCGACGCCGAAATCGCTGAGCTGGAAGCCAAACGCAAAAACCTGGTGCAGCAACACCCGCGGATCAACGAGTAAACAATTCACCACCTTGTGGCGAGGGAGCTTGCTCCCGCTGGAGTGCGCAGCAGTCCTGCTTTTTAGGGGCCGCTACGCGTCCAGCGGGAGCAAGCTCCCTCGCCACACAGTCATTCGGCGTTTTCTAGCCTGTTTGTCCATTCATGGTCCGGGTGCAGTTGCGCCAGATGTCGAGCCAACCAATGCCGATCTTCGCAAGGCAGATTCGGCAAGGCGAGACTGAAATCCGCTTGATCCTTGGGCCGGGTATGTTTGGCCTTGAACAGCAGAATGGCCGCAGGTTTCAGATACGGAATACCTGTGGCACTCAGGACGACCATTTCCGCACGCGGGTAAACCAGCGACGTGTCTCTTTTGTAAACCCAGATGTCCGACGTGCCGGACTCCAGCATCACGTCCACACGCCAGACATTGGCAACGACATCGAAACCCCAGACCTGAAATATCTCCTCGCCGGGCATCCGCTCTGCCGACAGAAACTCAAACGTGCCGTCTCTGACGGTGTAGAACTGCAAGGGCGACAGCGCTTGTCTGAACAGCAGGAAATCATCACGCAGGACGGTGAACTCCAGATCACCGTGATCGCGAGTCTGTCTGCCCAGCCACAGATCCAGCGCCCATCCGCCCACCACGCTCCAGGGGCGTGAAATTTGTTTCAGGCGTTGCGCCAATTCATCGGGCGTCCACGGTTGCCATGCTTGCTGATCCGGTACTTTCATGTGCTCTGCTCCTTGTTAAGCGCATCCGGCCGCCATGGTGCCATGAGTTTCATCGCGCACCTGCCCCGGGATTTTTATCAGCTAGCCTTGATTGCTGATCGTCATCAAGGAGCTGTCATGTTCAAGTTCATCAAAACCACCGTGATCGGTGGACTGCTGTTTATTCTGCCGTTGGTGCTGATCTTCATCCTGATCGAGAAAGCCATTCATCTGCTGCGCGGGCCGATGCAAAAGCTGCTGCCGATGTTCGAGGGTCATGATGTGGCGGGTGTGACAGTGGTGACGTTGGCCACGTTGGCTGGCTTGATCGTCCTGTGTTTTCTTGCCGGCCTGCTGGCCAAGACTTCGGCGGCGGCCCGGGCGATTGAGGCGACCGAGGACAAAGTGCTGAGCAATCTGCCGGGTTATCAGTTGCTCAAGGACACCACGGCGCGGTTTGCCGGCATGGAGCACGCCGAGGGGACGAAGGTCGGCATGATCGCCGAAGAACAAGGCTGGCGCCTGTGTCTGGTAGTGGAAAGTGTCGGCGACTGGATGACGGTTTACATGCCTGACGGTGGAACGGCCGGCGGCACCGCCGGGGAAGTTCGCTTGCTGCGCGCCTGCGAAGTGATCATGACCGACCTGTCATGGCTGAGCCTGGCGGCAGGATTGCGTCGGGGCGGACGTGGTTTGCTGGAGCAGATGCAACCGTGGTTGCCGAAAACCTGATTTCTTGATGTTGAAAGACCCTGTGGCGAGGGAGCTTGCTCCCGCTGGGTCGCGAAGCGGCCCCTGTTTTTTAAAAGAAGGCCTGCTGCGCAGTCCAGCGGGAGCAAGCTCCCTCGCCACAGTTGATCACCGGTCGTTCGGCTTCTGCGCCAGGCTTAGAATTCCATGGCAGATCAGCCCGAGCACGCTGCGCATATGCCGGGCATGCGCTTCTCGATCTGGCGCCACTTCCGTCGCCAGACGGATGAACGCCATGTTCGCGTACTGATTGAACAACGTCGCCGCAACGTCGATATCGACGGACTCGCGCACCTTGCCCTGCGCCTGAAAATGCGTCAGCAACGCCTTGGTTTCCTCAATGACCGCCGCATTCCACGGGCTCATCGCCTGCGCCAGTTCCCCCGTGAGCAGAAACGGCGCCAGTTCACGCCACAACGAGGCCGGCATGGCTTGCAGTTGATAGTCGGTCATCAGGCCTTCGAACTCACACAGCGCCTCAAGGGGATCGCTGTCATCGTCGAGGTTTGCCCGCGCCTCGCGCATGGCCTGCTCGTCCGGTTGCTTGAGCAGTGCCAGCAAAATCTCCTGTTTGCCGCCGAAGTAGTTGGTCACCGTTGGCGCGGAAACCGCGGCTGCATTGGCGATCTGTTCAAGCGTGGTCGCACCGAAGCCGTTGCTGATAAACAGCTCAAGTGCTGCCTGCGCGATGACTTCCCTGCGCTGTTCCTTTTGCCGCTCTCTGAGTCCGCTCATGTCGTGCCTGCTGTGCCTTGCCAATGCCGGTCAGCCTACGGATATCTTTTTCCATCGACAAATATTTTCTTTACAAAAATATTTTTAGGTGACAAATATTAGCTGTGCACCGCTGGAATGAACGCACTCACTTGCCCAATTCTTTTGGAGATCAGTCATGTCCGCCGAACTCGATCCGACCCGCAGCACCCGTGATTTTCAAGCCGCCGATGGCGCTCACCACATTCACGCGTTTGTCGATCAGAAGGCCCTCAACGAAGAAGGTCCACGGGTGATGGTCAGCGGTGATCGCCTGGCGTTGTGGGACAACGACGGCAATCGGTATCTCGACGGCATGTCCGGCCTGTGGTGCACCAACCTCGGCTACGGGCGCAAGGATCTGGCCGCCGCCGCGACCGCGCAACTGGAGCAATTGCCCTACTACAACATGTTCTTCCACACCACTCACCCGGCCGTGATCGAACTGTCGGAGTTGCTGTTCAGCCTGCTGCCGAAGCACTACAGCCACGCGATCTACACCAATTCCGGCTCTGAGGCCAACGAAGTGCTGATCCGCACCGTGCGCAAGTTCTGGCAGGTAATGGGCAAACCCGAGAAGAAAATCATGATCGGCCGCTGGAATGGTTACCACGGCTCGACCCTCGCGGCGACGGCGCTGGGCGGCATGAAGTTCATGCACGAAATGGGCGGCACCATTCCCGATGTGGCGCACATTGACGAGCCTTACTGGTTTGCCCACGAAGGCGACCTCAGCCCGGAAGAGTTTGGTCTGAAAGCCGCTCGCCAACTGGAAGAGAAGATCCTCGAACTGGGTGCCGACAAGGTCGCCGCCTTCGTCGCCGAACCGTTCCAGGGCGCTGGCGGGATGATCATTCCGCCTGCCACTTACTGGCCGGAAATCCAGCGCATCTGCCGTCAGTACGATGTGCTGCTGTGCGCTGACGAAGTGATTGGCGGTTTTGGCCGCACCGGTGAATGGTTCGCCCACCAGACGTTCGGTTTCGAGCCCGACACGCTGTCGATCGCCAAAGGCCTGACCTCCGGTTACATCCCCATGGGCGGCTTGATCCTGTCGCGGCGCATGGCAGAGGCGCTGGTGGAAAAGGGTGGCGTTTTTGCTCACGGCCTCACTTACTCCGGGCACCCGGTCGCGGCGGCGGTGGCGATTGCCAACCTCAAGGCCTTGCGTGATGAAGGTGTGGTCACTCGGGTGAAATCCGACACTGGGCCTTATCTGCAAAACTGTCTGCGTGAAGTGTTCGGCAACCATCCGCTGGTGGGTGAGATTCAGGGGGTCGGGCTGGTGGCGGCGTTGCAGTTCGCTGAAGACAAGGCGACTCGCAAGCGTTTCGCCAACGAGAACGACATTGCCTGGCGCTGCCGCACGATCGGCTTTGAGGAGGGTTTGATCATTCGTTCGACGTTGGGCCGGATGATCATGGCCCCTGCCCTGATTGCCAACCGTGCGGAGCTTGATGAGCTGATCGACAAGACGCGAATTGCGGTGGATCGCACGGCCCGGGAGTACGGCGTGCTGTGATTGGCTGAAGGAATAGGGTGGCCGGACTACCGCTATCGCGAGCAGGCTCACTCCTACATTTGGAATGCGTTCCCCTGTAGGAGTGTGCCTGCTCGCGATGGGGCCAGTAGGGTAGAAAATCGGTGGGCGAACGATCCACCGATTACTCCGCGCCCGGCATGGTGTTAAATAGGCGCCAGTCTTAACCTTGTCGCTTAAAGCCGTGCCACGAGAACCGCTATGAACACCCATTCCAAAAAGAACGCCGCCCCACTGCAAACGGCGGTGACCGCATGATCGAAGTCACTGAAGTTTCCATTGCCCAACTGCGCGCCGCACTTGAATCCGGCCGGACCACCTCGGTGGAACTGGTGCAGGCCTATCTCGCCCGCATCGATGCCTACGACGGCGCCGACACGCCGACCGCACTGAACGCGGTGGTCGTACGCAATCCGCAAGCGCTGAACGAAGCGCAAGCCTCTGACGCACGCCGCGCCAAAGGCGAAACCTTGAGCCCGCTCGACGGCATCCCTTACACCGCCAAGGACAGTTATCTGGTCAAAGGTCTGACCGCGGCGTCCGGCAGCCCTGCCTTCGCCGATCTGGTTGCCTACCGCGATGCGTTCACCATCGAGCGCCTGCGGGCGGCCGGGGCGATCTGCCTGGGTAAAACCAACATGCCGCCGATGGCCAATGGCGGAATGCAGCGCGGGGTGTATGGCCGCGCTGAAAGCCCGTACAACGCCAACTACCTCACCGCGCCGTTCGCTTCCGGCTCGTCGAATGGCGCCGGCACCGCCACGGCGGCCAGTTTTGCCGCGTTCGGTCTGGCAGAAGAAACCTGGTCGAGCGGTCGCGGCCCGGCGTCGAACAATGGCCTGTGCGCCTACACCCCTTCGCGTGGGGTGATCTCGGTGCGCGGCAACTGGCCGCTGACGCCGACCATGGATGTGGTCGTGCCTTACGCACGCACCATGGCCGACCTGCTTGAAGTCCTCGACATTGTCGTGGCCGAAGATCCGGATACCCGTGGCGACCTCTGGCGCCTGCAACCGTGGGTGCCGATCCCGAGCGTCAGCTCCGTGCGCCCCGCCGCTTACGCTGAACTCGCGGCCGACCGCAGTGCACTGGCCGGCAAGCGCTTCGCCGTGCCGCGCATGTTCATCAACGCCGACCCTGAAGCGGGCACCAGCGAAGCGCCGGGCATCGGTGGCCCGACCGGCCAACGCATCAACACCCGCGCTTCGGTGATCGATTTGTGGAAGCAGGCGCGCGAGGCCCTCGAAGCGGCCGGCGCTGAGGTCATCGAGACTGACTTCCCGCTGGTGTCCAATTGCGAAGGCGATCGCCCCGGCGCGCCGACAGTGTTCACCCGAGGGCTGGTGTCGAAAGAGTTCCTCCACCATGAACTGTGGGATCTGACCGCTTGGGCGTTCGACGACTTCCTGCAAGCCAACGGCGATCCGAAGTTCAATCGTCTGGTCGATGTCGACGGGCCGAAGATCTTCCCGCACGAACCGGGCACCCTGCCCAACCGTGAGGGGGATCTGGTCGCCGGTATGGACGAATACGTGCGCATGGCCGAGCGCGGCATTACGCCGTGGAATGAAATCTCCACCGTGCCCGATGGCCTGCGTGGTCTGGAGCAGACCCGGCGCATCGATCTCGAAGACTGGATGGACAAGCTCGGCCTCGACGCCGTGCTTTTCCCGACCGTCGCCGACGTCGGCCCGGCGGACGCAGACGTGAATCCGCAGTCAGCCGATATCGCCTGGAGCAACGGCATCTGGGTCGCCAACGGCAACCTCGCCATCCGTCACCTCGGCGTGCCGACCGTCACCGTGCCCATGGGCGTGATGGCCGACATCGGCATGCCAGTCGGCCTGACCTTCGCCGGTCGCGCCTACGACGATTCGAGCCTGCTGCGCCTGGCCGCAGCGTTCGAATCGACGGGTAGCAAACGCCAGATCCCGCCACGCACCCCACCACTGCCGTAACGGCGATATCAATGTAGGAGCTGCGGCACGCTGCGATCTTTTGATCCAGATCTTTAAAATCATAAGATCGCAGCGTGCCGCAGCTCCTACACGGATTGGTGTTCGGCACAGCACATAACCTCAATCCCTTCGCACAGAATCCACTGATCATCAGCGTCAACTCATTATGTTGGCCACCGACGATGACCGAATTCGCGACTGCGCGTTTCACCCTGTTATTGCTGCTCTGCGGGCTAACCGAAACGGCCGTCGCCGACGGCTTTTTCGACGATGCCAAAACCCAAGTGCTCACTCGCAACTTCTACCTCAGCAACGATTACCGCTCACCCTCGCCCACCGGAAAAAACTACAAACAGGAATGGGCGCAAGGGTTTATCGGCACTTTCTCATCCGGATTCACCCCGGGAACTGTCGGGTTTGGTATTGATGCCCACGCCTTTGCCGGCTTGAAACTCGATGGTGGCAAAGGTCACTCCGGCACAGGCCTGTTGCCGGTCGACAGCGATGGCCGCAGCGCCAGCAACTATTCCAGTGCCGGCGGTGCCTTGAAACTGAAGGCCTCGCGCAGCACGTTGGCGTTTGGCGAAATGACCGTGGAAACCCCGGTGTTCGACACCAGCGACAAACGCCTGCAACCGGAGTACGCCACGGGTTTTCTGCTGACCAGTCGGGAAATCGACAACCTCACGCTTCAGGCCGGGCATTTCACGGCGTTCAAGAACCAGAACAGTTCTTCCGGCAAGGGTGATTTCTACGGTTACGGCGCCAACATCGAGGCGGGCGCCATCAGTTTCCTCGGCGCCGACCTGCTCGGCGACAGTCCGTTGGGCGGTGCCGTCTATGCCTCCGAGTTGACGGACACCTGGCATCAGTACTACGGCAACCTGCACTTCAAGCAGTCAGGCGTGTTGCTCGACGCCAACCTCTATCACACCCGCGATACCGGCCGGGCGCTGGCCGGTGCTATCGACAACACCGCGTTCAGTCTGTCGGGCAAGTACGCCTTCGGACCACACGCGGTGATGCTCGGCTGGCAGCGGATCGACGGCGACACGCCTTTCGATTTCGTCGGCGGCGACTCGATCTACCTCGCCAACTCGATCAAATACGCCGACTTCAACGGCGCCGGCGAACGTTCGTGGCAAGCGCGCTACGACCTCGACCTCGGCGCGTTGGGTATTCCCGGTCTGAACTTCATGACCCGCTACGTCAGCGGCGATCACATCGACGGCACCCACGCGCCCAAGGGCGGCGCCTACAACCCGTTCGATGCCGACAGCGGTGAGTTCCAGCCGCAGCAAGGCAATGGCGGCAAGCACTGGGAGCGCGACCTTGATTTGAAATACGTCGTCCAGTCGGGCGCAGCGAAGGATTTGTCGGTGCAGGTGTCGCATGTTTCGCATCGGGCGAACAGCGCTCAGGCGGGCGATGACATCGACCGGATCTATGTGGTGATTCAGTACCCGCTGGGGTTCTGATTGCAGCCAGCCTTTTACTTTGGCATCGACTGGATGATCTCGGTCAGATCGTCTTTGGTTATTTCGTTGGCCTTGATCGCCGCCGCGATATCGCTTCGGGATAAGGGAAAGCGCTTGAAGACATCTTTCAGCGTGTCGGCGTCGATGGTTTCCAGCCACAGCGGATCAATCAGGGTGCCGCGATATTTGGGCTCCATCGTTACGGTCTCGTGCTCGATCGGACCCTTGTGATTGAAGTACACCAGATAACGGGTAAAGCCTTCCGGGTAGCTCTGATCTTCGTAGAGCGTGGTGCCCAACGGCAGCACGTAGCTGTGCTCATCACCGTTACGCCCGCCGATGAGCATGGGCTCCGTGGTTCTGATCATTGGCATGCCACGCGTCACTGAAGCGTAAGTGACCACGTAGTAAAGCCAGGCCAATGCGCCTGCATTCGCAGCTATCAGCAACGTGGAGCAAAGCACGATCAGTCGAGTGGTCTTTCTCAAGGAGGGGCACCGCCAGTCCATTGTCAGGGTGAGCGGATATTACAGGGCTGAAGGCTGTTGCAGATCAAAAGATCACAGCCTTCGGCGGTTGCTGGAGTGGATTCGAGAGGGTTACTGGTCCAGGGTCATGCCCGGGATGCTGTTGTCGCAGCTCAGGTATTGACCGCCACGCCGGGCCAGTTCGCCCTGCAGGCGCTGGCAACGTTCCCGCTCCTGTTGCGCCATGCGGTCGATGCTCAGGTTGCCGGTGGCTTGCGGTTGTTTGCCGTCACCGAGGCGAATCGTCACGAACGGTTGTTCGGGCTGGATCTGAAAACGGCTTTTTTCTTCGACCGGTTCGATCACTGCGCTTTTGCTCGGGCTCGGCAATTGCTCGGTGGTGATTCCGTAGCGGCTCAGAATCGAACTTTGAGGCAGATCGGCACTGGCATTGGCCGATAACAGCACCAACCCTGCAACCCCGATAAACCTCTTGAAACCTTTCACGTTTGAATCTCCTGTACTCATGGGCGGCTAGCTTAAGAACGTGCGCACACGCGCAGGCTTTAGGCCGCATTTCCTGTTTGCACAGGGTTTGAGTCAGAGGATGGCCACCGAGTCACTTCGAATACCGATTTGTGGCGAGGGAGCTTGCTCCCGCTGGGATGCGTAGCGGCCACAAATATTTGTGAGCGCTGCGCACTCAAGCGGGAGCAAGCTCCCTCGCCACACGTTAGCGGTTGCTTCAGGCGATAACGATGCCGTCAGCACTCAGACTGTTAAGTGCCACGCCAACCAATGTCACCGAATCGCCGCCGAACTTCAGCACGGTATCCTGCCCGACCGCCGTGGCATGGGCGCGGAAGTCGTCGCCAGGCAACACGCCCTGTACACCAAGAAACACCAGTTTGTCGTTGGACGTGAAACCGACCACCCGATCCTGCCCGAACGCGCCGTTGAACAGGAACGTATCCGCCCCGCCCCCCGACTCCATCAGGTCATTACCGGCGCCACCGACAAATACGTCATTGCCCGCGCCGCCGATCAAGTGATCATTGCCATCGAGCCCGAACAACCAGTCACCGCTGGCATGCGCCTTCAGCGTATCAACGCCATTGCTGCCTTTGACGCTGGATTCGTAGGCGGTGACATTGTTGCCAACCTTCAAGCCTCCGGCCGTGACGCTGTGGGTCACATCGTCCTTGAACAGCCCCCAGAGGAAGCCCGGCTCCTTGGTGACAATGGCGCCGATGTCGCGGGTAATGCTGATCCCGCCGTTGGCATCGCGGATATACAGATTGCCGGCGCCGTCACTGGCAAAGTCGAAGGTGTTCACCGATTTCTGCAAGTCGAGGGTGTTGCTGCCTTGCCCGCCAAGAATGATGTTGTAACCGCCGCTGTCGCGGAAAGTGTCGTTGCCGGCGCGGCCCTCCAGGTAGTCGTTGCCACTGTCGCCCTGGATCAGGTCGTTGCCATCGCTGCCGATGATAAACGTGCTGCCCTTGTGGGTTTCGGCGTTGCGGTTGAGGTCCTGTACCCAGGTATTCGCACGCGCAGGGTCCGACAGGTTGGCGACGATAATCGTCGAGTCCTTGCTGGTCAGGTCGTAGAACTTCGACTCGATCACCCGGTTCATGCCGTCGCCATAGGCAGTGGGCAAATGCGAGATCCAGGTCGGAATGTTGAGGATCGAGTACGGCAGCAGATTCCACGCGGTCGATGCGTAGTGATCGTTGAAGCTGACGATGTTGTCGGTGGCCGATTCTTTCGGCGCGTCGTGTACGCCGATCGAGGCACCGGTGAAGGTCGAGCCATCGAGGGCGCGGAACACCGGGTCATTTTCGTAGCCGACGTTGAGCACCTTGTCGGTGCTGCTTTGGGTCGGTGAGGCGTAGGCGATGTAGTTGGAGTCCTTGAAGAACCCGCCCCACTTGCCGCCGCTCAAATCTGCCATGCTGTTGACCGCCAGTCCGCCGAGGCTGTGGCCGCTGACCAGCACGTCCTTGCCGGTGAGGCCGTTAGCCTTGGCAAACGCGACCACGTCATTGAGCAGATTGCCGAACGCTTCACCGACGTAGTTTTTCGCGTAATCCTTGGGCCCGAACGCCGCGAGCAAATCGTTGATGACATCGCCGATGGAATCGACGATCAGGTTCTCACGCGGGCCGCTGGTGCCGCGAAAGGCAACGCCGATTTCCGTGAGGTGGCCCTGGGCGTCGTACTTGCCGAGAATCTCGACCTGAGCCGTGGTGTAACCGGCCTTCTCGCCAAAGAAGGTTCCGCGTGCGTCGGTCTTGCCGTCATAGCCCAGTTGCGAGGCGGTGATCGGCGTCCAGCCGGCCTTTTTCACGGCGTCGAGCGCGAGTTTTTCCGAATCGGGGTTCCATGGAATGCCGGGGATGACGCCTTGGGAATCGGTCCCCCCCAGCAATGCCGTGACCAATGTCGCGGGCAAGCCAATACCGAAGCCATTGTGCTGATAACCGGCGGCAAAGCCGTTATCGAGGTTGTGGTAGGAATACAGCGTGATCGCCATGGCATCGCTGAACAGCGCCTTGGAATCGGCTGTAGTGAAGTTTTTGTAGTCATACACACCCATTGCTATTGCCTCTCTTTTGTTGGAATTGTCAGAGATAGCTCACAGCCAGGGCGCCCCACGGGGACGCCCCGGAGCATTTCAAAACTACTTGCTTTGCTTTTTAACTGTAGGAGTGAGCCTGCTCGCGATGAGGCTGTGTCAGGCAACATCGATGGAGACTGACTCACCGCTATCGCGAGCAGGCTCGCTCCCACATTGGATCTATGCGAAGACGAAACTCGAGTCCGACAGGTTAGCCACGCCAACCCCGACCAGCGTCACGGCATACTCGCCAATCTTCAGCACGGTATCGCTGCCGGACTGCGACGCATGCTGCTTGTAGTTGTAGCCCTGCCCCGCGCCTTCGACGCCCATGAACACCAGTTTGTCGCTGCCCTGATAACCGTTGATGGCATCGAAACCGAACGCGCCGCTGAACAGGAAGGTGTTGTTGCCACCCACCGCCGTCATCACGTCGTTACCGGCGCCACCGACAAAGGTCACGTGGCCCTTGTCGCTGATCAGCTTGTCGTCGCCGCCCAGACCGAACAACCAGTCACCGTCGGCACTGGCGTGCAGCGCATTGCCGTAGCCATCGCCGCTCAGCGAATGGTTGTACTGCGTCAGCTCGCTGCCATTGGTCAAACCCTTGGCTGTTACGCCCCAGGTGATTTCCTTGCTGCCCCACCATGAACCCGACTCCTTGCTCACCAGCGCGCCGATGTCGCGGGTCAGGCTGATGCCGCCGTAAGCGTCGCGCACGTACAGCGTGCCGTCACCGTCGTTGGCGAAGCTGAAGTTCTGCAACGGTTTCTGCAATTCGAAGGTGTTGTGGCCCTGACCACCGAGCAGGATGTTGTAGCCGCCGTCATCGCGAAAACGGTCATCGCCACCCAGGCCTTCAAGGAAGTCGTTGCCCGCCCCGCCCTTGAGCCAGTCGCTGCTCTGCGTGCCGATGATGAAAGTGCTGCCCGTGTGCGGCTCGCCGCTGCGGCCCAAGTCCTCGACCCAGGTCTTGCCCCGGGACACCTCTTCAAGGTTGGAGACGATGATCGTCGAGTCCTTGTGGGTGAGGCCGTAGAACTTCGAATCGATCACTCGATTCAAGCCATCGGCATAGCCCAGCGAGCTGTGGGCCGACCAGTTCAGCGGGTTGACAATGCTGAACGGCACGAGGTTCTGCGCGGTCGACGCATAGTTGTCGTTGAAGTTGACGATATTGTCGGTGGTCGAATCGTGCGGTTTGTCGTGTTTGCCCATCGAGGCGGTGCTGAACATGGTGCCGTCGAGCACGCGGAACACCGGATCGTTCTCGTAACCGATGTTCAACACGTTGTTGCCGGTGCTGCTCTGGGTCGGCGAGGCAAAGGACACGTAGTTGGCGTCCTTGAAAAACCCGCCCCAGTTGCTCGCGCTCAGCTCGGCCACACTGTTGACCCCGAGACCGCCGAGGCTGTGGCCGCTGATCAACACGTCCTTGGCCGCGATGCCGTGAGCGAGGGAAAACGCCGCAACTGCCTTGAGCAAGTTGTCGAAGGCATTTTTTGCATATTGAGTCGCGTAATCCGACGGCCCGATGGCCGCCAGCAAATTGTTCTTCATGTCACCGAAGGTGTCGCTGTAGCCCAGCCCACCGGTGCCACGAAAGGCAACGCCGATGCCGATCAACTTGCCAGCGGCGTCGTACTTGCCGAGCACTTCGGCTTCAGCACTGGTGAAACCGTCCTTCTCGCCGAAGAACGTGCCCTGCGCACCGACCTTGCCCTGATAGCCCAGCGCCGTGGCACTGACCGGCTTCCATGCGGTGCCCGGCAACGCTTGCCCGGTCGGCGTGTAGGCATACAGCGTGAGGGCGATGGCATCGCTGTACAACGCTTTGCCATCGGCATTTTTGTAATCGAACAGTCCCATGTTGTGCTCTCTCTTCCTTCAAATCAGTGCTGGCAGCCCCCTCTGGAACTGCCAGCACACGCCTTTAGAACTGCCAGTCGAGGGTCAGACCTACGCCGTGGTCCTTCTCGTTGTTACCGATCAGTCCGTTGTAATCCAGGTTGACCCGGACATCGCGATTGAGCGCCAGCCCGGCACGTACGCCGACCACGGCAGCATCACGATCCATCGACACACTCTGCACAGTGAACGCGCTGTTGCCATTGGCGAACGCCAGGTGGCTGTCAGCATCGACGCCGCTCAGGTTGTGCTGCCAGCCGAGGCTTGCGCCGAGTTCCAACTGCTGTTTGTCCGACAGCGCGAAGCTGCGCTTGGCGCGCACGCCAAGGGTCGACAGCACTACATCACGATTGTCTTCACCGCCCTTGAGCGCCGCCGCATCACCCTTTTCGGTGAAGCTTTCGGTGTTCAAATGCACGTACGACAAATTGGCGAACGGTTCCAGGTTCATCGGTTGCAGGCGCAGATCGTAAGCCGCTTCGGTGAACACTTGGGTCGTCGCGGCATCGTGCTTGGTCTTTTGTTTACTGCCGATGTCCCCAATCTGCAGGTCACGCTTCACATCCACGCGGTGCCAGCTGTACGCCGCACCAGCGGTCAGACGCAATGCATCAACTTGATGCCCCAGGTACGCACCCAAGTGGTAGCTGTCGACGGACGCCGACGAATGCGTGCCACTGCCCATGCTCAACGAGCTGTCGCTATAGCCGGTAACGAAACCCAGACGCGTATCTTCAGCAATCAAGCCGTCGACACCGGCCAGCAAGCCACCGATGGAGCTGTTGGAATCGGCATTGTCATGCCCGCCATCGCTCTTGCCCCAGGCGCCCAGCACCTTGACCCAGGCGTTGCTGCGATCATCCGTCGGCGCACCGGCATCGAACAGATCACGCTCGCGCAGACGCTCGCCCACCGCTTCACGCAGATAACGGCTGTCGTTGATCAGCATCGTGCCAATGGCCGGATGAATCTCGCCGGACAACTGCTGGAAGGCTTGCTGCGCCGACGCCGCATTTGGCGACACCAGCAGGGTTTCGAACAGCGCATTGCCGGCGCCCAGACGCTCGGCAGCAGCACCGACGGCGCGCTGGTTCGGCGTCAGACCGACGCTGGCGAACGACGCTTCGTTGCGCCCCACCGCCAGTTGAATGCCGTTCGCCGAGTATGCCAGCGTACCGCCGAGGAACGCGTAATCCGGCAGCACCTGACCGAAGCGCCCTTCTATGCCGCCCGCTGCTTGCAGGATGTTGTACTGAGTGCCGAGCAGGCTTTGCACTTCGTTGGTGGTCAACAATGTCGGGCTGTTTTCCAGCGACATGGTGACGGTAGCGCCCTCAATGACTGCTTTACCGGTGGCGATGATCTGGTCGCTGCTGGTCGGCGACAGTTCTACCGCGTAGGTCGAGCCCGGCGCGAAAGTCACGTCACCGGCCACGTTCATCGTGCCGATCGAATTGCCCGGGGCCACGGTGCCGCCCTTGCTCACCGACAGCGCACCGATGTGGCCGTTGCCGCCGAGGATACCGCCGTCATTCACGGTGACCGCCGAGGCCAGCGAACCGTTGATGGCCAGCCGTCCCTGATTGACCAGGGTCGGGCCGCTGTAAGTGTTGTTGCCGGTCAGCACCAGGGTGCCGAGGCCTTGCTTGGTCAGGCCGCCGTGTCCGGAAATGTCGTTGCGCCAGGTGTCGAGGCCGCAAGTGATGTCGGTGCACACGCGCTCGGTCGGTTTGCCCTGATCGATGATCGCGCCGATACCCGGCAGATCCGCGACGAACTGGCCGGAGCCGTAAGCGCCCTGAATACGAAACTCTTCAGGAATGTCCTTTTCGGTGACGAACATCGACGGGCCATCAATGCCCTTGCGCAGGTTGATCATGCCCCAGCCGTACAAGGCGTCGACACCCGGTGCGCCGAGGTCGGTGGCGGTAGTGCGCAAGACGCTGGCGACCTGATCGCCGGTCATGTACGGGAAGCGCTCCATCAGCACTGCCATGGAGCCGGCCACATGCGGCGCGGCCATCGAGGTGCCGTTGTAATTCTTGTAGCCGGTGGTCAGGTTGTCGGCGTTGGTGCCTTCGATGATCGAGCTGAAGATTTTCGTCCCCGGCGCCGACACACAGAAGCTCGCGGTGTAACCGCAACGCGAGGAGAACGTACTCATGATGTACGGATTGGCGCTGGCCAGATCCGGGTTCTGCTGCAACGCGGCGACGGTGATCCAGTTCGGCGCGATGTCCGGGACGAAATAGCCGAGGCCGGCGATGGCGTCCGGGTTATTGAGGTTGTAGTCGTTGCCGGCGGCGAAAATGGTGACGATGCCGCTGCGTGCGGCGGCGATTGCACCGTCATAGGCACCGCCGGGTTTGGTGCCGAGCAGTGTGCGGATCTCGTTGAACTGCACCTGCGCGTCATTGACGGTGAAGTGCGGGTATGCCGGGTTGCGGCCGCCGAGGTCGAATCGGTCAGTGATGCCGATGCCCCAGCTGTTGTTGATGATCCGCGCACCGCTGGCGATCAGCGCATCCCAACCGGCCTTGTACACCGCGCCGTCGTTACCGCGAACGATGCCATCTTCCGGGCCCGGGTCGCCGTTGTCGGCGCTGATGATTTGCGCGCCGAACGCCACACCGTGCATCGGCCCGCCGTCACGACTGCCCGCCGCAATACCGCCGACGTGGGTGCCATGGGCGCCAAGTTTGCCGTCGGAGCCGACCGAGGGCGAACCGTCATAACGGAATGCATCCCCGGCCTTCACCGGGATGTACGGGTCGGTGTATTCGCGGATACCGCTGGTGACCAGGGTGATGACCTTGTTGCTGCCGGAGAACTCCGGGTGTGCGGCGTACACCGGCTGATCGAAGATCCCCAGTTTCACGCCCTTGCCGGTGTAGCCAGCGGCGTAAGCGTGATCGGCGCCAATCGCGCCCAAACCCCAGTCAGCCTTGAATTCGGCGCTGCGCCAACTCGACGGATCGCCAGTGCGACCGTTCTCCACGTAAGGCGCAGCGTGCGCCGTACCGATTGCACACAGCACGGCGAGCGTGAGCGTTTTCAGGGCAAAGCGGCCACCCGTTTGCGCGGGGGTTTTATTGTTATTCATCCAGCGACCTTCCTTAGTGATGTTGCGAAAAATCCGTATCTCTCAAACCGTTACGCTTCCTGTGGCGAGGGGATTTAGCGAAACGTCGCACCGCCCCGTTCGGCTGCGCAGCAGACGTAAATCCAGACGACTCGGTTTGTCTGAAAGATTACTGGGGCCGCTTCGCGCCCCATCGGGGATGAATCCCCTCGCCACAGGTATGTGAGCAGCCGTGAATCCGTGGTTCAGAACTGCCAGTTCAGGCTCAGCCCGACGCCGTGGCTCTTCTCGCGGCTGGCCAGTTGTCCGTTGTAATCAAGGTTCACCCGCACGTCTTTGCTCAAGGCCAGGCTGGCCTGCACGCCGACCAACGCGGCATCGCGCACCAGCGCTGAACTCTCAACGCTGTAAGGTGTGCCACCGCTGGCAAAGCGCAGGTGCTGCTCGGCGTCGATATCGCTCAAGCTGTGCTGCCAGCCGAGGTGGCCGCTGACATCCAGCGATTGCCGAGCCGACAGGTTGAACGTCTTGATCGCCCGCACACCGAGCGTGCTCAGCACGGCGTCACGCTGGTCGCCCGAGCTTTTCAGCGCCGCCGCGTCGCCCTTCTCCGTGAGCCCTTCAGTGTCCAGATGCACGTAGGCCAGATTGGCGAACGGCTCCAGCGCCAACGGTTGCAGTTGCAGTCGATAGGCCGCTTCGCCGAACACTTGAGTGGTCGCCGCATCGACCTTGGCTTTCTGTTTTGCACTGACGTTGGCGTATTGCAGATCGCGCTTCACATCGGCGCGATGCCAGCTGTAAGCCGCGCCGGTGCTCAAGCGCCAGGCACCGATTTCATGCCCGGCGTAAGCGCCGAGGTGGTAACTGTCGACCTTGGCCGACGAGTGCGTGCCCGAGCCCATGCTCAGTGAACTGTCGCTGTAACCGGTGACCAGACCGATGCGCGTTTGCTCGTCCAGCGCGCCGTCGACACCGGCCAGCAAGCCGCCAAGCGAAGTGCTGTAACCCGCCGTGTCATGACTCGAATCGGTCGTGCCCCAGGCGCCGAGTGCCTTGATCCAGCCGTTGTTTTGCGTCGCCGAGGCATCGTGCAGGCGCTCGCCCACGGCATCACGCAACTGGCGGCTATCGTTGATCAGCATCGAACCGAGGGCCGGGTAAATCTCACCACTCAGTTGCTGGAACGCTTGTTGCGCGGAAGCAGCATCTGCCGACAGCAGCACGCTTTCGTAGACTGAGTTGCCGGCCCCCAGGCCCTCGACGGCGGCGGCGACCGAGCGCTGATTCGGGGTCTGGCCGACGCTGGCAAACGTGCTCGCGTTACGTTCGATATCGAGCTGGATACCGTTGGCGGTGTAGTCGAGGTTGCCGCCGATGAACAGGTAGTTCGGCAGCACGGCAGCGAACTGGCCCTGAATACCTCCGGCCGCTTGCAGGATGTCGTACTGACGCCCCAGCAGGCTTTGCGTCTCGGTGGTGCTGAGCAAGGTCGGGCTGTTTTCCAGCGACAGACTGACCGTGGCGCCGCTGACGGTGGCTGTACCGCCGGCAACGATGCGGTCGCTGCTGGTCGGTGACAACTCAACGGCGTAAGTCGAGCCCGGTGCGAAAGTGACGTCGCCCGCCACGTTCAAGGTGCCGATCGAATTGCCCGGCGCGACGCGACCGCCACTGTTGGCCGCCAATGCCGCGATCCGCCCGGAACCGCCCAGCGTGCCACCGTCATTGACGGTGACCGCCGACGCCAGCGACCCATTGACGCTCAACAGGCCGCCATTGACCGTGGTCGGGCCACGGAAGCTGTTGTCGCCGGTGAGAAACAGGCGCCCGGCGCCGGATTTGATCAGGCTGCCCTGATAAGCCCGCGTTGCCGCTGCCGCATCACGCGCCGTGCCAATCGCGTAATCGGTCTGATCCTGCTGACTGGCGCCGGCCGCAACGCCGTTCTGCCAGCCCTTGTCTTGCAGGGTTTGCTGCCAGGCGGAGTGTTCGGCGAGGTCCTCGCTCTGGCGCTGCAGCAGAGCCTTGTCGGAGATGTCATTGCTCCAGACATCGCTCTGCCCGGCCGGCAGATTGGCGTCAAACGCGCCGAGCAATTGTCCCGGCCCGCGCATCGCCCGATTCAAATTGGCCACGCCCCAGCCGACGCGCTCGGTGGGCGCCTCAGTGACTGAACCATCAAGTTGTGTGGCGGTGGTCAGCAGCGTTTCGAGCGCCTGCTGGTTGTTCATGTACGGGTAACGTTCCATCACCAGCGCCAGCGCGCCGGTCGCGTGCGGCGCCGACATCGAGGTGCCGGACTTGATCGCGTAGCCACCGTCGGGGATGGTGCTGTCGATCTTCGCCCCCGGCGTGGTGATGCACCAGTATTTGGCGAGGCCGCACTGGTTGTACTTCTGCTGGTTGCTCTGATCGAGGCCGGACACCGCCAGCCAGTGACCTTCAAGGTCCGGCTGAAAGTACGGCAGCGCCGAGCGCACGCTGGCATTCGGATAACCACTGTTGCCGGCGCTGAACACGTTGATCACGCCGCGCCGCGACACGTCCGCCGCCGCATCAAGCCAGGTGCCTTTGTTCCAGTGTTGGGCGTAGGCCGCGTGCAGATCGGCCATTGTGCGATAGCTGACATCCGGCGGCTGACTGCCCCAGCTGTTGTTGATGGCACGCACGCCGGCATCGGCCAGCGCGTCGTACGCCGCTTTGAAATAGCGCGGATCGGGATTGGGGCCGAACAGGAAACTGTCGTTCTTGTTGGTGTTGCCGACATAGATCTGCGCGTTGTACGCCACGCCATGCATGCCCGTGCCATCGCGGGACGCGCCCATGGTGCCGACGACGTGGGTGCCGTGGGAATCGTTGTTGGAATTGAGGGTGCCGTCGACGTTGAACAGTGATCCATCGACATAACTTCCGCTGGTCGACACCGGGTGATAACGGTCAGTGGCGAACTCGGGGTGGGCGGCGTAAAACCCGGAATCGAGGGCGCCGATCTTCACGCCTTTGCCGGTGATCCCGGCGGCATAGGCCTGGTCGGCCTGCATGCGTTCAAGACCCCAGTCACGCAGGAACTCGGCGCTGCGCCAACTGGCGGGATCACCGGGTTTGCCGGTTTCCAGGTACTGCGCCTGGGCCTGCGCCATAGAAACTGCGAGCAACAGCGTGCCGACCGAAATCGGCTTGATTCGTACGTCCATGTTCACCACTCACTTTCTTATTGTAGTGCAGGAGCTGCCGTTAGCTGAGATCCGAAAAGACAGATCAAGAGATCGCAGCCTTCGGCAGCTCCTACAGGAGTTATCTGCTGCCGGAAATGTCACTGTCCCGCTTCATGTAGGAGCTGCCGAAGGCTGCGATCTTTTGATCCTGACCTCTGGTCAGCGGGTTTTCGGGCCTTGGCCGAACGCCTCATCCACCCGCGCCAGATCCTGTTCATTCAAGGTCCCGGCGTAGTAATGCAATTTGGTCCATGCCATCAAATAGTCGTACCGCGCCTGCGCCAGATCGCGGCGGGTGGTGAACAGTTGTTGCTCGGCGTTCAACGCGTCGAGATTGGTCCGTTCACCGCCGAGGATGCTCTGCTTGGTCGACACCACCAGCGCTTCTGCCGAGGTCAGCGCTTTCTGGTAAGCGCGCAATTTGTTCACCCCTGACAGGCAGGCGCTGAACTGGCGACGCAGTTCGATCAGCGTCTCGCGGGTCTTGCCGTCCAGTTCATATTCGGCCTGTTCCATAGTGCGGCTGGCTTGCCGGGTCGAAGCCGAGACCCCGCCGCCGGCATACAACGGCACGCTCACTTCGAGGCCGATGGTGTTGGTTTCGTAACGCTGGTTGTAGGTGTTGCCGCTTTCCGACTCGTTCTGGCGCATCGAGGCGTAGGCGTTGACTTTCGGCAGATGCCCGGCACGATTGCGCTCGACCTCGTAACGCGCCACTTCCACGGCCTGGCGTTGCGAAGCCAGATTGGGGTTATTGCTGATCGCCATTTCGTGCCAGGTGTCGTAATTGGCCGGCATCAGTGCGAAGGTCTGGAAGTTCTGATCCAGCGGCGCCAGATCACCAATATCTACCGCAGGCACACCCACCAGCGCACCCAATTCACGCAGCGCCGCATCTTGTTCGTTGCGCGCCTCGATCTCCTCGGCCGTCGCCAGCTCATAGCGCGATTCGGCTTCAAGAATGTCGGTGCGCGTACCCTCGCCCTGCTTGAACATGTGCTCGTTCTGCTGGAACTGCTGCTCGTAGGCCTTCTTCTTCGCCTGGGCGATGTCGATCTGGTCCTGGGCAAACAAGGCTTTGGTGTAGTTGTCCAGCACCCGCACCAGCAGTTCCTGGCTCTTGCCGCGAAAGTTTTCGTCGGCGAACAACGACTGCGCGACACCCTTGCGATACGCCGCATAGGCTTCGTAATCGAGCAACGGTTGCTGCAAGGTCAGCGCCGAGCCGTAACTGCTGTAGTTGCGGTCTTCGGTCCGATTGCGTGCGCGGTCATCGAGAGAAGTCGCTTTCGAGGTGTTGCGGCCCTTGTTGTAGGTGTAACCGATTCGCGGCAACAGCCCGGCGCGGCCGATGGCGCGGTTTTCCAGGCCAGCATCACGCTCCTTGATCGCCCCGAGGAACACCGGGTCATTGCGCAACGCCTGTTCGTAAATCTCGAACGGCCCCATGGCCGCCACTGCCGAGTGACTCGCGAGCAGCATCAATGCCGCCCCGAGCATGGAAAGCTTATTCATACAGCCGGACATCCTTATTCTTCGGTCAACGCAGAGCCGGCCCGGTCGAGCAGCGGTTTGAACAGATAGTTGAGGAGTGAACGTTCGCCAGTGCGCACGAACATTTCTGCCGGCATGCCCGGCTTGATCACCAGACCGTTGAGTTTTTCCATGGCCTGGTCGCTGACGCTGCTGCGCAATACGTAGTACGGCACGCCGGTTTTTTCGTCGACCATCTGGTCGGCGGAGATCAGGCTGACTTCACCCGGTACACGTGGGGTTTTGCTCTGGTTGAACGCGGTAAACAGGATGTCCACCGGCAAGTGCGGACCGACCTTGTCGATCAGATTGATCGGCAAATGCCCTTCGACTTCCAGGGTGGTGCCTTGCGGAACAATCTCCAGCAGGGTTTCGCCCTGGCGGACCACGGCACCTTCGGTGTGCACGCCGAGGTTGACTGCCACACCGTCAGCGGTGGCGACGATCTCACTGTGTTGCAGGTCGAAACCGGCGGAGGTCAGTTGCTCGGACAGGGTGACGCTCTTCAACTGCGCGTCGGCCAGTTGCGTGCGCACTTCCTTCTGATATTCCTCGCCGTGTTGTTGCAGCTTTAGGCGCGACTCCAGAATGCCCTGCTCGACGCGACCGCTTTCACCGGTGTTTTCCGCCAGTTGCTGCTGCACTTGCGAGAGTTGGCGCTGATATTCCATCAAGCGGTTACGCGGGATGTAGCCGTTGTCGGCGAGCGGTTGCAGGTTGCTCAACTGTTGTTGCAACGAGTCAGCCTGAGCATTGAGGTCGGTGCGCGCACGGCGCATGCCGGCCAGTTGCGCGGTGGCGCCTTCGATGCTTGCGCGCAACCCGGCCTGCTCACGATAAAACGCTTCGCGGCGGCTGCTGAACAACTGCCGTTGACCTTCCAGCACCAGCGCCAGGCGCGGGTCCGGGTCATTGCTCAACTCGGCGGGAAAGGTCACTTGCTTGAGGTTGTCACGTTCGGCCTGCCAGCGCGCCAGGCTCGCCCACGCCATGCGGTACTGCGCTTGCAGCGACTGCACATCGGCGGCAACTTGCGTCTGATCGAGTCGGAACAGTGGCTGGCCCTGCTTTACGATCTCGCCTTCGCGTACCAGAATCCGGCTGACCACGCCGCTGCTCATCGACTGCACGGCTTTGCGTTTGCCCGAGACCACCACGGTGCCCTGCACCGGAATACCCTGATCGAGTGGCGCCAACGCCGCCCAGGTGAAGAAACTGCCGGCGCCGACAATCGCCAGAATCCAGCCCATGCGGGCGAAAAATTTCGCATCGCGCTCCGGGCGTTCGGCGACATAGGCGTGTTCCATGCTCGCTTCGTTTTCAGTGTTCATGCTTGCGCTGCTCATACACCCGAATTCCTTGTCGTGGGCTGATACTGCCGGCTCATGCTGAGCCCGCCCGGTGCTTGCGCAGGTTTCTCGCGTTGCTGCTCATTGGCGGCGCCGGACAGCGCCTTGAGCACATCCTGACTGGCGCCGAAGGCTTGCAGACGGCCGTCGTTGAGCACCAGCAATTTATCGGCCTGGGCCAGCACCGAAGAACGGTGCGTCACCAGCACCACCGTGGTGCCCTGGGCCTTGAGCTGCGCGATGGCGCTGGCCAATGCCGCTTCGCCGACGGTGTCGAGGTTGGAGTTGGGTTCATCCAGCACCACCAGACTCGGCGTGCCGTACATGGCTCGCGCAAGTGCCACGCGCTGCTTCTGGCCACCGGACAAGCCGCTGCCGTCCTCGCCCAATTGCGTGTCGTAACCTTGCGGCAGGCGCAGGATCATTTCGTGGACGCCGGCCTGTTGCGCGGCGACGACGACTTTCTGCGGATCGGCCTCGCTGAAACGCGCGATGTTCTCGGCGATGCTGCCGCTGAACAGCTCGATGTCTTGCGGCAGGTAGCCGATGTACGGGCCGAGCTGATCACGATTCCAGCGGTGAATATCCGCACCGTCCAGACGCACCGTGCCACCGAGGGTCGGCCACACGCCGACCAGGACACGGGCCAGGGTCGACTTACCGGAACCGGAAGCACCGAGTACGCCCAGCACTTCACCGGCGCCCAGGTTGAAATTGACCATGTGCAAGGTCGCCGCGCGTTGCCCCGGAGGGCCGGCGCTGACTTGTTCAAACGTGATCTGGCCTTTCGGCGCCGGCAGCGCCATGGCGTCATCGCTCGGCGGGAAGGCTTGCAGTAGCGCGTCGAGACGACGGTAAGCCAGCTTCGCCCCGCTCCACTGTTTCCATACGGCAATCAACTGATCGATAGGGCTCAATACGCGGCCCATCAGGATCGAACCGGCGATCATCATCCCGGCGGTCATGTCGCCCTTGATCACCAGTAACGCACCGAGCCCCAGCACCAGCGATTGCAGGCACAGGCGCAGGGTTTTGCTCAACGAACTGATCACCGCGCCGGTGTCACTGGCCTGATTCTGCAAGCCAAGAAAGCGCGAATGCACCTGGAACCAGCGCTTGCGCAACGAACCCAGCATGCCCATCGCCTGAATGGTTTCGGCGTTATGCAGGTGGCTGGTGGCCAACTGGCTGGATTTCTGCGAGAAACCGGCGGCTTCGCCCAGCGGCTTCTTGGTCATGTATTCGTTGAGGCAGGCCAAGGCAATCAGCAACAGCGCACCTGCCGTGGCAAGCACGCCAAGCCAGACGTTGAACAGGTAAATCACGAACAGATACACCGGGAACCACGGCGCATCGAAAAACGCGAACAGCGCGGGACCGGTGACGAATTGGCGAATGTGGGTCAAGTCGCCCAGAGATTGCCCTGCATTGCCTTCACCCTTGAACAGGTTACGTTCGAATGCAGCCTGATAGACCCGCAGGTTGAAACGGCGCTCTAGTTGGCTACCGATCCGGATCACGATGAAGCTGCGCACCACTTCCAGCATGCCGATGAAAGCGAAGAAACCGACGACCATCAGCGACAGCATCACCAAGGTGGTTTCGTTCTGCGAGGACAGTACCCGGTCGTAGACTTGCAGCATATAAATCGACGGCACCAGCATCAGCACGTTTATCAGTGCGGTAAAGCAGCCGACGCTGATCAGAATGCTTTTATAGTCGCCCAATGCCTTGAATAAGGGAGCGGTGGCTGGGGCCTTCGCCATCTTCATTGATTCTTCCTGGTCAATATCTCTCGTCGATCTTTGACGAGACTTCAAATGAGTTTTCCGAGCAATGCCGGAATTTGCTTTTTTTGTGGACGCTTACAAATTCATAACAACTTTCGCGATTTAATGCGGTGCAGTTGTTATCAAGAAAGCTGCTTATAACCACACAGCGATACCTTATATAAACCTTGTCGGCTATTTGATAATTACGACTATGGCGCCTAACGCTCAAAAGTAATGACCAGGCCCGACTTCAAAGTAGCAAGGTAATGCTCGTCACGCTGTCGGCTGAAGAACAGAATTCTTGAGCCGTCCTTGCCGGTGATGGAAATACCGTCCGGTTCGGGAAACCAGCCGATAGGCGTTTCTTCGAGCCAGGCTGCAAGGCAATCGGCGCCCTTTCCGACAGTCTGATTCAGCGCCAGCTCTACAGCGCAGGTGTTGGACGGTTTGTCCTGGAGTTTCTGCGCTTCGGGAGCGTCATTGCCGGCGCTCAGCGTCGCCTGCCAGTGCCCGGCCAATTCCGATGGGTCTGGTAATTTAAGGCTGCTTGCCATGCTTGTTTCTCCGGTAACCATCATCAGCGCCGCCATCAGCCACGCCAGCGTCTTGTAGGTAAAAACGTTTCGACTCATAGGAAATTTCACTCCGGCGCGTAGCCTTGCCCACCGGGCACAACGATGCAAGCGAAGAAAGCGGCGCATCACGCGCCGCCCTCCTGTTTCACATCAAGCCACGATGTCGCTGGTCGCTGCCTGGCCAACGGTGCTGACCTGGAAGTCGGCCACGCCGTGCCCGGAGAAGTCCACCGAGAGCAGGCTGTTGCCGCCCGACGACGTCAGCACTGCATCACCGACTGCACCGGTGAAGGCGTTGACGAAGTGCAGGCCGGCGCCGTTGGTGATGCCGGTCAGATCGATTTTGTCCAGACCGCTGACGAAATCGAGGATCTGATCGATCGCACCCGGCTTGGAGTCCGAGCTGGCTGCGAACACAAAAGTGTCCGAACCCGCACCGCCCCACAGCTTGTCGGCACCGCCAGCCCCGTAGAGGATGTCGTTGCCGGCACCGCCCTTCAGTTCGTTGGCCACGCTGTTGCCGATCAGCAGATCGTTGCCCGAACCGCCGATGGCGTTCTCGATGATCGCGCCCTTGGCGATGGACACGTTGCCCACCAGGCCGCCAACGTCGGAGAACGAGGCGTCATTGAGGTTGATCTTCTGGTTCTGAGTGAAACCCGAGAAGTCCAGAGTGTCCTTACCGCCCGCATCCCACACCGAGAACACCACTTTGTCACTCGACGACGAAGCGCTGAGGAAATCACGACCGGTGTTGGAGTTGAAACCGTAGGTGGTGTCACCGGTACGGGTGGTGGTGTTGGCACCGTAAAGTTTCTGGATGGCTGCGATATCGTCCATCAGCGGGCCGGAGGAATACGCTTCCACACCGCCCTTGCTGAAGTTCTGATTGGTGTTGCTCTCGCTCCAGTAACTCATAAGGCTGTAACCGCGGGTGTCTTGCCCGTAGGAAGCATCCTTGTAAGTCGGATTGCCTTCGCCGGCGTTGTAGTCGCCAGGGTGAGACAGGCCCAGGGTGTGGCCGATTTCGTGGGTCAGGGTCTGACGCCCGTAGTTGCTCAGGCCTGGGTTCTTGTTGACGTCGTAGCCGCTACCGGTCAGGTACCAGGACTGGCCGTCATAACCAGGCTCGGTGCCCGGCAGGAACGCAAACGCTGCCGCGCCTTCCTGGCCTCCGCTGTAGTTACCGAAGGTCATGTGACCATCGCCGCCTCGGGCAGCTTCGGTGAACGTCACATTGGCGACATCGGCCCAGGATTGCATGGCGAGCACGGCTTGGGCTTTTTGCAGGGCGCTGAACTGACTGAAACCGGTGACACCGAGGCCGCTGAAGTTAGCGGTTTTGGCAGTCAGAAAGGTGTAGGTCAGTTCGATCTTGCCGCTGTGATCCAGGTCGTTCCAGTGGGCACCATCACGCAGCAACTGAGTCGCAGCCTGATCCACCGAGAACGACGGTTTGCCATTGACCGTGAGGTTGCCGCCACGATCGTACTGATGGCTGAAGCTATTGATCTGGTTCCAGGCAGAGCTGGTTGCGGCCAGAGGTTGCGCCGTCGACAGCAGAAGAGCCTGTTCGGCGGTATCAATAGCATTAGCTTTAACTTTCGACATAAACACACTTCCTTGTTTAGCAATGGAACAGTTTTTGTCCGATAGCGACAACCCCTGGCGAGATTGTCCTATCACTCGCCCAATGAAGGCATCAGAAACCTGACACAATTTGAAATCTGACGTAAAGCATTTTTTTGAGATCAAATTGAACTGTTCCGGGAAACTCCCGTAAACAAAGCTTGCGCGCTGGGAAGAATGTTTTAGATGGCGATTTCTCGCCTAATTGTCTGACGATTTTCTATTTAATTATTAAATATCGGTAAGTTGTTTTTTGTTAGATGCGTCTCACTTTTCTGCACTTTATTAGTGCAAACACTAATGCCAGCGCTTTGACATCAATCCTTGTTTGCGACGACCTGTAGGAGCTGCCGAAGGCTGCGATCTTTTGATTTAGTTCTTGGAAGAAAAGATCAAAAGATCGCAGCCTTCGGCAACTCCTACACGGAGATGTCTTTAGCTGCCGGTGCGGATCTTGTTCCACACACGGGTGCGAATCCGGTCAATATTCAGCGGCATCGCCTCCAGCGCGAACAACTTGCCCATCATCTCCGGGCTCGGGTAAACCTTGGTGTCGTTCTTGATCGCCGGGTCGATCAGGCTGTCGGCCTGTTCGTTGCCGTTGGCGTAGTGCACCGAGTTGCTGATGTCGGCCATCACGTCGGGGCGCAGCAAGTAGTTCATGAATGCGTAGCCGGCCTTCTCGTCCGGTGCGTCGTTAGGCATGGCGACCATGTCGAACCAGATCGCCGCACCTTCCTTGGGAATCGCATAGCCGATTTCGATGCCGTTCTTCGCTTCTTTGGCGCGGCTCTCGGCTTGCAGGATGTCGCCGGAGAAACCCACGGCCACGCAGATATCACCGTTGGCCAGGTCGCTGGTGTACTTCGAGGAATGGAAGTAACTGACGTACGGCCGCACTTTCATCAGCAGCGCTTCGGCCTTCTTGTAGTCCTCGGGATTCTTGCTGTGGTGCGGCAGGCCCAGATAGTTGAGCGCCGCCGGGAGCAATTCCGGGCCGTTGTCGAGGATCGCCACGCCGCACTTCTGCAGCTTTTCCATGTATTCGGGTTTGAAGATCAGATCCCAGGAATCAACCGGCGCGTCGTCGCCCAATACCGCTTTAATCTTGGCAATGTTGTAGCCGATGCCGGTGCTGCCCCACAGGTACGGAAAGCCGTGCTCGTTGCCCGGGTCATTGGTTTGCAGGGCCTTGAGCAACACCGGGTTGAGATTCTTCCAGTTCGGCAACTGACTCTTGTCGAGTTTCTTCAGCGCCCCGCCTTGAATCTGCCGGGCCATGAAGTGGTTGGACGGGAACACCACGTCGTAACCGGAGTTGCCGGTCATCAACTTGCCGTCGAGGGTTTCGTTGCTGTCGTAGACGTCATAGGTGACGCCGATGCCGGTCTCTTTCTGAAAGTTCTTGGTGGTGTCCGGCGCAATGTAGCTGGACCAGTTGTAGACCTTGACCGTCTCGGCGGCATGACTGATGGAGACAGCCAGCAACAGCGGCGCCAAAGCGAGGGTTTTCTGGATCATGGGTCGATTCCTGTAGAGGCTATTGTTGTTGGCAGGCAATCAAAGGATCAAAAATCAGAAAATCAGTACGTAGGTCTTGCGCACGGTCTCGTGGATATCCCAGATACCGAGCGTGTTGGCCGGCAACATCAGTGCGTCGCCACCTTGTATGTGCAGGGTTTCACCGCCGTCGTCCGGGGTGAACGTGCAGCGCCCGGAGATGAAATGGCAAAACTCCTGAGCGGTGATCTGCCGGCGCCAACGACCGGGCGTGCATTCCCAGACGCCGGTTTCGACGCCGTCGTCGCGCTCGACGCTGGTGGTCGAGGCAATGGCGACGGGTTCGCCGAGGGGCACGGCAACCGGGTTGGATTCGTCGAGTGTCAGCGTCGCGGTGTTTTTGAACTGGGTGATGCTCATGGCGTTACCTGTCTTTGAAATAAACAACGTTCAGTGCATGAAACCTTCCATGAAACCGGCGACCTGACTGGCGAGCTTGCGCCGCCATGGCGCGGTCGCCGGGTTGGCCAGGGTCTGGTCTTCATGGACGAAGCTTTTGATGATCGCGTTGTAACCGAGCCAGCGGCACGGCTCCGGCTCCCAGGCGCGCAGTGCGTGAATGCCACCGTCGGGCAGCACCCATGGCTGGTTAACCAATTCGCTGTCGCGCTCAAGAATCAGATCCGCCAAGGTGCGGCCGCCGAGGTTGCTGGCACCGACACCCTCCCCGCCATAACCGCCGGACAACGCGATGCCGTTGGCGCGGTCGCAGAGCATGTGCGGCTTGAAGTGCCGGGACATGCCGAGGTTGCCGCCCCAGGCGTGAGTGATTTGCACGTTTTTCAGTTGCGGGAACAGCTCACCAAACAGATAGCGGCGTAGCTCGACCTCATCGCGGGTCAGGTCGAAGTTGTGGCGCAGCTTGCCGGCAAACTGATAACCGCCACGCGCACCAAAGATCAAACGATTGTCGGCGCTGCGCTGGCCGTAGGTGACCTGGCGGCTGAATTCACTGAAAGCCTGGCCGCGACTCAGGCCGATCTCGTCCCAAGTGGCGGCGGACAGTGGCTCGGTGGCGACGATCAGGCTTTGTACCGGCAACTGATAACGACCCAATGGCGGCAATGTCACCGAATAACCTTCCACGGCCGGGACGATCCAGCGACTGCGCACACTGGCCTTGGCCGTGCGCAAGCTACCCGACTGCCAGTGGGTGACCGGGCTGTTTTCGTAGATCTTCACGCCCATGCCCTGCACGGTGCGCGCCAGACCACGCACCAGTTTGGCCGGGTGAATGGTTGCCACATGTGGCGCATAGATGCCGCCGTACGGCTTGGCGACACGGATTTGCTGCGCCAGTTGCTCGGGGCTGAGCCAGCGGTAATCGTCGTCGGTCAGGCCTTGGGCGTGCAACTCCGCCAGGTATCGGCGAAGACTGGCTTCCTGCTCCGGGTAACGCGCCGCGCAGTACAGGACGCCACCCTTGCGATAGTCACAGTCAATGCCTTCGCGCTCGAGGACGACTTCCACTTCATCGGGGATGCTGTGCAGCAGGTCAAACGAAGCGCGGCGCTGTTCTGCAGACAATCCGGCGAGCAAACGATCCTCGCCGAGCAAGTTACCCATCAGCCAACCGCCATTGCGACCCGAGGCGCCGAAGCCGGCGGTTTGCGCCTCGATGATGGCGATGTCCAGGCCTGGGGCAAGTTTCTTCAGGTAATACGCCGTCCACAGCCCGGTATAACCGGCGCCGATAATTGCCACATCGACGTCCAGATCCCGCTCAAGCTCGGGCCGCGCAGTCAGCGGCTCGTCGAGTTGATCCATCCATAAACTGATAGTGCGCCATGCTGGCATGCAAGACTCCGCCACTGAAAACCTTCGATGGCGTCGATCCTAGTGCGCCAGCTCAGGGGATGTCTTGCGCGCGTGTCCGCAAAGAAATTTGTTTGGCGTAAGCCTTCGGCGACTGCCCGGTGTGCTGGCGAAAACAGCTGTAGAACGCCGACAGCGAGTTGAAACCGGCCGCGAAGGCCAGCTCATCGATGCGCACGGGCGGCGTGGCCGCGTCGAGGGATTTGAGCAAATGCTGCAGGCGCGCCTGATTGACGTAACGATAGAAGCTTTGCCCCAGCACTTGATTAAGCAGGTAGGAAATCTGATTGCGGCTGTACCCGCACTCCTTCGCCACCCGTTGCAGGTCGAGCTCGGGATCGAGATACGGTTGCTGCCGTTCGAAATATTGCTGCAGATCGTCGGCCATAAAGCTCAATTGACGGGGTGACAGCCCCAAACGACTGACTGCCGGGCGCTGACTGGCCTTCTCGTTGTCACCACTTTGCGCGCGAACCAGCGAGGCGTATTCGTTGACTCGCCAGATCAGCCCGTCCTTGACGGTGATCGCCTCGCTGGAGCGGAACGACACCAGACCGTCCCCTCCGCGCAGCGTCACTTCGTACTGAATGAACGCAGTATTGCCGTCCACACGAATCCGGTCGCAATGCTCAAGCGCTTCGTCGGATTCCCTCGGCATGCTGACCCGCACGTACTCGCGCAACTCGTCGAGACCCAGCACGCGGTTCTGGAAGAAATCGTTGTACTGAATGTCCGGGTGATACAGCGCCATGACGCTGTCGAGGTCGCGGTGCTTCCAGCTCAAGTGATAGCGCATGACCGTGGCGGCCGTGGCCTGGGTCTGTTCTGGGCCGTCGTCGTCGGCGTGCATAAAGGGCTCGGCGCAAAAGAATCGAGCTTGCCCAAGTTCGCCACGGGCAGCAATGACTAATCCATAGTGGCACTTTGGCGACAAAGCCGTAGGCCGTGACTTACATCAAAAAATGCGAAGCAATCGCGAAACGAACTGAAAAATCGCACAGAATTTTCACATGCAGATGCTATTTTTAATGGCAGTCACCGGTTGAGCCAATGAAGGCTCTTCCCACCTAACGTGAGCAAAAGGAAGCGCTCGATGAAGAAGGCGGGCAACACATGAATAAAGGATCAAGCAAAGTCACGTTCCCCAACGCATGCCAATTGATGCGCTGGCATTTTCACCCGATGGGTTTCGAAGCAACGATGGACGCGCCGGGCAGCATGATCGCCCGTCTGTTTGATCGCGCCAGCGGCGAAACCATGATCGCCATCGCCGGCATCCCGTGCGCCACGGTGATGAATGCGGCGGACGTCGAGCGAATTATCGAGGCTGTGGAGGATGAGCTCGAAGCGTTCATTCCTCCAGAGTCTCTCAGGAGTTACGCATAAGCTTTTGATTTACAAGAAAAAAGCCCGCAGCGCTGCGGGCTTTTTTGTGGCTCATGCCATCGTTTTTTCGGACCGGTGATCGGCGAAGAACGGCTTGCCCTTTGCCACCCGATCAGACGCACGAGGCATGTTCACCGCCTGAACCTCCTGCGGCTCGACGTACCAGTAACAGTGACTGACTGCGCGAGTGATGCCAACGTAAGCCAGCCGCAGAATTTCGTCCTTCTGCGCGCTGTCATACGGCTCGCTGTCGCCGCTTTTACCCAATCCGGCCATGCGATAGACCTGATTTTTGTATGGCGAACTGGTCAGGTGCTGACAGTCTCCGAGGAGAAACACCGCGTCAGCCTGCAAGCCCTTGGCACTGTGATAGGTCAGTTGTTTAATGCGCCTGGCCTCGTACGGCAAGCTCGAATCAACATTAACTACCGACTGAATATGCTCTTCAATCAATGACTTATCACTGCTTTTTCGATAAAGCATCAAGATTGAATGGCCTTGTCGATAGTGTTCGGCGAGCCGCAGACCCAAGGCTTGGTCGTCGCGCTCCAGCACATTGACGGGCTGTAGCGGCTTCGGTTCGCCGCAGGCCTTGGCCTTCTTCCCGGGGATCGCGGGTGCTGCCCGCACGATGTGCTCGGCCGCATCGATGATGTGTTGATGACTGCGGTAGTTGTCGCTGAGCATGACCCGGGTGGTACTCGGCGACGGGAATTCCTTGGTGAATTCCATGAAGTAACTCGGCGAACTGCCGCGCCAGCCGTAAATCGATTGCCAGTCATCACCCACACACAGCAGCGACGAACGCTGCGCACCCCGGCCGACATGCATGGCCGGCCCACGACTACGGATTTCGGCAAGACTGGCGCGAATCCACGAGACGATCTGTGGCGAAACGTCCTGAAATTCATCGATCATCAGGTGCGACATGGGTCGCAGCAGCTCATCGCTGAGCAGCTTGAGATTTTCCGGCGAATGCTCGCTGAACAGTGCAAACATGCGGTTGTAGGTCATGACCGGTGGTTTCTGGTCGAGCAGATGATCTTCCAGTGCGCGCCAGAACAGACTCAATGCCTCAAAGAAAAACCGGTCCGGGTCATCCTTGGCGAAACTCATCCGGCCGACGGCGTCTGGTACGTCCAGCCCCAGGTTCTCGATGAACCCCGCCGCGGCAACGAAACAGTCGAGCAATGGCGCTGAAGCCAGTTCGCCTTTGACCTTGTAATCGAAGCCGGGGCCAGCGCTGGCATCGCCCGCCAAAGCCGTCAAAACGCGCTTTGATGATTCGTAACTATCTATCCAGATCAACGGCTTACGACAGAAAGCTTGAAACAGAGTGCGTTTTACCGCCCACTCTGCGCGCACCGAAAGCTTTGCGTTGGGCCGGTTGAGCTGTGGGTTTTCTCGCGGATCGAAACCGAGCACTACCCAGGCATCGAGGCTGGGAATGTAGCCATGCCCGTGGAATTTCGCGCCATTGATCTCGAAAGTCTGGCGATTCGGTTCGATGCCCTTGATCGGCCAGGCACCGGCACGAAACCACAGATCTTCGATGACGTCGCAGAGTTCTTCGTCGCGCCTGGACGCCAGTTCGGTGACGGCCATGCGCTTTTGCACATCCGGGTGATCGCGTTCCAGCTCCTTGAGCTGCAACCCCACCTTGGCCATTGGCTGAATCAACTGGCGGAAGCGCTCGTCCTGAGTGAATAACCGGTGATAACAGGCGTTAAGCTGCTGGCGTTGCGCGTCATTAATTCGCAGGTCGAACGGATTACTGTCGACCTCCTCATCAGCACCCTGCGCGCGATGGCTGAGGTTCTCGAATGCCTGCAAACGCTCGAAGCCCGGCAGGCTGCGGACCATCGGCAAAATGCGCGAGTGAAAGGTTCGCACCAGTTCCCGCGCCTGTTTCAAGCTCAACGCATGACCCCAGAGCGCGAACAGTTCGATCAGTTTATTGATGAAATCCTTGCGCGACTCGCGGGTGAACGTCACCACGGTCATCGAATCGAGCTCAAAGCCCAGATAATGGCTCAGCAACAGAATCCGCAACACCAGCGTGGTCGACTTGCCCGCTCCGGCGCCGGCGACCACGGAGGTTGAGGGTGTTTCGCTGAAAATCATCTTCCACTGCGCAGCGCTCGGCTGAGCCTGCGCGGGCAGCAAACGGGCGACATCGGTTTTGATGCGTTTCTTCAGTTCAGGCGTCAGCGGCAGACGCCAGTCATCGAACAGGTGATTATCGATGCTCGGCGGACGATGCTCGGTGCTGCGGCTGTCGCGTATCAACAAAACCTGCCGGCCCTCCTCCAGACCTTCGAGCTTGCCCTCGTTATAGCCGTACTCAACGCCTGCCGTATGCCCACTGCGAAAACCGTCAGCCTGACCATGCAGCCAGGAGGCGCGATGCTGAGCGCGCAAGCGAGTCAAACCGTGGCCAAAGAAGCGCGCGGCCAGGCGCTTGAACCATGGCATCTCGGCCAATGGACGAAGTTCGGGAGGAAGATCGGGGGTGTGTTGCGCCACGCTGACGGGCTCCAGTGTGTAAGGCTGTTGAGGGCTATGGTGTCTGTATTTACCGTCGAGTTCTAGCGAAATGCTTACAGGTCATTGGTTTAGGCGATGAATTGAAGGTGGGATGAGATCGTTTCGACGTGAAATCCAATCAAGTTATTCGATACTGATACCGCAGTTTTTACGCTTTTTCTCGATGCTTGCCTGATAGATGATCGCCGTCATACACCACCGGACTTGCGCCAGATGCAGCCATTGCATCCCGCGACGAGCCTTTTGAGGAGACGATCATGCTTGAACTCAGACCTTTCAGCTCGCTGGGCGGCGCCCATCATGGCTGGTTGGATGCCCATCACCATTTTTCGTTCGCCGAGTACTACGATCCGCAACGCATGAACTGGGGCAACCTGCGGGTTTGGAATGATGATGTGATTGCTGCCGGTACCGGCTTCCCGCAACACCCGCATCGCGACATGGAAATCATCACGTATGTGCGTGAAGGTGCAATTACCCACCAGGACAACCTTGGCAACAAGGGGCGCACTGAAGCCGGCGACGTACAAGTGATGAGCGCCGGCACCGGCATTGCTCACAGCGAGTACAACCTCGAAGCGCAGGACACGAAGATTTTCCAGATCTGGATTCTGCCGACCGAAACCGGCGCCCCGCCATCGTGGGGGGCGAAACCATTCCCGAAAGGTCAGCGTGAAGGTTTTGTGACCCTCGCCAGCGGTAAGGACGGCGACGACCAGAGTTTGCGGATCCGCGCCGATGCTCGCTTGGTTGCGGCGAATATCAAGGCTGGAGAAACCGCCGAATATCATCTGGATGCGGGCCGTCGTGCGTATCTGGTGCCGGCCACAGGTGTGATTGAAGTCAACGGCCTGCGTGCACAAGCTCGAGACGGTGTGGCGATTGCACATGAGCAGGTGCTGACGGTCACCGCGATTGAAGACAGTGAGATTGTCTTGGTGGACCTTGCCTGATTGCATCAATGGCAGGCAAAAAAAGGGGCAACCGCAATGGTTGCCCCTTTTTTATGGCGCGCATTCGCTGAACATCACTTGCTGGCGATAGCACCATCCACCAGGGTCTGCGCTTCGGCCACCAGTTGCTTGAGGTGATCGTCGCTGATGAAGCTTTCGGCGTAGATCTTGTAGATGTCTTCGGTGCCCGAAGGACGTGCTGCGAACCAGCCGTTTTCGGTCATCACTTTCAGACCGCCAATCGCTTGGTCGTTGCCCGGCGCGTGGCTGAGAATGCTCTGAATCTTCTCGCCCGCCAGTTCGGTGGAGGTGACTTGTGCCGGCGACAGCTTGCTCAGCAACGCTTTCTGTTCCGGGTTGGCCTTGGCGTCAACACGCACCGAGAACGGTTCGCCCAGTTCGTCAGTCAGTGCGCGATAAGCCTGGCTTGGATCGCGACCGGTGCGCGCGGTCATTTCAGCCGCAAGCAATGCCGGGATCAGACCGTCCTTGTCGGTGCTCCATACACCGCCATCCTTGCGCAGGAACGATGCACCAGCGCTTTCCTCGCCACCAAAACCCAACGAGCCGTCGAACAGACCGTCGGCAAACCATTTGAAGCCGACCGGCACTTCATACAGGCGACGACCCAGACGCTTGGCAACGCGGTCGATCAAGCCACTGCTGACCACGGTTTTACCCACGGCTGCATCGGCACGCCACTGCGGGCGGTTCTGGAACAGGTAGTCGATGGAGACCGCCAGATAGTTGTTCGGCGCGAGCAAACCACCGGATGGCGTGACGATACCGTGGCGATCGTGATCCGGGTCACAGGCAAACGCGACGTCGAAACGTTCTTTCAGGCCGATCAAGCCTTGCATTGCATGGCTGGACGATGGGTCCATGCGAATCTGACCATCCCAATCAACGGTCATGAAACGGAAAGTCGAATCGACTTCCTTGTTCACCACGTCGAGGTCCAGACGATAGTGCTCGGCGATGGCCGACCAGTAACGCACCCCTGCTCCGCCCAACGGGTCGACACCCAGATGCAGCTTGGCATCACGAATGGCATCGAAATCGATCACGTTGATCAGATCGGCAACGTAGGAATTCAGGTAGTCGTGGCGATGAGTGGTGCTGGCCTTGAGCGCCTGCTCGTAGCTGATGCGTTTCACACCGGCCAGTTTATTGGCCAGCAGTTCGTTGGCCTTGGCTTCGATCCACTTGGTGATGTGGGTGTCGGCCGGGCCGCCATTGGTCGGGTTGTATTTGTAGCCACCACTTTGTGGCGGGTTGTGCGACGGCGTGATGACGATGCCATCAGCCAGGCCCGAAGTACGGCCACGGTTGTAGCAGAGAATGGCATGGGAAATGGCAGGTGTCGGCGTGTACTCATCCCCTTCGCCGATCATCACAGTCACACCGTTGGCCGCGAGGACTTCCAGAGCGCTGGCTCCGGCCGGTGTCGACAGCGCGTGGGTGTCGATGCCAACGAACAGCGGGCCGGTAATTCCCTGGGCTTCACGGTACAGGCAGATAGCCTGGCTGATCGCCAGAACGTGCCATTCATTGAAACTCAAGTCGAAGGAACTGCCGCGGTGACCGGAAGTGCCGAACGCCACGCGCTGCGTGGAAATGGAAGCGTCAGGCTGGCCGGTGTAATAAGCCGTTACCAGTCGCGGGATATCGACCAACAATTCTGCCGGTGCCGGTTTGCCCGCAAAAGGACTGAGAGTCATGCAAAACCTCTGAAATAGAGTGGTTCAGGAATAGAGCGCAGTTTACTGGCAGTTTGACCGCAGTGCGATGGGATCTATCCGGAACACTTCCGATGTTTTTTAACGTTAATCATCGGGCGCCAGGCGCAATGCATCGCCCAACAACCCGACGACATCGGCCAGATCGTGCTCACCATGGGTCAGCGAGCTCAGTCGCAGATGGTGCTCATGCAGGCCCTGCAGACTGAACAACTCCCCAGGCGCAATAACGATCTGCTGCTGGAGCAGGCGCTGAAACACGCTGCCCATGTTCACCGGTCGCAACGACCGCACCCAGACAGTCGCCCCACCCTGCGACTCCTCAATCGCCAACGCATCGCCCAGCCGCTCGCGCAATAACTGGATCAATTGCGTGCGCCGCTCCTTGAGCATTCGGCGCAGCACGGACAAGTGCTGATCCAGCCGACCGCCGCCCAGCAGCCTGGCAATCGCCTTCTGGCGAATCGGCGACAAGCGGAACGCGCGCAGCAGGAAATGGCGTTGCAACTCACTCCGCCAATGGTGCGACAGCACAAAACCGAAAGGCGCTTCCGTACCGACGTACTTCTCAAAGGTGGAAAACACCAGCAAGCGATCAGGATCAAGCCAGTCGCGCAAGCGATGGGAGTCGTTGCCTTCATCGAGTTCGCTATAACAGTCGTTCTCCAGCACCCAGGTGCCATGGCATCCGAGCAGATGCGCGATCGCCTGTCGATTGGTCCGGGACAGCGGGCTGCCCTGAGGCATGCTCAGCGCCGAAGACAACAGGATCAAGCGCACCGGCTCACTCTTGAGCAATGACTCCAACTGCTGGGGATCAATCACGCCCCCCGCCAACAGCGGCAGCTCGATAACACGCACTTCGGCAGCGTCCAGCAAACGCAGGATCACCCAGTCACACGGAGATTCGACCACCACGGTGGCCCGTCGCAGCTCAAGTACCGAAATCAGTATTTCCAGCACCCCACGCAGATCTGCACCGATATAGACGTCATCGGCATGCCAGCAATTCACCGTTGACGAGGTATAGCGCGCGGCCAGCACCGTACGCAGTTCCAGCTCGCCGCAAGGCTGCGCCAGTAGTTGCGGTTGGCGCGGATATTGGCGCAGCAGTTCGCGCTCAAGTGTCAGCAACGGGCTGTCCAACGGTTGCAGTGAGGCCGGGTCGTCGGCGCTCAAGACACACATGCCGGGGCGCCTGGCGTTGACATACACGGTTTCAAGCAAGTCGCTGCCGCTACCGGGCGACTCCAGGGCAGACTGCGCTTGCGCGTAGTAACCGGACTTGGCTATCGAATAGACCCGACCTTCTTTTTCCAGTAGCGAATAGGCGTACTGGACGGTCGATATAGACACATTCAGCCGATCAGCCAATTGCCGCAATGAGGGCAAGCGCACTGCCGGGCCGGCCCCCGATTCGTCGATCAGCAGTGTCAGATAGCGATACACCGCCTGATAAACGAAGTCGTTTTCCCGCGACGCTTTCACAAGTCCGCACCCGTGGGCATGGATTCATGCTCTGGCAAATGGCTCACGCTCAGCCTTCCGCCGATCGATCGACTGGCGCGCCAGTACCCGCCTCGCCTGGACTTGCTGCCTGCGACACTGGCTCGCCGGGGGCGGGTATGCGGATCGGCCCCATGGCGTAAAGACGCACAATCAATTTGACCGGCAAGCCACTGACATCCGTCATCCATTTCAGTACCTGATCCGACGCATGCAGCCCCTGCATCGCCCGATGCAGGTCCGGCATTGCCACCAACATGCCCGGATGGCAATTGCGCAGAAATCTTTCAAGTCCGGCACCGGCATCGATAAACGGTGCAAACATCAGGCACACCAACTGGATCTCGTTGAGATCAAAGTTTTCCAACAGGCAGCCTTCCGCGTGCTGGCGCAGTTGATCGGGGTCCTGCAGATTGCCGAAACTGGCGAGCAATTGTTCGCAAACCGGCTCTGGCACCTGCTTGCGGCGCATCGTCAGCAAGCAGCTTTGCAGGTAATCGCTGATTCCGGCCTCATAGGTTCGACCCTCGATGAAGCGCGCCTGCAAGCCTCGTAAATGGGCGACCACCAAAGGATCTGCGAACTCGTCGTCACCTTGATAAAGCGTGAGTTCATCTGCCTGAAATCCAAGAAAGTCACTGAGCAAGGGCCAGCGTTCTTCGAGCTTGCCGACAATCATGTCGTTGATGTTGATGAAGCCGGTGCGTCGACAGGCTTCGAATTGACCTTCGGGGCGCCACGCTACCCGCTCTTCGTCCGTATAGAATTCGCGGTAGTAATCCCCCCCAAGCCCGTCAAGCAGTGGAAACAGCGCTTCGTAGCCTGCGGCAGTCACTAACGGATCGGCAATGGCCGCTTTTTGTACGGCGCGACTCAAGCCATCAAGGAAATGAATCTGGCGGCTCGCGCATTCACTACCGATCATTGCATCGACGCCGTTGTCCCAGCGGGCGACCTGCCCGTAGAACTCGGCGGTGGCCAGATAGGCGTCATCCCACAATTCGAGCGCCTCACTGAAGCTGCGACGATGACCAATGAGCAGGAGGTTGATTCGATTGGCTTCCCGCCCCTCGTCACAGACCGGCGCCTGATGGTCGAATGGCAGCAGCTGACGATGATCCACCATCAACAACTCGACACGGGGATCGTCGTAAAGGAACAGCGCGCCGTAGCTGCGGTGCATGTTCTGCAGTGCCATATGGCTGTTGCCGTTCCAGCGTAAATTGGCCACCCGCAATTGAAAGGTGGCGGGGGCACGCCCGGCGATGCTCAACTGCGCCGCCCGGAGCAGGGCCAGTGTGTAACAACTGTCGCGTGAACCGGTCTGGATCACCATCACCTTGAAATGACCGATGTTCTCCATGCCGCCCGCCGCCACGGCCAGTCGCTGGATCAACAACTGCAATGCCGTGCGTTCCGCGCGGGAGAAGAAACTCAGCAATCGCTGCAATACTTGCTGATAGACATAGTTCATTGCCTGATCATGGATCGTGCTCATCGGTATTTACCCGGTATAAAAAGTTTCATGACGCACAGACCAATATCTCGGCCGTACGGCAATTCATCAATAAGTAATAGACGCTCAAATGCTAACACTTACGAATCTGTAGTTATTTGAAACACTTGAGCTTTGAAAAGCCAAGTATTCACTGACAGACCGCCTCAAGCACCTGTAATTGCTGAGCTTTTTCTAAAATTTATTATTCCTAGGAAACTTCCCACAACGTCCCACGACAAGTGAGTACAAGAAAAAGAGAAGCAGTTTGCGAATAGCCCTACAACAATTAAACAGAAGTTTTCTCGACAAGCAGACCCAACCGCCTGATATTGCGCGGAACAAATTGAATGCACAGCCATGGCTCATTCCTTGAGATGAAAGTAATCATTCAATTATCAGGGCTTATATTGCGATTAGAAGATACAGATCGAGGGTAAAAACCAGTTCAGTTGCTGAACAGGCTTGGTTGCAGGCAGCGAGATCGGTTTTTCAGAGGGGGGATAAACACAGAAGAGTCCGTGGTGCCACGGACTCTGATGGAGGGGAGATTTTTATGCCGGTTCGACTTGCAGAGCGACCCGCTCGCGGCATGGGCATTCGTCCATATAGCGATGCGCTTCGACGAACTCGTTGAACGGGAATACACGCGTCTTGAGCGGCACCAGCACACGATCAGCAGTCAACTGGTTGATGTCACGCAAGGCACGTTGCAGAGCGACGTGATCCTGGGTGATGCCCAGTTCCGGTTTGCCGGTGAAATTACCAATGCAGTGCACGAAGAACTGGATATTCTTCTGGAACGCTGCGCAGGCCGGGAACGGCGTCTGGTTGCCACCTTGCAAGCCGTACAACACCAGGCTGCCACGCGGCGCCAGCACATCGCCGAGCAGCGACATCTGCGGGCCACCGAGACCGTCGAAAACCACGTCGACACCACGGTTGTCGGTGATCTTGTTGATTCGCATCAACAGATCTTCCTCTTCGGTGACAATCACCTTCTCCGCGCCGAGAGACAGCAGGTATTCGCGCTCCTCCGCGTCCTTGGTCGCGGCAATCACCCGCACACCCATGGCCTTGCCCAGTTGGACAAAGGAAGGGCCGGCGCAATGACTGGCATCAGTGACCAACGCAAACTGACCGGGTTTGACCCGCGCCAGATCGGCATAAGCGAAATAGGCAATCAGCAACGGTGTGTAATGCACACTGGCTTCGATCGGGCTGAGTATGTCCGGATACCGAGTCAGCGCGGTACGCGGCAGTACGATCGATTCGCCATAGACCGGATAGTCGTTTGGACTCTCGGCCGGAAAACTCGCGACCTTGTCACCCACGGACAAATCTTCGACATCGGCGCCGACCGCCGTGACCACACCGGCCATTTCATGGCCAAGGCCCGACGGCAGGCGTGCCTGGGACGAGGCCAGGTTCTGACGCCAGAGCGTGTCGTACCAGCTGATGCCGATCGCCTCGACACGCACCTGCACTTCGCCAGGACCTGGCTGAGCGGCCGCATGCTCTTCGCATTTGAGCACCTCGGCCGGACCAAACTTGTGAAAACGGATCGTGCGGGACATCGCAAACCTCGTCAAAGTAACCTCTAATGCCCTGAACTCTATCTGGGCTTTTGACCCAAGACTATCAGTGGCTATTAATAGTCGACATGCCTGTCATTGATTCCGCAGTATGGGCGGCATTGGCAAAATCCATGAAAAAACTCTTGCCACCGTGCGAGTAAAGCTGAATTTTCCGGTGCAGAGTACCAGCCTTTCCCCGTAAGATTCATGCCGGCCATTGTTCTCATATGGCCGCCCTCGTCAAGCTTGATGACTCTGCCAGGACTCCAGATGAATCGTAATGACCTGCGTCGTGTCGACCTGAACCTGTTGATCGTATTCGAAACATTGATGCACGAACGCAGCGTGACCCGTGCCGCCGAGAAGCTTTTTCTCGGTCAGCCGGCAATCAGTGCGGCGCTTTCGCGTCTGCGCAGCCTGTTCGATGACCCCTTGTTCGTGCGCACCGGCCGGAGCATGGAGCCGTCCGCCCGCGCGGTGGAAATCTTCGCCCTGCTCTCGCCCGCCCTCGACTCGATTTCGACCGCCGTCAGCCGTGCCGCAGAATTCGACCCGGCCACCAGCACCTCGGTGTTTCGCATCGGTTTGTCCGATGATGTCGAATTCGCCCTGCTGCCGATGTTGCTCAAACGCCTGCGTGCCGAATCACCGGGAATCGTGCTGGTGGTGCGCCGCGTCAACTACATCCTGATGCCAGGGCTTCTGGCTTCCGGTGAAATCTCGATCGGCGTCAGCTACACCACCGACCTGCCGGCCAATGCCAAGCGTAAGGTCTTGCGCCGCAGCCAGCCGAAACTGTTGCGCGCCGACACCGTGCCCGGCCCGCTCAGTCTCGACGACTACTGTGCGCGACCGCATGCACTGGTTTCATTCGCTGGCGATCTCAGTGGTTTTATTGATGAAGAACTGGAGAAACTCGGACGCAAACGCCATGTGGTGTTGGCTGTGCCGCAGTTCAACGGGTTGAGTACGTTGTTGGCCGGGACTGACATCGTTGCGACCGTGCCGGATTACACGGCGGATGCGCTGACGGCTGCCGGTGGTGTGAGGGCGGAAGATCCGCCGCTGCCGACGCGTACGTTTGAGCTGCACATGGCGTGGCGTGGGTCGCAGGATAATGATCCGGGTGAGAGGTGGCTGAGGTCACGGATTCAGATGTTTTTTGGGGATCCGGATAGTCTTTAGGGATCGTCGGGAAGGCTGTTCATCTGATCATTTTTTGCTTTTCACAAACCATGGGAGATCCATTCATTTCCAGTGGATTGCTATCTATATTGGGGGCACTTCTGAGGGCATACTTGGGATGGTTTAAAAAGGATGCCCCAAGCCTGAGATCGAACAGCCCCCTTCTCGAAAAGTCATACGCTGCTGCTCCCAAACCGCCGTCCAGCGCTATCCAATCACCTCAGTTTGTAGACGCGCCTCTGAAATCCTGACAATCCTTCCAGGAAAACGCCAACCACAGTGGTCGTTGGAAAGAAACAGTAGGGGTAACCATGGGCCTGTCCCGTGACAGCGGACGCCAAGAAGCTGTTTATCCAGCCTTCTGGGGCACTTCGGGCCTCGACAGCCCCGTTGTGATTATGCTGCGTTCTGCCCCCAAAACCTGATCGAAAATGAACCGATCCCTTGCCGGCGTGCTCGCCAATGACGATGAAGCATAACGAATACCAACTTAGAGACCTGGCCGAGCTACTAGCGCCGCACACTGCAAAGTCAAAAAAAGATGCTCCTCGGGAGCTTGGGGCCCGCTTCACAACCATCACGCATTCCAACAGCGCATCGACCGATGATACCAAGCAGTCAACCCCAGCGAAGGTTGCCACCACTTCATTGGATGACGCTCACTACATGGATGCACCCATTCATGGCAATCTGCTAGCAACCAATGCCGCGAGGATTTAGGATATGGGTTAACCGACAGACATCGTAATCTTGAGCACAAGAAGCTGCTCACTCGCACTCCTTACCACTCAGGTCACGCCCATTCGAAACAGGGAGAGCTTCAATGAGTTCCAGTGATGCCTTGGAAATTGCCAACGACGCATTAGATTCGTTCCACCAAATCGAACAAATTGCTTCCAAGCAGCTCGCCACCGGAAGTCGCGAGGCCTCTGAAGCCTTGGCAGTCGTCAATACCTTCACTGGCGCGGCGGCCGTAGATCAGATTGCATCCATCTCTGACGACGTGACCAAATCGCTTGCGAGCCTCGTTCGAGAGCCAGCTGTCTCACGGATAGTAGTTGAGAACGACAAAGGCCAAGTTGAGACCTACTACATCTGCCGTACGACTGGAGGATTTGTCCTTAATCACGGCAAGCTAGCAGGCTACCGTTCACCGTTCGGTCGCTTGGCTGCTCATGATGCTGGTGAGGACGTTGATCTAGAAATCGCGGGTAAAAAAGTCAGCTACCGGGTCTTGGACAAACTCGATCTGAAGCCTCAGAAGAGCGCTGAGCTCTGGGACTCAATCGACAGCATTTGGAGGCAAGAACGTTTAGCACCTCAGACGATTCCTTCTCTTCGTAAAGTTATCCAACCGGACGACAGCAATGCCTTCTTCGCCATGCTTGGCGGCAAGTCCGAAACCGAGAAGGTCCGGGAAGGTGTGCGTCACGAAATCCGAAAGGCTATGGCCCTTCGAGACCAAGCGATTCTCGACAAATTCCAGGACGAAATCTTTCGCCTCTCAGTAGACCACCAGCTAATCATCCTGGGCCCTCCCGGGACAGGCAAGACAACCACCTTGATCAAACGTCTCGGCCAGAAGCTGGACTGGGAAGCCCTTAGCCAAGACGAACGCCTTCTGCTGGGCCCTCAGTCTAAGCGCTCGCGCTGGATGATGTTCACGCCTTCAGACCTCTTAAAGCATTACGTCAAAGAGGCCTTCAGCCGTGAGAATGTCACGGCTTCTGACGAGAACATCAAGACCTGGAGCAAGCGCCGACATGAGCTGGCAAGGTCGACATTTGGCATCCTCAAGACGGGCAGCGGTGGCACATGCATCCTCAAAGAGGATCGCCAATTCGCCCCGATGGACATCAACGATGATCCGCGCCAGTGGTTCGCCGATTTCAAGTCACTACACCAAAGCCGCCTCCTCTCCTCCCTGAAGGAAGGAGCAATTCTGCTGAAAGATTCGGCTCCTAACCTAGTAGACGCAGTTGTGCACAAGCTGTTTGCCACGGTCGATGGGCTTCAGCCAGAAGGGCTGCTGAGCGCCTATGCCGAGTGGAACAATCTCGAGGCGCGGATTGACCCTATGCTCAAAGCTAGTCGTGCAACCTCAGATAAGCTGATACAACAGCAAGGTAACCTTCTCCATAACCGGAACAATGCTGTCTTCGGGGAGATGGCCACCTTTCTCGAAGGCCTCGGCCAAAACGATGATGAAGACGAGGATGGTGCCGAATTTGATGATGATAACGGAGAGGAAGGAACAGGCACACCCACGCACACCGCAGAGCTCAAAGCATTCGCAGCTTACCAAAAGTTTCTCCAGACCTATGCCCGTACTCGCTATCGTAATGGCAATCTAGGTAAGGCAAGCCGTGCGGCTCAGATACGAGACTGGCTTGGGGATCGAGTCCCCTCAGATGAATGGCTTAAAACGCTTGGGCGAGAGATGTGCTTCCAAAACGCGCTACGGCGCTTCAGGAATGCATGGAGACGCTACGTACTTGATGTCCCTACGAGCTACAGAGCATTCCGTCGCGACACCATGACGCTTGATCGGTATAGCTATCAGCGGCCAGAGCACGCTTCCCACATTGATGAGACAGAACTCGACGCAATTCTCCTCCTCATGCTTCGATCCGCTCGCGAACTCATCCGCCAAGATTTCGTGAAGCGGCATATCAACGAACCTCGCTTCACCGAGTTGGCCAGGATTTCGAGCCAGTTCCTGCAGCAAGTCCTAGTGGACGAAGCCACGGACTTCTCGCTCCTCCAGCTTGCATGCATGGAGAGCCTGACTGACCCTACCATTGAGTCGTTCTTCGCCTGCGGAGACTTCAACCAACGGATCACAGGGAATGGCCTCAAGCATTTGGATCAGCTCGAGTGGATCTCCCCTCGCCTCACGTCTCAGCGGATCAACACGGTTTATCGACAGAGTCGTCTTCTGAACAGCTTTGCCATCAAGCTACTGCAGCATATGGATGGAGACGCCAAAGCTGTAGGCAGCCTGCCAGAGCATTCCTCTCACGAAGGGGTTCAGCCGGTGCTCGGGGAAAACCTCCAGGGCGAAAGCGTCGTCACCTGGGTAGCAGAGAGAATCTTCGAGATTGAGGATCACATCCGCTCCAAAAATGAACCGGTGCCTACGATTGCCATCCTGGTCGCTTCCGAGTCGCACGTGAAACCCATCTCCGAAGCCCTTACCGAGAAGCTAGCGAGCAGAAGTCTGCTCGCAGTCCCCTGTGTCGATGGCCAGTCATTGGGTAACCAATCCGATATCCGGGTTTTCGATGTTCAACACATTAAGGGGCTCGAGTTCGAAGCAGTGTTCTTCATCGGGCTGGACGAGCTCGTCGAAGCAAAACCGACGCTGTTCGAGCGGTTCCTATATGTGGGCGCCACCCGGGCGGCGACTTACCTCGGCATGGTCTGTCATCAGAAGCTCCCACACGACCTGGAGGATCTCAGGCCGTATCTGGCTAGCAAATGGTGACAAGCTAAGCCAAGGAGTGCCACAGATGTTAGAGCCGGTGGACATCTGGGGCAGCTCCACTTTGACCGCCAAGGAAGCGGCGTTCGGCAGCCATATCTGCAAGCCTTACGTCCGTCAAAAACATTCACCGACGGACAACCTTACATGATCGAGCTCTCCCTCACTGATCTGTGCCTTTTGCTGGCCCAAGTTATGTTTGTTTCGAGTTGTCCAAAATCCTGTCAAATAGAAAGCTCAACCCCTCGCCTGCCTTGAACTTCCAGAGGACCCGCTCGCCAGTCTTCCGCCTAAAACTTGTACTGTTCGCGCCCCCGTATTCTGGAAGTGAAAGCTGACAAAAAGCAGTCAGCCTGGAAAATATATCTCGATATTTACCTGAGGACTTAAGCGCGATGCTGCCGACGGACAAAAATGAGGAATAAGCTAGGCTTTGTTGCGCGCGGGCAATAATTAATGCTTTGCTGTCAGGCGGATCATTCAACAGTTCTGAGGCTTGCGTAAAAATCAGGTATTTTTCAAGCGCTCGTCTGGGGCACCAAAAAGACCAGAGGCCGCATACCATAATAGGTAAATTACAATCCATCCCACCCTCATATGTCAGAGCCCTATCCCAATCAGGTGAGATATCACTATTTTCCAACGCTTGCAGATCCGCATCCGCACGGTATCTGAAGTACTCTGGGAAACAATCGATGGCGTCTTTTAATGCTTCAGTGAAAAAACTGGAGTGGACATTATTGGTTAATGCATCGTTTGCCTCATGGATAATTTGAGCCTTATCAACGCCTGCACCGGAGAAGATCCCACCAAAGGGGCCATCCAGACTCCAGCTGCTTGGGGCGATTTTTTTCAAATCTTTCTCTTTGTAGTGCTCAAGAGGAACGACAAATCGCCTGAACAGGTTGGCGTAACTGACGGGAAAATATCGGGCGGCAAATAACCAACCTACGACGCTGTCTTTATCTAGAAGGCGTGACTCGATATCCGAGTTTTTAAGGATCTCGTAGTCAAAAGGTATGCGTTTGTTGCTCTTCAAGCCTTCCAGCTTTGTGATTAAAGGGGCACTGGGAACCGTGGAGTAGAAGCCGATGAATTTCGTGCAGCCATTGGAATAGATGGCTGACACCGGATCGTATTCTTGATCGGCACCCACGGCGTTATCACCATCGACATAATGCTTGCAACTGACTAGCAGAGTTTCACCATTCAATTGGACCTTAAGGTCCATATCATTATCGGGGCCTCTTGTGGTGCCAGCCTGTACAACGCCGCCCAACACCTTTTCAAAATATTCTTCCGCAAATTTTTCAAACGCATCCAGCTCCTCCTTCATCAACGCTTCTTTTCTAGCCTTTCGCAGCTTAGGGCTGGCGGAAGGAATTTCACGAAAATCCAGGATACCCACATGACCTCCAGGTCTTTATTGTTCCATGATTAGTTCAGTTTTTCATGGGGCTTATCGATAGATTTGGCAAGATAATGCAAAAAGATTGTTGATCACGATGCTCAGCATTGGCGTCACTGCACTGAATGCGGCTAGTCCACCCGATATTGCCATTAGAAAGCAGAAGCAGCACATCGCAATTCCTGACCGCCTGCAACAGGCATCCCAACCGTTCTGCATGCTATCCGCAGCAGGCGCATCTTCGTTAATCCAAACTTCAAAATGCCTGTTTGTCAAAAAGCTTCGTGCCTTCATCTCAAGCTGTGAAGTGGGTATCGACGGGAGAAGGACTGCTTAAGAAAATACGCTGATTTTACGAAAGGAACACCAAGCGTCCAGGTTAGTAAGCTCGGAGATCATCCGGTACTCGTTAGGCGCAAGCGTGACCTTGTAAACCGGTATGTCGATTTCACTGCAGATCTTCAAAATCTGGAGTGCGTCAGGATCCGAGATCCTAGCCCCAAGATGGACGGCCTTCAGGGGCGCAGCAACATTGAAGCCTTTGATCTCACTATCGTTGTCTGGAACCACTAAACGCCACTCTCGTTCGTACTGCCAATCGACAGCCTTGAACAACGAGGCGGCAATTCCATAAAGCTCGTTGTAGTTATTCTCCCGGCGTTGGGCTCTGAGAATGTGAGTGGCGTCGAACAGTTGATTTGTGTATGCGATGGGCCATAGCGTAAGGGTAGGAAGCTTATTCCGATGAAGCCCTGCGAAGTCGTATTCCATGGCAAAGCCAGTGTGGTTGTAGCCATAGTGGCTCCACATCAACACCGAATCCACACGCTCGCTTAGGCTGCAGATTTTGTAGCTGCTTTTGAGCTGTTCAATTAGCCATGGGAGCTGCCCGGCCTGGTGATTTGGCGCTAAGACTCCGACTTCATGGAGCCAGTGAGCAACGTTCATGATGGGGGGCTCTTGAGCCGAAGCCAGTGCTACTACAGCTGAGATCGGATCCTCGGATTCAAGCGCAGTGGCGACTTGATCATCGCTAAAGCCAAGTTCATCGAGTTTTTCCCAAGCAGCGAGCTTCCGGTAATCAACCCAGAATGCCGTGTCGTAGGGATCGTTAAATTCATTGGCTACGCTCAGATAGAGGGTTTTCTCAGCCAGGTTCTTCAGCGCGAACTCGCCGCAGGCTCTGATTTTGAACAGCCGATTGGGCGTGTTCAGGTGCTTGTCGTTGATTAGCTTCGGGATGTCCATTTCACCGATCGTGGCCGAAGAAAAATTCTCAATCAGATCTTTTACCCAATCCCTATCCACACGAACTCCTTTGTCTTCGCGGCTTGCTGAGGCACGAGACGTTATCACATCTGGGTTACGCTCACTTTCCCACCGGTATAGTGAGCATGCCGTTTTGTAGCTTTGGGAATTAGGGGTGCCAGCTCATCGCAAGAACGTAGCCGCCGCTCCCCCTCATAGTGGGAGGACACACTAAAGGCCAGCAAGCGCCGTATAGTAGCTTTCATATAATCGTAATTAGCAGTCGCTCTGCACACTCGCCGCGATTGGAGGCAAAATGCGCTTTTTGTTGTGAAACTACCGTCCTAGAGCCTAGTCAAAATGTTTTTGGGTAACCCTGACAGTCTCTGACTGAATTCTGCGCCGTCGATCGACGGAAGATTCGCCAATAAAGAGCCCGGGCCTACGCTTCGGGCTTTTTCGTTTCTGCGCCGCTTTTGCATTTCTGTGCGACAGTTCCCCTTTCAGGGCTCCCGCAATGCTCTGGCACGGTGTTAGTTTGTAAATGCATGTGTCTCAGCGTTGAGACACGCTTTACTCACTGTCCTGCAAAGGAATGCCCTTCGTAATGAATTTCCCTTTCAAAAAACTGGCCGCAACGACCTTGATGCTGGCTGGACTAGCGGCTTTTACCGCGCCGGCTCAGGCCAACATTACCCCGCAGCAGAGCGCTGAAATTCTCAAAACCTTCAAGGCCGAGTCGACCACGGATTTCCGTCAGTTCCTCGGTAGCCTGGCCAAGAGCGATTTGGCGAAAGCCGCCGACATTGGCCCGGCCATCAGCGCTTTTCTCGACAACAAGACCCTGACCGCAGAGCAGCAGAACGAGATCTATCGCCTGCTCGGTATTTATGCCCGGGTGAAATACAGCGCTGCAGCCACCGAGACCCTGCGTGAGCTGGTGGAGATTCCGACCTATCGCAAGGACGGCGTAGCCCAGCACGACAATCCGGAATTCATCAAGATCGGCGAAAAGATCAAGAGTCTGGCCGAGTCCTTCCATCTGAATTTCCGCAACATCGACAACCGCGTGTATGAGATTTCTCTCGAAGGCAGCGGTGATGAAGTCGTCGGCATTCATGCCCACGCCGACGTGGTGCCGGTGACGCCGGAGAACTGGGTGCTCAAGGATGGCACCCGCCTCGATCCATTCAAAATCACTCTGATCGGTGATCGCATGTACGGCCGTGGCACCGAGGATGACAAGAACGGCATCGTCGTAACGCTCTATGCGATGAAAGTCATCAAGGATGAAAAGCTGCCGCTGGCACGTAATTTCAAACTGTTGGTGGACACCACCGAAGAAACCACCGGCGATGCGATTCCCTACTACTTCGAACGCAATCCGACGCCCAACTACAACCTGGCGCTGGATGGTGGATACCCGGTGGTGATTGCCGAGAAAGGTTACGGCACGGTCATGGCCAACTTTGCCAAGCGCAAAGGTGAAGGCAAAGGCGCGGAAATCGTCTCTATGACCGGTGGCCTGGCGACCAACCAGATTCCTTCGGTTTCAGTCGCCACCCTGATCACCGACAAACCTGCGGAGCTGGCTGCCAGCCTGCAGAAGGCCGGCGACGAGTTTGCCAAACGCAATGGCGGCGATTTCCAGGTGAGCGCCAAGGTCGACGGTAAAGACGTCAAACTGACGGTGACGGGCGTATCCGCGCACTCCTCCGAACCCGAGTCAGGGGTTAATCCGGTCGCGCGAATGCTGGTCTTTATTAATAGCCTTGATGGCAAGGTCGCCTTCAAACACAACCACATCACTGATGCCGCGCGTTATGCCGCTGATAACTGGGGCCTGGATTATTTGGGCAACAAACTCGGCGTCGGTTTCTCCGACGCCTTCATGGGCCCGCTGACCACGTCGCTGACCTATGTCGGCATGGATGACAAAGCCTTCAAACTCGCGGTCAACCTGCGCGTGCCGAAGGGCAAGTCGCCAGAGAAACTCAAGGCTGAAATCGCTGAGAAACTGGCGTCGTGGAGCAAGAAGAGCCACGTTGCCGTCGCCTTCGACTATTCGATTGCCGAGCCGATGTACCGCAATCCTGAGGGTGAGTGGGTCAAAGCGCTTTTGGCAGTATCGACTGAAAACCTCGGCATGAAACACGAGTTCGGCACCTCCGCTGGCGCCACCTCGGTGCATGAATTGCCGAACGGCGTGCAGTTCGGTCTGGCCAAGCCGGACGTGAAATACACCGGCCACACCGACGGTGAATTCAAGACCGTGGAGCAGTTCCAGCTGGATCTGCAGATCGTCACGGAAATGATCGGCCGCATCGGCCAGTTGCCGAAACTCTAAGACCTCTGTGGCGAGGGAGCTTGCTCCCTCGCCACAGTTTTTTAATCGTCACATAATCCCCGCCGCTCAGCCTCGCTCCTGACTTTTGCACGCGGAGCAACACAGAATTGCCCTCAAAGAGATTGATAGCCTCCTAACGAAAGGTGCATGCTAGAGGGCTCGCTCGGGTCTTATATCATTCCGAATGATAGTTACCTTTGCTTCATTCGATTCGTGCCATCACACCCCGCCGAGCATCATCCGCCCATCTTCAATACATTGGCGGATGCATCCATGGAACAGTCACTCAAACATTTGCGCTTCCCGTTGGCCATGTTGGCCGTACTGGTGATGAGCGCCTGCGGCAAGACTCCGGAGACTGCCGCCACCATGCCCGCTGCCAAAGTCAGCGTGGCCAAGGTGCTGGAACAACCGGTCAACGAGTGGGACGAATTCACCGGTCGCCTTGAAGCACCGGAAACCGTTGAAATCCGTCCACGGGTCTCCGGCCAGATCGACGATGTCGCCTTCACTGAAGGTGCACTGGTCAAGAAAGGCGACCTGCTGTTCCAGATCGACCCCCGTCCGTTCCAGGCTGAGGTTCGCCGCCTCGAAGCCTTGGTCGCCCAATCCCGCGCCAACGCCACCCGCAGTGAAAACGAAGCCGGTCGTGGCGAACGTCTGCGTGCCAGCAATGCGATCTCCGCCGAACTGGCTGACTCGCGCACCAGCGCTGCACAAGAAGCCCGCGCTGCCGTCGGTGCCCTGCAAGCGCAACTGGATCTGGCCAAACTGAACCTGAGCTTCACCCGCGTGACCGCGCCAATCAGCGGTCGTGTCAGCCGTGCCGAAATCACCGCCGGTAACCTGGTCACCGCCGACACCACACCACTGACCAGCGTTGTTTCCACCGACAGGGTTTACGCCTACTTCGACGCCGACGAGCGTGTGTTCCTCAAATACACCCAACTGGCCCGTAACGGTCAGCGCGGCGCGACCACTCCGGTGTACATGGGTCTGTCCAACGAAGACGGTAACCCGCACCTCGGCCAAATGAACTTCGTCGACAACCAGGTCAATCCGAAAACCGGCACCATCCGTGGTCGCGCGGTGTTCGACAACAGCGACGGCACCTACACCCCGGGCCTGTATGCACGCCTGAAACTGGTCGGCAGCGGCACCTACAACGCCATGCTCATCAACGATGAAGCCGTCGGTACCGACCTCGGCAAGAAGTTCGTGCTGGTGATGGATGCGGACAACAAAACCGCTTACCGCGCCGTCGAACTCGGTCCGAAGATCGAAGGCCTGCGCATCGTCCGTACCGGCCTGAACAAGGACGACACGATCATCGTCAAGGGTCTGCAACGGGTACGTCCTGGCTCACCGGTCACCCCTGAAGTGGTGCCGATGGCCAGCGAGCAAACCATCGCGGCACTCGCTCAACAACGTCAAGCGCTGGAAGCCAGCAACCTGCCCAAAGTCGCCCCTGCCAAAGGCGCGTCCGGTGCGGTTGTGAAGCTGGCTGCTACGACCCCACGCGGTTAAGGGACGACAACTCCGATGAATTTTTCCCAATTCTTCATTTCACGGCCGATCTTCGCAGCGGTGCTATCGCTGTTGATCCTGATCGCCGGTGCGATCTCGCTGTTCCAGCTACCGATCAGCGAATACCCGGAAGTCGTGCCGCCAACCGTGGTGGTACGTGCGAACTTCCCGGGTGCCAACCCTAAAGTCATCGGTGAAACCGTGGCGGCTCCGCTGGAGCAGGCCATCACCGGCGTCGAGAACATGCTGTACATGTCCTCGCAATCCACCGCTGACGGCAAGATCACCCTGACCATCACTTTCGCCCTGGGCACTGACCTGGACAACGCGCAGGTGCAGGTGCAAAACCGGGTGACCCGAACCGAGCCGAAGCTTCCCGAGGAAGTGACGCGCATCGGTATCACCGTCGACAAGGCTTCGCCCGACCTGACCATGGTTGTGCACTTGACCTCGCCGGACAAGCGCTACGACATGCTCTACCTGTCCAACTACGCGATCCTCAACATCAAGGATGAGCTCGCTCGCCTCGGTGGTGTCGGTGATGTGCAGTTGTTCGGCATGGGCGACTATTCGCTGCGTGTCTGGCTCGACCCGAACAAGACCGCTTCGCGTAACCTGACCGCCACTGACGTGGTCACCGCGATTCGTGAACAGAACCGCCAAGTGGCTGCGGGCCAATTGGGCGCGCCCCCTGCCCCGAATGCTCAGAGCTTCCAGCTGTCGGTCAACACTCAGGGCCGTCTGGTGACTGAGGAAGAGTTTGAAAACATCATTATTCGCGCAGGCGACAACGGTGAAATCACTCGCCTCAAAGACATCGCTCGCGTTGAACTGGGTTCCAGCCAATACGCCCTGCGCTCGTTGCTGAACAATCAGCCGGCGGTGGCGATTCCGATCTTCCAGCGTCCGGGTTCCAACGCCATCGACATCTCGAACGAAGTTCGCGGCAAGATGGAAGAGCTGAAGAAAGGCTTCCCGCAAGGCATGGACTACAGCATCGTCTATGACCCGACGATCTTCGTGCGCGGCTCGATCGAAGCAGTGGTTCACACCCTCTTCGAAGCACTGATCCTCGTGGTACTGGTGGTGATCCTGTTCCTGCAAACCTGGCGCGCCTCGATCATTCCGTTGGTGGCGGTGCCGGTATCGTTGATCGGTACGTTTGCGGTGATGCACCTGTTCGGCTTCTCGCTCAACGCCCTGTCGCTGTTCGGCCTGGTACTGGCCATCGGTATCGTGGTGGACGACGCCATCGTGGTGGTGGAGAACGTCGAACGGAACATCGAGCTGGGGCTCAACCCTTTCGATGCGACCAAGAAAGCCATGGGTGAAGTGACCGGGCCGATCATTGCCACGGCACTGGTGCTGTGTGCGGTGTTTATTCCGGCCGCTTTCATCTCCGGTCTTACCGGGCAGTTCTACAAACAGTTCGCCCTGACCATTGCGATCTCGACCGTGATCTCGGCGTTCAACTCGCTGACTTTGTCGCCAGCACTGGCCGCTGTATTGCTGAAAAGCCATGACGCGCCGAAAGACCGTTTCTCCAAGGTGCTCGACAAGATCTTCGGTGGCTGGTTGTTCCGTCCGTTCAACCGTTTCTTCGACCGTGCCAGCCATGGCTACGTCGGCACCGTGCGCCGGGTCATCCGTGGCAGCGGCATCGCTCTGTTCCTGTACGCAGGGCTGATGGTGCTGACCTTCTTCGGCTTCTCCAACACGCCGACCGGTTTCGTACCCGGCCAGGACAAGCAATACCTGGTGGCCTTCGCGCAACTGCCGGACGCCGCGAGCCTGGATCGCACCGAAGACGTGATCAAACGCATGTCTGACCTGGCCCTGAAACAGCCAGGCGTGGAAAGCGCCGTGGCGTTCCCGGGTCTGTCGATCAACGGCTTCACCAACAGCCCGAACGCCGGCATCGTGTTCGTGACCCTGAAACCATTCGACGAACGTAAAGACCCAAGCATGTCCGCCGGTGCGATTGCCGGTGCCTTGAACGGCCAGTACGCGAACATTCAGGAAGCCTACATGGCGATCTTCCCGCCACCGCCGGTACAAGGTCTGGGCACCATTGGTGGTTTCCGTCTGCAAATCGAAGACCGGGGCAACCTGGGCTACGACGAGCTGTACAAAGAAACCATGAACATCATCAACAAGAGCCACAACGTGCCGGAACTGGCTGGCCTGTTCACCAGTTACACCGTGAACGTGCCGCAGGTCGATGCCGCCATCGACCGGGAAAAAGCCAAGACCCACGGCGTGGCCGTCAGCGACATCTTCGACACCCTGCAGATCTACCTGGGTTCGTTGTATGCCAACGACTTCAACCGTTTCGGTCGCACCTATCAGGTCAACGTTCAGGCCGAACAACAGTTCCGCCTCGAATCCGATCAGATCGGCCAGCTGAAAGTCCGTAACAACAAAGGCGAAATGATCCCGCTGGCGACTTTCATCAAGGTCAGCGACACCTCGGGTCCGGATCGCGTGATGCACTACAACGGCTTCATCACCGCGGAAATCAACGGTGCGGCGGCCCCTGGCTACAGCTCCGGTCAAGCGGAAAAGGCCATCGAGAAACTGCTCAAGGATGAACTTCCGAACGGCATGACCTACGAATGGACCGACCTGACTTACCAGCAGATTCTGTCCGGCAACACCGCGCTGTTCGTGTTCCCGCTCTGCGTACTGCTGGCGTTCCTGGTGCTCGCGGCTCAATACGAAAGCTGGAGCCTGCCATTGGCGGTGATCCTGATCGTACCGATGACCCTGCTGTCGGCCATCACCGGTGTAATCATCTCCGGCGGTGACAACAACATCTTCACCCAGATCGGCTTGATCGTACTGGTGGGACTTGCCTGTAAGAACGCGATTCTGATCGTCGAGTTTGCCAAGGACAAACAGGAAGAAGGTCTCGACCCGCTCGCTGCGGTACTCGAAGCCTGCCGTCTGCGTCTGCGGCCGATCCTGATGACCTCCTTCGCCTTCATCATGGGTGTGGTGCCACTGGTGTTCTCCAGCGGTGCCGGTGCCGAGATGCGTCACGCCATGGGTGTGGCGGTGTTCTCCGGGATGCTCGGCGTGACTTTCTTCGGTCTGCTGCTGACACCAGTGTTCTACGTGCTGATCCGTAACTTTGTCGAACGCAGTGAAGCCCGCAAAGCGGCCAAGGCCCTGAAATTGGAGGCGCAACAATGAGTCTGAAAGTCTTCCTGCCGAGTCTGCTGGTGCTGGCCCTCAGCGCCTGCGCCGTCGGCCCCGACTACAAGACCCCAGCCACGGAGGCGGCCAACATCACGACCGCCACCGACGGCGCCGCCGGGCAAAAGAACTTCGACCGTTCGAAATTCGAAGGCATCTGGTGGCAGCAGTTCGATGATCCAACCCTCAACCAGTTGGTGACTCAATCGCTGCAAGGCAACCGTGAATTGCGTGTGGCATTCGCTCGCTGGAAAGCCGCCCGGGCGATCCGCGACGACGTCAGCAACGATGCGATGCCAACCATCACCAGCCGCGCCAGCAGTGATCTGGCCAAGGGGCAAATCCCTGGCCAGACCACCAAACGGGTCAACAGCGAACGCTATGACCTTGGCTTGGACATGGCCTGGGAACTGGACTTGTTCGGCCGTATCCAGCGCAATCTGGAATCGGCCGATGCCGAGCAGCAAGCGGTCGAGGCTGATCTGTACCAACTGCAAGTCACCATGATTGCCGAACTGGTCGATGCCTACGGCCAACTGCGCGGCGCACAACTGCGCGAGAAAATCGCCGTGGCCAACCTGAACAACCAGCAGGAGTCGCGCAAGATCACCATCAGCCTGCGTGATGCCGGCGTTGGCGATCAGCTCGATGTCGAACGTGCCGATGCACGTCTGGCCTCGGTCGAAGCCAGCGTGCCGCAATTGCAGGCGGAACAGGTTCGGCAGAAAAACCGCATCGCCACGCTGTTGGGCGAGCGTCCGGACAAGCTGACCGTCGATCTGAGTCCAAAAGACTTGCCGGCAATCGCCAAGGCCCTGCCAATCGGTAACCCAGGCGAGCTGCTGCAACGTCGTCCGGACATCCTCAGCGCTGAACGCAAACTGGCTTCCGCCACGGCGCGAATCGGTGTCGCCAAGGCAGATCTGTTCCCTCGGGTCAGCCTCAGCGGTTTCCTCGGCTGGACGGCCGGACGCGGCTCGCAGATCGGCTCCTCGGCGGCCAACGCCTGGGCGCTCGGCCCGAGCATCACCTGGGCGGCGTTTGACCTGGGCAGCGTTCGCGCCCGGTTGCGCGGTGCCGATGCGGATGCCGAAGGCGCGCTGGCAACCTACGAGCAACAAGTGCTGCTGGCCCTGGAAGAATCGGAAAACGCCTTCAGCGACTATGGCAAACGTCAGCAACGGCTGATCTCGCTGATCCGTCAGAGCGAATCGAGCCGCAAGGCTGCCGATCTGGCAGAGATTCGTTATCGCGAAGGCACCACTGACTTCCTCGTGCTGCTCGATGCTCAGCGTGAACGTCTGAACGCCGAAGACAGCCAGGCCCAGGCCGAAGTCGATCTGTATCGCGGCATTGTCGCGATCTACAAGGCCCTTGGTGGTGGCTGGCAGCCGGAAACAGTCGCCAGCAAGTAACGTCCAGTTTTTAAAGAGCTCCTTTGGTTGGCCGCAACCAACCAATTTTTTGCCCCGCGTATCATTCGGTCGCGGGGCTTTTTTGTGCCTGATGATTCACCCCTGTGGGTGAGGTTATTCCAGGATGGTGACGGTGGCCGTTGTGCCTGCGCGCAAGCGGTTCTTGCCGGCATAGTCGCTATCGATGTCGATCCGCACCGGAACCCGTTGCGCCAGTTTCACCCAGGTGTAACTCGGGTTGATGTTCGCCAGCAGACGACTGCCCGGGGCGTTTTCCCGGTCCGCGATGGCGAAGGCAATGCTTTGCACGCGACCACCGAAGGTTTCCCCGCTCATCAACTGAATTCGCACGCGATCGCCCTCCTCGATCCGCGGCAATTTGGTTTCCTCGAAGTAACCACTGACGTAGAACGACTCGCTGTCGACCAACGCCAACAGTGCGCCACCGGCCACTGCGTAATCGCCCTCGCGGGTCAGCAGGTTCGTGACGTAGCCGCTGACCGGCGACTCGACACGGGTACGCTGCAAATCCAGTTCGGCCTGAGTCAGTGCCGCAATCGCCAATTGCACATTCGCCTGCGCCAGTCCGAGGTTGGCCTGATTGCGCAACAGATCAGCCTGAGCCACCGCCACGTCGGTACTGGATTTCTCCCATTCTTCCCCGGAGATCGCAAAGCCCTGCTTGAGCGTCCGGCGCCGGCGCTCTTCGCTTTGACGCTGTTTGAGCAGCGCTTCGCTGGCAACAATCGCCGCTTGCGACTGGCCCAAGGTTGCTTTGGCCACTTCCACCGAACGCCGCGAATGTTCTACCGCCAACGTGTAGCGCGCCGGATCGATTTCCATCAGCAGTTGCCCCTTGTCGACGTGCTGGTTGTCCTGCACTGCCAGACTGACGATACGTCCGGAAACGTCGGCCGACAGCGTCACCACGTCCGCCCTCACCCGGGCATCCCGGGTCCACGGCGCGCGGGTGTAATGTTCCCAGGCAAACCAGCCGAGCACGATGGCCAGCAGCACCACGGCCAACGTCATTGATCGAGCGAGTAACACTTTCAAGGCATCAGGCTCCCATCAGCAAAAGCAGCGTGGCACAGACGCAGGCATACAGTGCCCCTTCGAACAATGCCTCATGCCAGACCAGGCGCAACACACCCAGACGGCGCAAGCCCCAATCCAGCAACATGAAAATCGGTATGGCCAGCAACAGGGCCTGGGCAATGGGTGGCAGATAAACGCCGCCAATCTCGAAATCAATGGGCAAGGGCCGGCTCTCCTTCCGAGGCATTACGTTGCAGGTACTCGCCGTGGCGCTGCAGAAATGACACGACGATCAACAGCGCCACGCGCATGCGAAACACCGACCACAGATGTTCATGACTGCCGACGTGCAGATCATCCAGCTCATCGCCCAGCGCGTGCAGCGTATCCAGCAACGGCGTCAGCTGCGCATCCTGTCGCCCGGCGACAAAGCGTCCGGTTTTGCGCAAGGCCGAAGACAGGTGCTGACTGAACACGTCCGTGAGCAACGCATTGTTCTGCGCCTGCTGCCTGAGCTGGTGCATCGCCACACCCAAAGCCACGCAGGCCAGGCTGATTTCGTACAACTGCTGCATAGCCCGGTCATTTGCCGCCGGCAGCAAACCCAGCATGCTGGTCAAACGATCGACCATGCGGCTTTCGAAGGCGAATTGCTGCTCATCGGTGGCTGGTTTTTTAGTCAGCTCATACACCTGCTCACGCGCTTCGTTGTACAAGCGACGAAGGCGCCAAACCGGGCGAAACGGGAAAATCCACGCGTAGACGATAAGAGCGAGCATCGCTGCGCTGACATAGGCACCGGCAAATTCAAACCATTGGATCGCCGTGTTCTGCCCGGTGCCGATATTCTGCGGGCCAAGCATGAGGAAACTCGACAACCCCAGCCCCATGCCGATTCCCGCCGTCGCCGGGCTCGCCAAACCGACCGCGATCACATAGAGCAGTGGTGCCAGCAACAACGCCAGCCACTCGAAGTCACTGATCGCCGGCACCAGCATGAATTGATAGAGCGCCGATACCACGAGTGCCAGGCCCAACCCACGGGCATAACTCTGTGCTGCCATCAGCGGACGCGGAAACGTCGCCATGAGCGAACAGAGAATCCCCACCAGAATCATCCCGCCCCGCGCACCGTCCCAAGCGGTTTCGATCCAGATCAATCCGGCGACCAGCAACGCGGTAAAGGCGCGAATGGCGTTCATCGAGGCCAGAGTGAAATCCAGATGCAGGGGGCTGGCCTGACCGCGATAAAGGCAACTGGCCTCGCGCCCCTCTTGAATGGCATCGCTCAGTTCGAGGATCTGTTCCAGTTGCTGCAACAGACGCGCCTGCTCCCAGCGCAAGGCCCACGCCAGTGAACGCAGGGTGGCGCTCATGTCTTCGGTCAGTTGTTCGGCCTCATACGCCAGGGCTTCGAATTGCTGTTGCAGCGTCACGAAGTGATGGCGCTTTTCGGCGGGGAGCGACCGGCCCTGCTCCGCCAACTGGTCGAGAAGCGCCAGCTCTTCGGCACGCAGGCGCTGCACTTCCAGAGGCAGATCGCCCTCCCAGCGCTCGGTCAGCAGTTCGCGCTGATGCCTCAACGCGGTCAGTCGCGAGGTCAGCAGCATCAATTGATTGCCCAGTAACAGCACAAGGTTATTCGCGCTGCGCAATCGTGGCGCATCGAAATACAGGTGACGGCGCAACCCTTCGAGGGCACTGATCTCACCGAGCAATTGCATTTGCCGACGTTGAAAGTCGGCTTCGCTCTCTTGCGTGCGAATGACCGCAGCGGAATGACTGGCGACCAGTTTGATCACCTGATCGACCTTGGCGAAATAGCCCTTGGCGACAGCTTCCGGACGCGCCGTGAGCAAACTGACCACGCAGACACAGGCCACGGCCAGCAACGTTTCGGTCACGCGGGTGACGGCCAGCAGAAAAGTGCCGTCCTGATCGGGAATGGCCAGCAACGCCACCACCACGGCGGTGTAACCGCTGAGCACAAACGCCTGGGAACTGGTGTAGCGCAGCAAGGTACCGCCCGCCGTGCAGAGCGCCAGCCACAGGGCCAGTGTCGTGATGAACGGCAGCGGCGCCTGCGGAAAAATTGCCATGATCAACACTGCCACCGCGGCACCGAGCGTGGTACCGATCACCTGGCCAAAACTGCGTGCCAGCGCCATGCCGGCCAGCGGTTGACTGACAATGACCACGGCCATGATCGACCACTTGGGCTGATCGAGATCGAACAGGAACGCCAGATACAGGGTCAGCAACCCGGCCACGATGGTGCGCAGGGCAAACAGCAGGACGGCCTGACCGGGATGGATCACCGCCTTGAAATAATTCAGCAGGGATTGCATGGGCACACTCATTCAAGTGACTCCTGCAAGCGTAGACACTGCAACGAAAGCCTGACGGGTTACACCGTCGACAGAACTTGTAGGGCGATTCGCATGCTCAGGGTTTGACTCACGGTCCGAGCTGACCGAAGCTTGCCGCTCTGCTCAAGTACGCCTGCTTTCGGAAACCTGCATGCCTCAGTCTCGCCGCTATCTGCTTATCAGTCTTGGTCTTGTGCTTATTGTCGTCGTGGCATGGCTGTCTGTGCGCAGTACCACTCCGGTCATCCCCGACGCGATTAAACATGGCTACAGCGAAGCGCTGGGCGCCGCCCGGACTGGTCAACCCGGTGCAGCGCGGCAGCTATATCAACAGCTGGGACGTCCGGATTTGTCGGTCAAGCGCCGCGTCTGGCTCCACGGCGAGTTGCCCAACTACCCAAGTCCGCTGGCATTGAAACTCGCCGACGCCGACCTGCAGAACGAGGCACCCGAGGTACGGCTGGCAGCGATCAAAAGTGTGGTGGGACTGGTGCCGGGCGGGCAACGCAGTCTGTTGCTGGGCCCTATGCTCGAAGATGAGGATCAAACCGTACGATTTGCTGCCATCAACGCCCTGCTCGGCTTGACCCCGGACGAGCTGGGACTGTATTTCGCGCCACTGCAACAAGCGATCGATGGCTGGGAGCAAGCGCTCAAGGATCAACCGGAAAGCGCCGCGACTTACGCCCAACTGGCGCGCCTTTATATCCACAACGCCGAGTTGAAACAGGCGCAGCAAGCACTGGACAACACCCTGCGCCTGGAACCGGGCAACCTGCAGGCACTGGTGATGCAGATCGATGTACTCGACCGTCAGGGACAGAGTGATGCGGCGCGGCAGTTGCTCGCCCAACAGCTAAAAGCCCAACCTGACTCGGCGTATCTGCAACACGCCCTCGGTCTGTGGTTGTTGCACCACGGCCAGCGTGAATACGCCCTGCTCGGCTTGTCGAAAGCGGTCGAGCTGGAACCTGACAACAAGGATTACCGCTACGACCTCGCGACCACTCTGCACAGCGCAGAAGAACTGGAAGCGGCGCAGAAGCAACTGCAGGAAATCGTCCAGCGTCACCCAGCGGACCGCAAGGCGCGGGTGTTGCTGATCAACTACTGGAAAGAAAGCGGCCAGTTGCAGAACGTGCAGATTCTGCTGGCTCAACTGGAGCAATTGAATCCGGATGATCCGGCGTTACAGCAAGGTCTCTGAATCGGATAGATGTGACCTGTGGCGAGGGGATTTATCCCCGATGGGGCGCGAAGCGGCCCTCCTCAGCCCAGAGCCTGTTACCCAGGCCATCAGGGATAAATCCCCTGCCCACCAAGAAAAAGTGGAACTGCCATCACTGCAACGGGTCAAGTAGATCAGGCCGCTCAATTCAGTCAGCGGCCTCGCTTCCCCTAGTCATGAGAGGGCATTTTTTGTCTACATCTAACGAGTTGATCAGTGCGAAAGCCGCTACCGGCATTGTGGGTCTGGATGACATCCTGGCCGGTGGCTTGTCTCGCGGTCATGTTTTCTTGCTGGAGGGTGAGCCCGGAACCGGTAAAACCACGGTCGCCTTGCATTTTCTCCTGGCCGGCGCGAAGGCTGGCGAACGCTCGTTGTATATCACGCTATCGGAAACCGAGCGTGAGCTGCGCCAGGGTGCGCTGTCCCACGGCTGGGAACTTGACGACAACATCCATATCTTTGAGCTGACGCCACCGGAAAGCCTGCTCAATGCTGAACATCAGCAGAGCCTGCTGTACTCCTCCGATCTGGAACTGGGCGAAGCCACCCGGCAAATATTTGAAGCGGTCGAACGCTTTAAACCGAGCCGGGTGGTGCTCGACAGCCTGTCGGAGATCCGCCTGCTCGCGCAAAGCTCCTTGCGCTATCGCCGGCAGATCCTTGCGATCAAGCATTATTTCGTGCGCTATAACGCCACGGTCCTGCTGCTCGATGACCTGACCACCGAATCCCTCGACAAAACCGTGCACAGCGTCGCCCATGGCGTGATCCGGCTTGAAGAACTCACGCCCAACTACGGCGCCGAGCGGCGACGCGTACGGGTGGTCAAGTACCGTGGGCAAAAGTATCGCGGCGGTTTTCACGACTTCACCATCATGGGCGATGGCGTCCATGTGTTCCCGCGACTGGTGGCGGCGGAACATCGCGGTGATTACCCGCGCCTGCAATTGACCAGCGGCATCAAGGAGCTGGACGCGCTGCTGGGCGGCGGGATCGAAACCGGTTCAAGCACGCTGATCCTCGGCCCTGCCGGTACCGGTAAGTCGCTGATCTCGATGATCTTTGCCGCCGCCGCAGTGGCTCGCGGGGAAAAAGCCGCCTTGTTCATCTTCGACGAAGAACTGGAACTGCTCTTCGAACGGATGAGAAACATCGGCATCGACCTCAAGGCCCTGCGCGCCACCGGCAATCTGCTGATCGAGCAAGTGGACGCCGCCGAGCTGTCACCGGGCGAGTTTTCCCACCGAGTGCGCCGCTGCGTCGATGATGCCAACATCAAGACCGTGGTCATCGACAGCATCAACGGCTATCAGGCCGCAATGCCCGAAGAAAACGCCCTCGTGCTGCACATGCACGAACTGTTGCTGTACCTGAACCGCAAAGGCGCGGCCACCTTCATGACCGTTGCCCAGCACGGTCTGGTTGGCGACATGCAAGCGCCGGTCGACATCACTTATCTGGCTGACACGGTGATTCTGTTGCGTTACTTCGAAGCCATCGGCAAGGTCCGCCGCGCTATCTCCATCATCAAGAAACGCACCGGCAGCCACGAATCGACCATTCGCGAATACCGTATTTCGAAGCAAGGCATGACCATTGGTGAACCGCTGGAAGCCTTCCAGGGCGTGCTTCGTGGCGTACCGACCTACCTCGGCGCGAGTAATCCGCTGCTGCAGGAAGAGAGCTCGTGACAGTGTCTGTGCCGCTGGCCGAGCGCGCGCTGATTCTGGCGCCGTTGGGTCGCGACAGCCAAATTGCGCTGATGATTCTCAACGAAGCGGGTTACGGCGGCTTGATTACGCCGGACCTTGCCACACTGTGTGCGCAACTGGAGCCCGGCGCCGGGCTGTTGCTGATCGCTGCCGAAGCGTTACGCGGCCCTGAGCTGGAGGCGTTGTTTCTGTATCTGGAACAGCAACCGGCGTGGTCGGATCTGCCGATTGTTCTGCTCACGCATCATGGCGGACAGGAACAAGGGCCATCCTCGCGCCTCAGCGATTTGCTCGGCAATGTAACGTTTCTCGAGCGCCCGTTTCATCCGGCAACGCTGGTCAGCCTGGTGTCCGCCGCCCTTCGCGGTCGTCGACGACAGTACGACGCCCGCGATCGCCTGATCGACCTGAGCGAAAGCGAGCGGCGCCTGCAATCGACCCTGGAAACCCTTGAACAGCAGGTCGAAGAGCGTACCGCGCAGCTACGGCACAACGAAGAAGCGTTGCGTCAGTCGCAGAAAATGGAAGCGGTTGGTCAGCTCACGGGCGGTATCGCCCACGACTTCAACAACATGCTCACCGGCATCATCGGCAGCCTTGAACTGCTGCGTCGGCGCCTGGCCCGGGGGCGCACTGATGACCTCGACAGCCTGATCGATCTGGGCGTGACTTCGGCCAACCGCGCCGCCGGCCTGACCCATCGTCTGCTGGCGTTTTCCCGTCGGCAGTCGCTCGATTCCAAAGCCGTGCAAATGAATACCCTGGTGCTGTCGATGGGCGAGCTGTTGCAGCGCAGCCTCAACGAGAGCATTCAGCTGGATATGCGTCTGGATGAAAAACTCTGGGTCGCCGAGGCAGACCCTAATCAACTGGAAAGCGCCCTGCTCAATCTGGTCATCAACGCCCGGGACGCCATGCCCGAGGGCGGCCTTTTGGTGGTCGAGACCAGTAATCAGGTGCTGCGCCGTGACTTCACCGAGGCCTATCCCAATCTTGAACCCGGCGACTACGTGATGCTCAGTGTCACCGACAACGGCAGTGGCATGCCGCAGAGTGTCATCAACCGTGCGTTCGATCCGTTTTTCACCACCAAGCCCATCGGTCAGGGCACAGGACTTGGCCTGTCGATGATCTACGGTTTCAGTAAACAGTCACGCGGCCATGTGTCGATTGACAGCGAGATTGATCAGGGCACGACGGTCAAACTCTATCTGCCGCGTTTCCGTGGCGAAGAACTGGAACAACCGACCAGCGACTCCGAGCAAGTCCCACACGCAATCGATGGCGAAACCGTCCTGATTGTCGAAGACGACCCGGCCGTGCGCTTGCTGGTCAGCTCGGTGCTGGGTGAACTGGGTTATGCGTTTGTCGAGGCCGGGGATGCCGATGGCGCCGTGCCGATTCTCAACTCGGCGCAGCGCATTGATCTGCTGATCAGCGACGTCGGCTTGCCGGGCATGAACGGTCGGCAACTGGCAGAAATCGGTCGGCAATACCGGCCGGGCTTGAAGGTGTTGTTCATCACCGGGTACGCCGAACATGCGGCGGTGCGTGGCGGCTTCCTCGACTCGGGGATGCAGATGATCACCAAGCCGTTCACCTTTGATCTGCTCACCGCCAAGGTGCGGGAGATGATCCGCGGCTGACCCCCTCAAAAAACTTCTTGTAGGAGCTGCCGGAGGCTCGGGCCGCGATCGGACGATCTTTTGATCTTGTTTTCAAGATCAAAAGATCGCAGCCTCCGGCAGCTCCTACAGGGAGATATTCAGGTCAGGTGTTTTGGATCAGGCCAGCAACTCCTGAATCTTTTCCTGCAACACGTCCAGGTCGAACGGCTTTTCCAGAATCGGCGCCTTGCGCGTGATCGGGCTGCCGGTTTCGCGGATTTCCTGCGGGTAACCGCTGATGAAAATCACCTTGAGATCGGGCCGCAGCTTTACCGCAGGCTCGGCGATCTGTACGCCGGAGATGCCGCCAGGCAAGCGATAGTCAGTGATCAACATGTCCAGATGAGGTTTGCTCGCGAGAATTTCGAACGCCTGCTCGCCGTTTTCGGCCTGCAGCACACGATAGCCCTGCCCTGACAGGTAATCCGTCAGGATCATCAAGATAACCGGTTCGTCCTCGACGACGAGTACTACATCTTGTGCATCTACGCTCATGGGAAGCCTTTGTTCGGTCAATAGCTGCTGATACGACCGTGTGGTCACTCAGAGGTTGCGTCGGGTTTGCCGTTTTCCTCGATCGGCAGACAAACGCGAAACAGGGCGCCCTCGTTGATTTGACTCTCGACGACGATGGAACCGCCATGGGCGGCGACGATCTGCTCGGAAATGAACAGACCCAACCCGAGCCCGGCGACTACCGTCTTGGCGGAAACCCGTTCGAATTGTTGAAAAATGCGTTTCTGATTCTCTTCACTGATGCCGATGCCATGATCCTGCACCTCGACCCGCGCCTGATTGCCCTGGCGGTAGACGCGCACCTGCACCGGACTTCTGCCGCCGTACCGCAAGGCGTTGGTCAACAGATTGGAAATCACTTGCTCGATGCGAAATTCATCCCAGCAACCTTCCACCGGACTCTCGGCTTCGAAGGAAACGGTGGTTTCCGCAGCTTCAATCTGCTGCGCGAAGTTCTGCAACAGATTGCTCACCAACTGCGCCAGATCGAAACGGTTCGGCCGGATCGACAACTTGCCGGTGCGAATCCGCGAAATATCGAGCATGTCTTCGATCAGGCGGATCAGGCTTTTGATCTGTCGTTCGTCGCGATCGACCATGGCGTGCATCTTGTCCAGGGTGAAAGCGGCAGCGTTGTCCCGCGCCAGGTGCATCTTGCGCAATTGGGTTTCGAGTATCAGGCCATTGAGCGGCGTGCGCACTTCGTGGGCGACGATTGACATGAAGTCATCGCGCATCCGCACTGCCTGCTCGAGTTCCGCCTGCGTGCTTTGTAATTGTTGCAGAAGCGCTTCCTGCTCGCGGCGGGCCTGCTCCAGCGCTTCGACCTGTTGCTTCATGGCCTTACTCTGGCGATACAGATCGACGAAGACGTTGACCTTGCTCTTTACCGCGTGGATATCCAGCGGTTTGTGCAGAAAGTCGACCGCCCCGCTCTCGTAGCCCTTGAACGCATAGTTCAGTTCACGGCCGGCAGCGCTGACGAAAATGATCGGGATGTTCTTGGTTTTTTCGGTGCCGCGCATCAACTCCGCCAGTTCGAAGCCGTTCATGCCGGGCATCTGCACGTCGAGAATGGCCATGGCGAATTCGTGTTGCAGCAGCAGCGACAGTGCTTCGTCCGCCGACAGCGCCTTGTAGACGGTGCGGTCTTCGCGTTTGATCAGCGCTTCGAGAGCCAGCAGGTTCTCGGGCAGATCGTCGACGATCAGCAGTTTTGCCTGGATATTACTTAGCATGCGATTCGTTCCAGCTCGACTAGCAGACGGCCGATGCCGTGAATGGGTAAGACATGATCCGGCTGCCGAATGTTCAGAGCAGCCTGAGGCATGGTGGCGACCTGGGCGTCTGCCGGGTCCTGCACGATGGTCAGCCCGCCATGACGTTTGACCTTGGCCAGTCCGCGCGCGCCATCGTGATTGGCGCCGGTCAGCAGCACAGCGGCCAACCCGGGGCCGTAGACGTCGGCGGCGGATTCAAACAAGTAGTCAATCGACGGTCGGGAATGGTGCAAACGCTCCTCAAGGCTCAACGACAGACTGCGATCCTGCTCCACTGAGAGGTGATAACCGGGCGTGGCGAAATACACCGTGCCCGCTTCGATGTCCTGCTTGTCCGTGGCCTCTTCCACCGGCATCGCCAAGCGCCGGGCAAACACCTCGGCCAACTGGCTGCGACGCTCTTCCGGCAGGTGCAGGACGATGATGATCGGCAACACAAAGCCTTTGCGCAGCGGCCCGAGCAACGTCAGCAACGCCTCAACGCCACCTGCCGAAGCGCCGACCACAATAGCCTCGATTCGAGGCAAATCAGCCGTGTCGTTCATAATTTGCGGTAGATCCGTTCCTGTTTCACCAGCGGTTCGAACTGGTTGGCGTAACTGGAAAAATCCAGCGTCTCTTTACTGCCAAGCACCAGAAAACCACGGTGACACAGCGATTCGTGAAACAGCCCGAAAGCCCGGTCCTGCAGCTTCTTGTTGAAATAGATCAACACGTTGCGGCAGGAAATCAATTGGGTTTCAGAGAACACACTGTCGGTCGCCAGACTGTGGTCGGCGAACGTCACGTTCTCGCACAGGCTTTTGTCGAAAATCGCGTAGCCATACGCAGCAGTGTAGTAGTCGGCGAATGAACGCTGACCTCCGGCCTGCTGATAGTTGGCGGTGTAGGCACGGACGTTTTCCATCGAAAAAATCCCCTGCTTGGCCTTGTCCAGCGAGCGCGGGTTGATGTCGGTGGCGTAAATGATCGTGCGATCGAGCAAGCCCTCTTCGCGCAGCAGAATCGCCATCGAATAGACCTCCTCACCCGTGCTGCACCCGGCAATCCAGATCTTGATCGACGGATAGGTTCTGAGCAGCGGCACCACTTCCTTGCGAATGGCAAGGAAGTGCGACGGATCACGAAACATCTCACTGACCGGGATCGTCAGCAATTGCAGCAACTGCATGAACGCGGTCGGATCATGCAGGACCTTTTCCTGCAATGCCGAAATGGTCGCGCACTCGAACTGGTTCAACGCGTGCAGCACCCGACGCTTGATCGAAGCGCCCGAGTAATCACGGAAATCGTAGCTGTACTTGAGGTAGATGGCCTCGATCAACAGCCGCAATTCGATTTCGCTGTTGCGTTCCACGGAATCACTGCACTCCACTAAATACGTTCCATCTTCGGTAACCACACGCGAATCAGCGAGAACAGACGATCCAGATCGATGGGCTTGGCCAGGTAATCGTTGGCGCCCGCCTGCAGGCAGCGCTCCTGATCGTCCTTCATAGCCTTGGCCGTTACCGCAATGATCGGCAGTTTGCGCCAGCGCGGATCCTTGCGGATTTCAATGGTGGCTTCGAAACCATCCATTTCCGGCATCATCACGTCCATCAGCACCAGGTCGATGTCCTCGACTTCATTCAATTTATCAATCGCTTCACGACCGTTACGGCCGATCACCACGACTGCACCTTTGGTCTCCAGCGCGCTGGTCAGGGCGAAGATGTTGCGTACATCGTCGTCCACCAGCAGCACTTTGCGACCCTCGAAGACCTTGTCGCGACTACGCGCAGTCTTGAGCATCTTCTGCCGCTCATGGGACAACTGCGATTCGACTTTGTGCAAAAAGAGTGTCACCTCATCGAGCAGGCGTTCCGGCGAGCGCGCACCCTTGATGATGATCGAGCGCGAGTACTTGCGCAGATCGGCCTCTTCATCGCGGGTCAGGTTGCGACCGGTGTAAACGATGACCGGCGGGAACGAGCAGATGTCTTCGGTAGACATGCGCTTGAGCAGTTCGTTGCCGAGCATGTCCGGCAGCTTCAAGTCGATGACCATGCAATCGAAAATCGTCGTGCGCAGCAGATCCAGCGCGTCTTGCGCGAGGCCCACGGCGGTGATTTCGATGTCTTCGTCGCCGATCAGCCGCGCGATGCTTTCGCGCTGCAAATCGTCATCTTCCACCAACAACACACGTTTGACCTTCTGCGTCAGCTTCGCTTCGAGGCGGGCGAACACGTCCTTGAGCTCTTCACGGGTGGTCGGCTTGACCGCATAGCCGATGGCGCCCATGTGCATCGCCGCTTCAACCCGATCCTCGACCGAAATCACATGCACCGGAATGTGCCGGGTTTCGGCGTGTTCTTTCAGGCGTTGCAGCACCGTCAGGCCGGAGTGGTCCGGCAGACGCATGTCGAGCAGGATCGCGTCCGGCACAAACTCGCGAGCCAGGTCATATCCCTCGTCCGCGCCATGCGCGACCAGGCACTGATAACCGAGTTCGTGGGCCAGATCGTAGAGGATGTGCGCAAAGTTCGGTTCGTCTTCCACCACCAGAATGCAGCGGGTGGCAAACGGCGCCTTGTCACGGTCATCGGCAAAACGCGGAATGTGTACCGGCGCGAGCGGCGAAACCACCGCCGCAGGTGCCGCGACAGCCGTTTGTGCGGGCGGGGTAAAGGTCAGCGGCGTCGACGAGACTTCGCTGGATTCGCTGTACTGCTGCGGCAATACCAGGGTGAACACACTGCCCTGCCCCGGTGCACTGCTGACGCTGATCGAACCGCCCAGCAACGTCGCCAGATCCCGCGAAATCGACAGGCCCAGACCGGTGCCGCCGTACTTGCGGTTAGTGGTGCCATCGGCCTGACGGAAAGCTTCGAAAATACTTTCCTGCTGATCCGCTGCGATACCGATGCCCGAATCGCGCACGATGAAAGCAATGCGCTCGTTCGGCTGGCCGCTGATGGTCAGGCTGACCGCGCCTTGTTCGGTGAACTTCACCGCGTTGGACAGCAGGTTCTTGATCACCTGCTCCAGACGCTGGCGGTCGGTAAACAGCGTCACCGGTGCATCCGGTAGCAGATCGACACTGAACGTCAGGCGCTTGTCGGCCGCCAACGGTTCGAACACGCTGCGCAGACCATCGGCCAGACGCGCGACGCTGGTGTTTTCCGGGATCACTTCAAGCTTGCCGGCCTCGACTTTGGAAATGTCGAGGATGTCATTGATCAGGTTAAGCAGATCATTGCCGGCGGAGTAGATCGATTCGGCGAACTTGACCTGCTCGGCGCTGAGATTGTCTTGCGGGTTTTCTGCCAGCAACTTGGCCAGAATCAACGAACTGTTCAGCGGCGTGCGCAGTTCGTGGGACATGTTGGCGAGGAATTCGGATTTGTACTTGCTCGAACGCTGCAGCTCTTCGGCGCGTTCTTCAAGTTGCACCTGGGCCTGATTCAGCTCGGTGTTCTTCAGGTCCATGGCATCGCGCTGCTCGGCCAGGGTCTGCGCCTGCTCAGCCAATTGCTCGTTGGTCTGCTCCAGTTCGACTTGCTGGGTTTCCAGATGCGCCTGGGATTCCTTGAGAATCCGCGACTGCTCTTCGAGCTCTTCGTTGGCGGTTTTCAGTTCTTCCTGCTGCACCTGCAACTCTTCGTTGAGTTGCTGGGTTTCGGCCAGCACTTCCTGCAAGCGCTGACGGTAGCGCGCGGCTTCGATAGAGGTGCCGATGTTGCCGGCAATCAGTTCCAGCAACTCGACATCTCGGTCGCTGAGCGGACGCAAGAAGCCCAGCTCGATCACGCCGTTGATCTGGTCGTCATCGCTGGTCGGCACCACCATCACGCTGTGCGGCAAGCCTTCACCGAGCCCGGAGCTGACTTTGAAGTAATCGGAGGGCACCGAATCCAGACGTATCAGCTTTGCCTGTTGCGCGACCTGACCGACGATGCCTTCACCGCTGTAGATCAATTGTTCATGTTGTTCCTGTTCGCGGGAGAAGCCATACGTGGCCACGCGCTTGAGGCCACCGTGCTCTTCACGGACATAAAGCGCCGCCACCGCAGTGCCGAGGTACTGCGCGCAGAATTGCAGAATATTGCGTCCCAGCAGATTGAGTGTGAGTTGCCCCAGAACCTGCTCGGCCAGTTGGGTCTGGCCGTTGCGCAGCCACGCCTGGCGTTCCAGACGTTCGGCACTGGCCTGCTGCGCCGCCAATGTAGCGCCGTAGCTTTCAGACAGGTTGACCAGATCGCGGCGACCGATATAAGCCAGCAACGCACTGATGGCGGCCACGAACAACAGATAAAGGGTGATGCTCCAGATCGTGGTGCGGCGCACTTCTTCGTTGCGCGTGGTGCGCAACTGCTGCTCCATATCGATCACGTCTTCGAACTGCTTGCGGATCTCATCAGTCAGGCGCTTGCCGCGCCCGGCCTTCACCGCGCCACGGTAGTCGCCACTGCTGCGCTGCAGGTCGATCATCGATTGCGCATAGGTCGCCCACTCGACCTGCAACGCCTGCAAACGACGCAGACGATCCGTCTGCACCGGGTTGTCGGCAGTCAGTTCGAGCAAGGTATTGAGCGCCACATTGATTCGTGGCTTGGCCGTTTCATACGGATCGAGGAAATGCTCGTCGCCACTGAGCAGAAACCCGCGCATGCCCGTTTCCAGGTCGACCGTGAGTTTCACCGCTTCGTTGGCGTTATTGATCACCCGGTCGGTGTGCTCGACCCATTGGATGACCGACAGCAGATACGTGATCAGCGACACGAAGAACACGGCACTGAGCACGCCTACGCCCAACGGCAGGCTGACGTTGCGACTCAGGAGTTTGCGAAACCGTTGCTCATCAACCGAAGACGGAGAGGACATGGGGGCAGCCTTGTCGAACTGTTGAAAACCCGAGAGTTTGCCCCAAAACCGCAGTATGGATCCATTTTTCTGACGACTTTGGCAGCAAATTCCTACATTTGCCTGCGTCACCGGCCACGCCAACAGTTATCCTTGCTCGTCCATTTGCAGCTAATCTTTTTTTGTGTCGACCCGGGAACTTGTGGCTATGCGCCACTTACTCATGCAAGAGCCCGGCATTTCTGATCGACCGGCGCGCCCGACCCCCACCCTTGAGAGCCTTATTATGTCCGCCACCCTTTCCACCATCCTTGTCGTAGAAGACGATGCCATCGTGCGAATGCTGATCGTCGATGTGCTGGAGGAATTGGAATACAAAGTGCTGGAGGCGGATGGCGGCGAGCAGGCACTGGAATTTCTCGGTGATACGGCTCAGCAGATTGATCTGATGATGACCGATGTCGGTTTGCCGGTAATGGATGGCCGTCAACTGGCCGATGAAGCACGCAAGCTGCGCCCCGCTCTGCCGATCCTGTTTGCCAGCGGCTACGCGGAAAGTATCGAAGTTCCAAAGGACATGCATGTGATCGGCAAGCCTTTTTCGATAGACCAATTGCGTGACAAAGTGAAAAGTATCATTCAGTAAGCAATTAAACAGCCCCCTTCAATCAAAGTTGAAGGGGCACTCCGCCGCATGCCCCCCACAAAGATAACAACTCGTAAGCAGTTGAAAAACACACTTACATAACGCTTATTGATAAACAATCCACAACAAAAGAGGATCGCTCAAACATAGACGCAATGCATAAAATGGATTTTTCATGAACGTAAAAAAATTGGACTACACGGCTCAACGTTTCTTATCAAGACCCATCTCCTACTCCGACTTCGAAAGCGAGCACGCGCAAAGTGATATTCGTGAGCGAGAAGAAGTCATTTATAAACTCAAACAGCGCCTGGCGCACCTTGATCCAGCGGAGACACTTACGCTGGATGGCGCTACTCTTTCCCTGGAATCGGGGTCCTCACTTGAGGATGCTCTGCTCCCTGGCAGGCAGCTACTGCAACGCCTGTTAGAACACGCCTCCTTCAAAAGATTGATCGCCACGTTGAAACTTTCCGAAGACGCAGTCTTTGAAGTGACGACCCAAGGCGAAATAAACGCGAAACACTTCAACAAAATCGTCGATTTTGCAAACACCTTCAAACGTGCACCTGATCTTGAAGATGATCTGCAGCTATTGATTGAAATGGCCGAATTGACCGGCGGCAAGATCTCCACCACAGACCAGATAGATTTAGTGCAATGGCTGGTTTTCCACAGCTATTTGATTCCGCACAAAGCAGCCGAGGGTTCCCGACTGGTGGAATTCATGGAAGCCAAAACGCCCGCAAGCCCGGAGTTGGGCAACTATTGGGAAATGATCAAGGCTGTAGAAGGCAGTACAGCGACACTTTCTGCAACTCAACGGAGTGAGTTCCGCAAACTCATCTCCAGTTATCTAAAAAAACAATCGCTCCTAGAGCATTTGTCCGAGAACATTTTCGGCGGGCATGGGCCCTTCAAACGCTCCGAAGCCGAGGAGATTATTGAGAAGCTTGTTTCGAGCACCGTCGCCGCCCAATGGGCGGACGCCTATGTACGCGATCTGGGCTGGTATGGCGCACAAGCCGGCCAGCCTCAGTCACAAACGTCGCGCAAGCAGATTATTCTGACGTCGTTGCTGCTTGATCTGCATCCGCAAGTCGGTGAGCAAGTGCCGCGAAATCATGTTGCCGGTTTCGATTTTTATGCTGTCGAGCATCTGGAAAAGTCCTTCCCCGAGATTCAAACCGACTTCGAAAACCACCTGATCAAGCATCACAGGGTGAGCAACAAGAATGTGGCATTGGCCGCTCATTTGTTGCTGGCGGAGCCTGCACCGGAGTTTCTGGTCAAAGATCTGCCTGCCACTGTTCTCCTGGGCACGCCGCATTGCGTAGAGTTTTGCCGAATCGTGGCGGTGCAGGAAATCATATCGCCCGGTTCCACTCGATCGATGACTTATGCGCAACTGATGCAACTTTCGACACTGGAGCCGATGACCGAGTCGCGCAAGATACTCGATGCTTTGGCCGCCGTAGACCCTCTGATTGATTGGGCCCTGCTCAACAACATTGTCACGCCTGAGGACGTCAGAAAATCAATCCCTGACTCACTGAAGATCGCCACGGACGCCTATGCCCGACATGCTAAGACACTTGCCGAAAACGCTGAAACATTAACGCGCCCCCTGCCCACGCGCAGAAGCGTCGCACTGGACATCCTTGAGCAGGTCGCCAAGGGATGCACTTATCTTGAAAACGATGTCCTTCATCAATCGCGCAATCGACCGCTGGAAGACGCTTACACTTCACTTCGCCTGTCGCCTGTCGAACTGCACATGTCCAACGATCTGGCGACCGGAGACTGGGATTTGAAAAAAGGGGAAAGTATTTATAAAGCGTTCCCCAACCTGTTGCGCAATCTGGTTTCTCCCGACGGAGAGTTCCACCGTCAGTTCAATCGGGCCTATGTCGTGCATGCGCAAGCCATGCACACACATTTGAAGCAGGCATTTTCCATGCTGCCGCTGCCAGAGCGGACTCGTCTGCTCAAAGGCAAGGTGACCCTATTCACCGTAAGACCTTCGGTAGCGAAACTCCAATCGATTACGGGTATCACCGCCAATCCCCTCGCAATGGCCTTAGACTCGGTACTGAAGGTGACCGGGCGTGAACCGACAGAAAGTCATAAGGAAATAGACGAGGTCAAGGGTCGCTATGGCGTCGTGATCTATTGCGAGTTCGATGGCCAGGTTTCGTGTCATGAATTGTTCACCTTGCATGGCACCTGTCGAGAAAACACTGAGTTGGGAGCACTGATTCAAAGAGAAAAATGATTGAACCCAACCGCTCGCCGTCCTGGGATCAACTATTCTGCGCCCGCAAAAGTGCAACAGTTGCCCATGAATATCGAGTGCTATACCCATGGGGTTACACCGGGGCTCACCGGTGTCAGTTCGGGTGTAATTGACAAACTCGCTGAGCTATCGCCTTCTCCATCGCCGGCAAGGGTCAACGGTTATTACCAAAGTTTCTACTCGTCAGAATTCGATCGCCTGGCGAACTTTGTACTCAAGCACAGACCTGTCGCGACCTACGATGAGTTGGTCAAAGAATGCTGGGGACAAACCAGGCTTGAAGCAATCAGAGAAAAACGGGATAAGGATCTGGATACCTTCCTCAACGTTGTCGTGCCTTTCAAATCCTGTATCGAAGATCTCAACTCAGATGACCTGGATCGGCAAATGCAAGGGGCAGTAGCGTGCACTCTGGAAGTTGCAATGACCATCCTGTTAGTGGTCGGAGCCATCGCCAAGATTGCCAGCGTGACCGCCAAGAGCATCAGTATTGCCACGAAGGCCGGCGAAATAGCTTTGATAGGGGGTGGCCTGGTCAGCAGCGTTATCAATCCGCTGGATGGAGTAACCGATCTACTTGTAAAGGGCGGAAAATTTTTACGTAAAGGCTGGCACAGCAGTGTGACAGCCCTCGAAGGCGCCATTTACGATGCGCGAAAATGGTCGGGGAAAACGCCCTACACTGCACTCACCACGGCAGTCGATCCGGATATTATTCGTCTGGGTACCCGACAATATGCACAAAACGCCACGGACGTTTTCCAGGTGTGGGGCATACGCCACACTGATGAATGGTACGCGTTGAACCGTTTGGGTGAGCCTTGGGGTCCCCCCTTGAGAAACCTTAAACTGTTGCCGGAATCATTATTCAACTTCTTCAGAAAACCGAATCCCATCCCCTACACTCGAGACTATGTGGGAAAAGCCTTACCCATTGCCAAGGACAGACTGGATGTTGCAATCAGACTTCTGGAACGTCCAGGTGCCGACACTCGACGCGTTATCAAATACTTGTTCGGAACAAGTTCAGACGACGCCGTTGAATACTTCCTTCGGTCGTTACGCAAAATACGTGAAGAGTTTGATGCCATTTCGGTTGCCAACATGTCTTTCCGGCGACGTGGCCCAGATGCTTTGGCATCGATTGACACGGAACACTATCAACTATGGTTGGCGGCGGAAAAGAATGGAACTCCGGTGAGCAACTCAGTGAAAAAATTTATAAAAATTTACCCCGAGCATCTTGATCACTTCTACAAAAAAGAAAAATTTGCGGACGCGAGAATCGCAGACGTTTTGATTCACGAGATGTCGCACGGCACTAACGACACCCTCGATTTGTACTACTCGCGAGGAGCAAAAAACAACATGACTGATGTCGCCAGCCTGGTGGATCTCGCCAGAAAACCGGACATGGCCAAACCTGACTCTCGCACTGTTCATAGAGCAAATGATATTCAGGAAACGTTTCATCTGAGTCGTTTTGATCAAAATCGCAACAGTCTGCCGAAGATCGTCCAGGATAACCCCGCTTTTCATAATGCTCAAAGCAATGAGGTCGCGGTTACATTGCTGAATCAGAGCCAAACCGACCCTGCGAAATTTTTATCGAACATGACAGTTATACAAAAAACGGTAGAAAAACATAACACGACTGATTCGATCTCCAAGCTGAAAATCAGTCTCTCGATATAGGGTTCTGTTGCAGGCTGAACCCCGCTTCAACGGCCGCTGTGGTTTAATTGCGGCCGTTTTTTTGTTCCCCTCGCCTGCTGCAAAGGATTTCCATTCATGTCTCAGCCTGTCGCCACCAAAGTCCTGGTCATCGGATACGTTTGGCCCGAGCCCCAATCCTCGGCAGCCAGCGGGCATGTCATGCAGATCCTCGAAACTTTCTTGCAGCAGGGCTGGGACATTACCTTCAGCAGCCCCGCTGGCCCGGGCGAGCACAAGGCGGACCTGACCGCACTGGGCATTCGCGAAGTATCCATTGAACTCAACAACAGCAGTTTCGACGCGTTCATCAGCGAACTTGCCCCGGATATCGTTCTGTTCGATCAGTTCATGATGGAGGAGCAGTTCGGCTGGCGGGTCGAGAAACACTGCCCCGACGCCTTGCGGGTATTGGAAACCTCCGATCTGCAGAGCCTGCGTCACGCCCGCCATCAGCGGCTCAAGGACCGTCTCAAGGCCAGTCCCGATCAGGACGACTTCAGCGCCTTGTTTGCCCCGGCACTGCGCGAAGAGTTTGAACTGATGGCCGATACCGACCTGGCCAAACGGGAAATCGCCGCGCTGTACCGATGTGACTTGAATCTGATGATCTCTGAGGTGGAAATCGATCTGCTCGTCGAGCAATTCGGCTTGCCGCGCCAGTTGCTGCATTGGTGCCCGCTGATGATTGCCCCTCCCACCAATGCCCCAAAAGCCTTTGCGGAGCGGGCGCATTTCCTCAGCATCGGTAACTTCCGCCATGCGCCAAACTGGGACGCAGTCCTTTGGATGAAGTCCACAGTCTGGCCGATGATTCGCCAGCAACTTCCTCAGGCACAACTGCATATTTATGGCGCCTACACGCCGCCCAAAGCCACGGCATTGCACAACGCAGCGCAGGGTTTTCATGTCATGAACTGGGCAGAAGATGCGTTGCAGGTCATGTCCGACGCGCGCATTTGCCTGGCACCGTTGCGATTCGGTGCCGGCATCAAAGGCAAGCTTGTCGACGCCATGCTCTGCGGTACGCCGAGTGTCACCACACCGATAGGCGCTGAGGGCATGCACGGCGATCTGGCCTGGCCCGGAGCTGTCACCCGCACGGCGACGGAGTTCGCAAACCATGCCGTTCAGCTTTATAAGGATGAGGCGCTTTGGCAAGCGGCACAGAAGGCAGGAGACACTTTGCTCGGGGAGCGTTACCAATACGCCGTGCATGGCCCGACACTTATCGAAAAACTGCGCCATTGCCAAGAGCATTTAAAAGCACTTAGAAACAGCAACTTTACTGGCAGCATGCTGCGCCACCATATGCACAAAAGCACTCAGTACATGGCGCAGTGGATTGAAGCTAAAAACCAGAAAATATAAGCCACCACAACTTCTCCATTACATCCGGAATCAAAACACGACTTGGCAAACAACATAATTAAGATTTAAAACATCCTACAGGTAACGCACTAACATTTGCACTGTGCGCCTTTTAACTAATGCAGGATGCATACATGAACGCTATTAATCAAGGCAACTACTCCAATCATAACTGGATGACGACCACCCCCCAATTTGACGCACTGTCTTTGAATGAAATGACTCTGCCGGGAACCCATAATGCCGGCAGCGACTGGAAAGCCAGCTATCCTTTTTTCGGCCCACCTCGCCACTGGCTCGCCTGTCAGCATGACTCGTTTTATGCGCAATTGAGCAATGGATCCCGAGCTCTGGATATTCGTTTGATGAGCCAGCCTTCTGCAAAGGGACTGGGCAAATTCCGAATGCATCATAATGAGCACCCCAACTCTCGAACGCTGGGCCACCTGATTTCCGACATCAATCAGTTTCTCGGTGAAAACCCTGACGAGTTCATTGTTGTAGATGTTCATAAAATGTCCGGCCCAACGTTTGACTTCCGCTATTTCAACGACGTGGTTCAGCACCTGTTCGGCGACAGAATCATTCCACCAAATAACGCACGCCTTACATTGGGGCAACTCAAAAAAATCAGCTCCACACAAAGAGTATTGTTTGCCACCCCGACTCACAGCGAGCTGTCACACGAAGTATTTTTTGGGCAGATAAATCACAAATGGATTGGCACCGGCATCGCTGACGCCGATGATCTGAATAAATATATCTCTGAAGTAATGGAGTATCCGCCTGGTAAGTGGTCACTCTGGTCGCTGTCCGCAACCAGCTACACTCATATCAAAGGCCCTGTGGATATTCATGAACATTTAAATATCTGGTTCGATCCGAAAAACAGTGACTGGGCGATGAAATGCAACATTATCAATGTCGACTTCATGGAGGAGAGCAACATCGTTGCTTACTGCCACATGGCCAACCTGAAAAGGGCAGCCGGAAAGCGGTAATCAGCTGAACCCCACACGACCGCATTCCATACGGTGTCGCGCGAAGCTGAGACGGGCTGGCACTGCCGGTGTAGAAAGAGGCATGATCGGCCAGCGATAACAAAAAAAGCGCTCAGCCATGACTCGAACCGCACGCGTGACCGACCCCTCTTACGAGTTGATGGATGACCACAACGGGTTGTCCATCATCTACCGCCAGCATGGCTTCCCCTGCCCGCTGGTGCGCTGGCATTTCCACAAGGAATACGAGCTGCACCTGATCGTCGCCAGTTCCGGCAAGGTGTTCATCGGTGACTACATCGGCAACTTCTACCCGGAAACGCTGTTTCTGACCGGGCCCAACCTCCCGCATAACTGGATCAGTCAGGTAGCTGAAGACGAAGTGGTGGAAAAACGCGACATGCTCGTCAACTTCACGGACGAGCTGTTCGAAAGCGGTCACCAGATATTCGCTGAATTGAAAACGCTGGCCCCCCTGTTGGAACGGGCGCAGTACGGCATCGAATTTCGCGACAAACAGACAATCCGCCAGGCCATGACGCTGATGCAGCGAATCGCCGACACCCGGGGCATCACCCGACTCGGGCACTTTTTCATTCTGATGGAGTTGCTGGCGTCCAGTGACGACTATCAGTTGCTGTCCGGCGCCACCACTCCGCAACTGGCCGATGAGCACAATATCGACCGCACCAACCGCGCCGTCGATTACATCTTCAGCCACTACGCCCGGGATATTTCGCTGGAAGAAGTGGCTGAACACCTGGGCATGACGCCGACCTATTTCAGCCGTGTGTTCAAACAGGCCACCGGGCGCAATTTCATCGAGTTCGTCAATCGCTTGCGCATCAGCAAATCCTGCGAGTTGCTGGCGGACGGCGATAAACCGGTGACCGATGTGTGCTTTGAGTCCGGTTTCAACAATATTTCCAACTTCAATCGGCGGTTTCAGCAGCTCAAGGGCATGACGCCTTCACATTATCGGCGCCTCGCGGTGCAACGCCTGACTGAACAGAACCTCGGCTGATGCGCAGCTCCCCTGTAGGAGTGAGCCTGCTCGCGATAGCGGAGTGTCAGCCAACCTATCTGCAAACTGTCACACCGCTATCGCGAGCAGGCTCACTCCTACAGGGGGTGTGTCGGCATTAGAAACCTGTACGCATTCGATAGCATTTCCCCGCTGAAAACCCCTTCCCTGCGTTTGTCCGCGCAAACCCCAGTGCAAAAAAGTATCAATCAAAGTGCGACGAATGATTTGTCAGACCATCGATTGAAGGCTGTAATCAATGCACATTCTTCCTGCATTCGGAAGACACAAAAACAATAACCGTCCTTCTGCCACCCGCTGGGTGCAGAAAAGGAGTGCACGATGCAACCCACTGCAAAAGCTCTGCTTGCCCTCACCTGCATGACCCTCAGCAGCGTCAGCCTTGGCGCCCAGACCCTGACCATCGCCACCGTCAACAACAGCGACATGATCCGCATGCAAAAACTCTCGAAAACCTTCGAGACCGAGCACCCGGACATCAAGCTCAATTGGGTGGTACTGGAAGAAAACGTCCTGCGCCAGCGCCTGACTACAGACATCGCCACTCAGGGCGGCCAGTTCGATGTGTTGACCATCGGCATGTACGAAGCAGCACTGTGGGGCGCCAAGGGTTGGCTCGAACCGATGAAGGATCTGCCGGCCGGTTACGCCCTCGACGACGTGTTCCCGTCGGTGCGTGAAGGCCTGTCGGTGAAGGGCTCGCTGTATGCCCTGCCGTTCTACGCCGAAAGCTCGATCACCTATTACCGCACCGACCTGTTCAAGGATGCTGGCCTGACCATGCCGGAACGTCCGACCTGGGAACAGATCGCCGGTTTCGCCGAAAAACTCACCAACAAGGATAAAGAGCAGTACGGCATCTGCCTGCGCGGCAAGGCCGGTTGGGGCGAGAACATGGCGCTGATCACCACCGTCGCCAATGCCTATGGCGCGCGTTGGTTCGATGAGAAATGGCAGCCGGAATTCAATGGCCCCGAGTGGAAAAACGCACTGAACTTCTATGTCGACACCATGAAGAAATCCGGCCCGCCGGGCGCCTCCAGCAACGGTTTCAACGAAAACCTGGCGCTGTTCAACAGCGGCAAATGCGCGATCTGGGTCGACGCCAGCGTCGCCGGCTCGTTCGTCACCGACAAGACCCAGAGCAAGGTTGCCGATCACGTCGGCTTCACCTTCGCGCCGCATCAAGTCACCGACAAGGGCTCGGCGTGGCTGTATTCCTGGGCACTGGCGATTCCGACCAGTTCCAAGGCCAAGGATGCAGCAAAACAGTTCAGCGCCTGGGCCACGTCCAAGGAGTACGGCGAACTGGTGGCCAAGACCGACGGCATCGCCAACGTACCACCGGGCACTCGCGCCTCGACCTACAGCGACGCCTACATGAGCGCCGCGCCGTTTGCCAAGGTCACGCTGGAGTCGCTGAAAGCCGCCGATCCGAGCAAACCAACGCTGAAACCGGTGCCGTACATCGGTATTCAACTGGTGACCATTCCTGAGTTCCAGGGCGTCGGCACCCAGGTTGGCAAACTGTTCTCGGCAGCGCTGATTGGCCAGACCACGGTGGATCAGGCCCTGGCGGCCGCACAGCAAACCACTGAACGCGAGATGAAGCGCGCCGGTTATCCCAAGTAACCCGTAACGCTCGCTCCTGCCTTTTGTAGGAGTGAGCCTGCTCGCGATGGCGGTTTTCCATCCAACACAACCGGTGGCTGATACACCGCTATCGCGAGCAGGCTCACTCCTACATTAGATCTCCATAGGTCTGTATGACTCGGTTGTGATCACCATGAATACTTCAACTGCCAAAGCCCACCTCGACCTGTCGCAACCCCAGCGCAAGGTTCGCGTACGCAATCCCGGCTGGTTTCTGGTCAGCCCTTCAGTGGCCCTGTTGCTGCTGTGGATGATCGTGCCGCTGGGCATGACCATTTACTTCTCGATGATTCGTTACAACCTGCTCGACCCGGGTGTTAACGAATTCGTCGGGCTGGAGAACTTCACTTACTTTCTGACCGACTCGGGCTTCCTGCCGGGCGCCACCAACACGCTGCTGCTGGTTGGCAGCGTGTTGCTGATCAGCGTGGTGTTCGGCGTACTGATCAGTGCGTTGCTTGAGGCCAGTGAGTTCCTCGGTCGCGGCATCGTCCGGGTGATGTTGATCTCGCCGTTTTTCATCATGCCCACGGTCGGTGCGCTGATCTGGAAAAACCTGATCTTCCACCCGGTGTCCGGGATCCTCGCCTACGTCTGGAAACTGTTCGGCGCGCAACCGGTGGACTGGCTGGCGCACTACCCGCTGCTGTCGATCATCATCATTGTTTCGTGGCAATGGCTGCCCTTCGCCATCCTCATCCTGATGACCGCCATGCAGTCCCTCGATCAGGAACAAAAGGAAGCCGCCCGCCTTGATGGCGCAGGGCCGATCGCGATCTTCTGGCACCTGACCCTGCCGCATCTGGCCCGGCCAATCGCGGTGGTGGTGATGATTGAAACGATTTTCCTGCTGTCGGTGTTCGCCGAGATTTTCACCACCACCAACGGCGGCCCCGGCTACGCCTCGACCAACCTCGCCTACCTGATCTACAACCAGGCGCTGGTGCAGTTCGACGTCGGCATGGCCTCGGCGGGCGGTTTGATTGCCGTGGTCATCGCCAACATCGCCGCGATCATTCTGGTGCGGATGATCGGCAAAAACCTGACTGACAAAGCCTGAGGCCTGCCATGACACTTCAACAATCCCGCCGGCTGCAAAGCCTGCTGCTCGGCACCCTGGCCTGGGCCATCGCGATCGTGATTTTCTTTCCGATCTTCTGGATGGTGATGACCAGTTTCAAAACCGAAATCGACGCCTTCGCCACGCCGCCGCAGTTCATCTTCACGCCGACGCTGGAGAACTACCTGCACATCAACGAGCGCAGCGACTACTTCAGTTTCGCCTGGAACTCGGTGGTGATTTCCTTCAGCGCCACGGCACTCTGCCTGCTGATCGCGGTGCCGGCGGCCTACTCGATGGCGTTCTACGAAACCCAGCGCACCAAAGGCACGCTGTTGTGGATGCTCTCGACCAAGATGCTGCCGCCGGTGGGCGTGCTGATGCCGATCTACCTGCTGGCGAAGAGTTTCGGCCTGCTCGACACGCGCATCGCACTGATCGTGATCTACACGCTGATAAACCTGCCGATCGTGGTCTGGATGATTTACACCTACTTCAAGGACATCCCCAAAGACATCCTCGAAGCTGCCCGCCTCGATGGCGCCACGCTGTGGCAGGAAATGGTTCGCGTGTTGCTGCCCATCGCCAAGGGCGGTCTCGCCTCGACCGTGCTGCTGTCGCTGATCCTGTGCTGGAACGAAGCCTTCTGGTCGTTGAACCTGACCTCGTCGAAAGCCGCGCCGCTGACTGCGCTGATCGCCTCGTATTCAAGTCCCGAAGGGTTGTTCTGGGCCAAGTTGTCGGCGGTCTCGACCCTCGCGTGTGCGCCGATCCTGATCTTCGGCTGGATCAGCCAGAAACAACTGGTGCGCGGCCTGTCATTCGGCGCCGTGAAATGAAATTTGAAAAGCGAAAGATCGCAGCCTTCGGCAGCTCCTACACGGAATGTCGTATCGGCATAAATCTCCTGTAGGAGCTGCCGCAGGCTGCGATCTTTTGATCTTAAAAAAACAACGCGGAGGCCCATCATCATGGCCAACCTGAAAATCAAGAATCTGCAAAAAGGCTTCGAAGGTTTTTCCATCATCAAGGGCATTGACCTGGAAGTGAACGACAAGGAATTCGTGGTCTTCGTCGGCCCGTCCGGCTGCGGTAAATCCACCCTGCTGCGGCTGATCGCCGGCCTGGAAGAAGTCAGCGGCGGCACCATCGAACTCGACGGCCGCGACATCACCGAAGTCAGCCCGGCCAAGCGCGATCTGGCGATGGTGTTCCAGACCTACGCGCTGTACCCGCACATGACCGTGAAAAAGAACATGTCATTCGCCCTCGATCTGGCCGGCGTGCCGAAAGCCGAAGTCGAGAAGAAAGTCGGCGAAGCGGCGCGCATCCTCGAACTGGGACCGATGCTGGAACGCAAACCGAAACAGCTTTCCGGTGGTCAGCGTCAGCGTGTCGCCATCGGCCGCGCCATCGTGCGCAACCCGAAAATCTTCCTGTTCGACGAACCACTGTCCAACCTCGACGCCGCGTTGCGCGTGCAAATGCGCCTGGAGTTGCTGCGCCTGCACAAGGACCTGCAAGCGACGATGATTTACGTGACCCACGACCAGGTCGAAGCGATGACCATGGCCGACAAAGTCGTGGTGCTCAATGGCGGCAAGATCGAGCAAGTCGGCTCGCCACTGGACCTTTATCACAACCCCGCCAACCTGTTCGTTGCCGGGTTCCTTGGCACGCCGAAAATGGGCTTCCTCAAAGGCAAGATCGCCCGCGTCGACGCTCAGGTCTGTGAAGTCTCGCTGGATGCCGGCACGCGCATCGTCCTGCCATTCAACGCTAACCATCTGAGTGTCGGCAGCGTGGTGACGCTGGGCATTCGCCCGGAACATCTGGAGCTGGCGCAACCGGGCGACTGCACCCTGCAAGTCACCGCCGATGTCAGCGAGCGGCTGGGCAGCGATACCTTCTGCCACGTCAAGACCAACGCCGGCGAAGCGCTGACCATGCGCGTGCGCGGTGATCTGGCCAGTCGTTATGGCGAACAACTGAATCTGTATCTGGACGCCGCCCACTGCCATTTATTTGATGCCGAAGGTGTGGCGCTGACCCGTCCGCTGCGCGCTGCCGCCTGATTTTTCGAGACTTGCCCAATGAAACTGAACAGACAAAACCTCAACCGCCTCGCCGCCGAAGTGCAACTGCCGGCCTACAGCCTCAGTGATACCCGTCAGGGCATCGCGCACATTGGTGTCGGCGGTTTCCACCGGGCGCATCAGGCGTATTACACCGACGCGCTGATGAACACCGGCGAAGCACTCGACTGGGCGATTTGCGGGGTCGGCCTGCGCGCCGAAGACCGCCGCGCCCGCGACGATCTGAAGGAGCAGGATTACCTCTTCACCCTGTTCGAACTTGGTGACAGCGACGACACTGAAGTGCGGGTGATCGGCGCGATTCGCGACATGCTGCTGGCCGAGGATGACGCCCAGGCATTGATCGACAAACTCGCCGATCCACAGATCCGCATCGTCTCGTTGACCATCACCGAGGGCGGCTACTGCATTGACGACAGTAACGGCGAATTCATGGCGCATCTGCCGCAGATCCAGCACGATCTGAACCACCCGGACTCGCCGAAAACCGTGTTCGGTTTTCTCTGCGCAGCCCTGGAAAAACGCCGGGCGGCGGGCATTCCGGCCTTCACCGTGATGTCCTGCGATAACCTGCCGCACAACGGCGCGGTCACCCGCAAGGCGCTGTTGGCGTTTGCCACACTGCGCAACAGCAATCTGTGCAGCTGGATCGACGCCAACGTCAGTTTCCCCAACGCGATGGTCGACCGCATCACGCCGATGACCAGCACCACGCATCGCCTGCAACTGGCCGACAAACACGCGGTGGATGACGCTTGGCCGGTGGTCTGCGAACCGTTTGTGCAGTGGGTGCTGGAGGACAAATTCGTCAACGGCCGGCCGGCCTGGGAAAAGGTCGGCGTGCAGTTCACCGACGACGTTTCGCCTTACGAAGAGATGAAAATCAAACTGCTCAACGGCAGTCATCTGGCGCTGACGTATCTGGGTTTCCTGAAAGGCTATCGTTTTGTCCACGAGACCATGAATGACCCGCTGTTCGTGCGCTACATGCGTACGTATATGGACATGGATGTCACACCGCAACTGGCGCCGGTGCCGGGCATCGACCTGACGCAATACAAGGACACGCTGGTGGCGCGGTTCTCCAATCAGGCGATTGCCGATCAGCTTGAGCGGGTGTGTTCGGACGGTTCGTCGAAGTTTCCCAAGTTCACCATCCCGACGATCAACCGGTTGATTGCCGATGGGCGCGAGACCAAGCGTGCGGCGTTAGTGGTGGCGGCCTGGGCGTTGTATCTCAAGGGTGTGGATGAGAATGGCGATACCTATTCGATTCCTGATCCGCGGGCGATTTTTTGCCAGGCATTGGTGGCTGATGATGCGTTGGTGACTGAGCGATTGTTGGCGGTCGAGGAGATTTTCGGCACGGCGATTCCGCGTTCGGCGGAGTTTGTCGCGGCGTTTGAATGGTGCTGCGACAGCTTGCGCGAAGAAGGTGTGACGCGAACGCTGGAGCGGATTCTTGGCTGAGAATATCGTTACAGCGAATTAAGCCATCGCGAGCAGGCTCACTCCTACAGGTGATCGTCAGTGACCACAATTCTCCTGTAGGAGTGAGCCTGCTCGCGATAGGGTTCACCGAGATAAAACAGAAACACCAAGGATCTCGCCATGGCAACCGAACAACTCTTCCTCGGCATCGACTGCGGCACCCAAGGCACCAAAGCGATCATCCTCGATGCTGCCAGCGGCGAAGTACTCGGCCACGGCGCCGCCGCTCACTCGATGATCAGCGGTGCCAACGGCCGTCGCGAGCAAGACACTCGCCAGTGGCTGGAAGCCTTCGCCCTCGCCACCCGCCGCGCGTTGTTGGCGGCGAATGTCGATGGCCAGTCGATCCTCGGCATCGGCGTTTCCGGCCAGCAACACGGTCTGGTGCTGCTCGACGATCAAGGCGAAGTCCTGCGCCCGGCCAAGCTCTGGTGCGACACCGAAACCACCCCTGAGAACGACCGGCTGCTCACGCATCTGGGCGGTGAAAAAGGCTCGCTCGAACGCCTCGGCGTGGTCATTGCGCCCGGCTACACAGTGTCGAAACTGCTGTGGACCAAAGAACAACATCCAGTCGTATTCGCACGCATCGCACGTATTTTACTGCCCCACGATTACCTCAACTTCTGGCTCACCGGCCGTGCCTGCAGCGAATACGGCGACGCCTCCGGCACCGGCTACTTCAACGTACGCACTCGCCAGTGGGATTTGCAGTTGCTGCGTGACATCGACGCCAGCGGACGTCTGCAAGCGGCGCTGCCTGAACTTATCGATGCGCACGAAGCCGTCGGCACAATCCTGCCGGCCATCGCCGAACACCTTGGCATCAACCCCAACGCCTTGGTCGCAAGCGGCGGCGGCGACAACATGATGGGCGCGATCGGCACCGGCAATATTCAACCCGGCGCGATCACCATGAGCCTTGGCTCCTCCGGCACGGTGTACGCCTACGCCGAAACCCCGAAAGTCAGCCCGGATGCCAGCGTCGCCACGTTCTGTTCATCGAGCGGCGGCTGGTTGCCGCTGATCTGCACCATGAATCTGACCAACGCCACCGGCGCAATTCGCGAATTGTTCGAGCTGGATCTCGACCGGTTCAATGAACTCGTCGATGAGGCCCCCATCGGCGCCGAAGGCGTGAGCATGCTGCCGTTTTTCAATGGCGAGCGCGTCCCCGCCCTGCCCCACGCCAGCGGCAGCCTGCACGGTTTGACGCTGGATAATCTGACTCAGGCCAATCTGTGCCGAGCCGCTGTCGAAGGCACAACGTTCGGCTTGCGCTACGGACTGGATTTGCTCCGCCAGAATGGTTTACAAAGCCGCAGCATTTGCCTGATCGGCGGCGGTTCGAACAGCGCGGTGTGGCGGCAGATCGTCGCCGACATCATGAACACCCCGGTGATCTGCACTGAACAGAGCGAAGCCGCCGCCCTCGGTGCTGCGATTCAAGCAGCGTGGTGCAAGTCCTGGTCGAACGGCCACGAAGATACGTTGGCCGACTTGTGCCAGCGCTGCGTGAAACTCGACCTGAGCAGTGAAACCCTGCCGATCGCCGCCAATGTCGCGGCGTTCCAGCAGGCTTACGAACGCTATCAACAGCATGTCGCAACCCTATAAAGAGCAAACAATTATGTATTTGGTGTGTGGCGAAGCCCTGTTTGATTTCTTCAGCGAAGACGATGCCAGCGGACTGGCTTCGAAAGTGAACTTCAAGGCGATTGCCGGCGGCTCGCCGTTCAACGTCGCGGTGGGTTTGCGTCGTTTGGGCGTGGACTCGGCCTTGTTTGGCGGACTGTCCACCGACTACCTCGGCCGCCGCTTGCAGCAGGTATTGCAAGAGGAAGGCGTACGTCCTGACTATTTGGTGGACTTCGCCGCGCCGACCACGCTGGCGATGGTTGCCGTCGGCGCCAACGGCTCGCCGCATTACAGCTTTCGCGGCGAAGGTTGCGCCGATCGGCAGTTGAGCCTCGCGCATTTGCCATCGCTGGGCCCTGAAGTGCGCGGTTTGCACATCGGCTCGTTTTCACTGGTGGTGCAGCCGATTGCCGACACCCTGCTCGCGCTGGTTCAGCGTGAAAGTGGCAAACGCCTGATCACCCTCGACCCCAACGTACGCCTCAATCCCGAGCCGAATATCGAACTGTGGCGCGAACGGATTGCCACGTTGGTGCAACTGGCGGATCTGATCAAAGTCAGCGACGAAGACTTGGGCCTGCTCTACCCCGAACAGGATCCGCAACGCGTCATCGAAGGCTGGCTGGCGCATCGCTGCCAGGTCGTCATCCTCACCCGTGGCGGCGAAGGCGCCAGCGTGTTCAGCCGCGCCCATGGTTCATGGTCGGTGCCCGCCTGCCCGGTGCAGATCGCCGATACCGTCGGCGCCGGCGACACTTTCCAGGCCGCGTTGATCACCTGGCTGACCGAGCACGGTCTGGATTCGGTCGAAGGCGTGCAGCACCTTGCTCGCGAGCAGATCGACACCATGCTCAAGTTCGCCGTGCAAGCGGCAGCGCTGACCTGCAGCAAGACCGGTCCGGATTTGCCCTATCGTCACCAATTGAGCTGAGCGCGTAGACTGTCGCCCTTTTTACGCGCATGACGGGATAACGGCTTTTGAACTCAGGGCAGACGGTTGGACTACTGGTACTCGCGGCACTGTTGACGGGTTGCGGCACCTCGCCGCCCCGCTCGCCGGAAAACATCTGCGAGATCTTCCGCGAAAAGAGTGATTGGTACGACGCCGCGCAAGTCACGCAGAAGCGCTGGGGCGTACCGATCCAGGTGCCGTTCGCGATCATGTATCAGGAATCCGGCTACCGCTACGACGCCAAGACCCCGCGCAAATACCTGCTCTGGGTCATTCCGTGGGGCCGCGTTTCAACCGCGTCGGGTTATGCGCAGGCCAAGGATGAAGTCTGGTCCGACTACCAGAAAAGCACCGGCCGCCGCGGCGCTGACCGCGAAGACTTCGACGACGCCATCGACTTCGTCGGCTGGTACATGGACAAGACCACCAGCATCAACGGCGTCTACAAATACGACGCCTACGGCCAGTACCTCAACTACCACGAAGGCTGGGGTGGCTATCGCAACAAGACTTACGCCAGCAAGGCGTGGCTGATGCCGACAGCGCGCAAAGTGCAAAACCGTTCCGATATGTATGCCCAGCAATATGCCGGTTGCAAGGAAGACCTCAACCGAGGGTTCTGGAGCAGGTTCTGGCACTGGCTGTAAAGACGCCTTCGCGAGCAGGCTCGCTCCTACAATGGATCAATGTCGAACGCGATATCCGCGTCCACTGAAGATCCTCTGTAGGAGTGAGCCTGCTCGCGATAGCGGTCGATCAGACGTTACAAATCGGTACCTTACAACACCGAAAAGTTGTAACTCACGATCAACCGCGTCTCATCCACATCCCGGGCAAACTTCTCGTAGTTGGTCCGATACGTCGCATTACGCAAACGCAGACTTACATCCTTGAACGTGCCGGTCTGAATCACGTACTTCAACTCGCTGTCGCGTTCCCACTCTTTACCTTCCTGATCGCTGCCCAACACCTTGATGTGATCGCCGTTGACATAGCGCGTCAGGAAACTCAGGCCGTTGATGCCGATTGCCTTGAAGTCATAGTCATAACGCAACTGCCAGGAACGTTCCTGCGCGGCGGCGAAATCGTTGACCTGCACGTAGTTGACCAGATACGGGTTGCTGCCATCGAGGTACGGCATCGAGTTGTCGCCGTTCATACGCTGCCAGCCGCCGCTGAAGGTATGGCCACTGATGGCGTAGGACAGCATGCCGCTCAATGCACGGTTATCAATGGAACCGGCCTTCGCATCGCCGCTGTCGGCACTTTTCAGCAAGCGCAGATCCGCTTTCAACACACCGTCGCCCACCTTCTGATTGGCCAACAGGCCGACGAAGTGCTGGCGATAGATGTCTTCAAGTTCGGCGTAGTGATACTGCGCGGTCAGGCGATCGTTGATCTTGTAGTCGAAGCCGTACATGTCGAAATGGTCGGCGGTGGTGTTGCACGCGTAGCGCTTGTTCTTGCAGTGCACGCGGATGTCTTGCGAGTCGGTGGAGTCGCGCGCGGTGTACTTGTCCAGACGCGCCGCCATAAAGGTCAGGTCCTTCACTTCCTTGGAAGTCAGCAGCGCACCGTTGAACATCGTTGGCAGCAGACGGCCATCGTTGTACTTGAGCAGCGGCAGATCCGGCAGCAGTGCGCCGTATTTCAATACCGTGTCCGAAACCTTCACTTTCGCGGTCAAACCCATTTTCGCGTATTGATCTTTCGAGCCGCGAGGGTCCTGCCCGCTCGACGGCAGCAAACCGCTATTGCTGTTGTCGGCGCTGGAGTCGAGTTTGAAGCCGAGCATGCCCAGCGCATCAATGCCGAAACCGACAGTGCCTTCGGTGTAACCCGATTGCAGGTTGAGAATGAAGCCCTGCGCCGACTCTTCACGCTTCGATGCGCCCTGATCGTTTGAGGTGTGCCCATCACGGAAATCGCGGTTGAAGTACACCGTGCGCGATTCGATTTTCGCCGTGGTGTCTTCGAAAAATCCGCTGGCCTGAACCTGTGCGGCAAAACCGGCGCATAGCACAACGGCTCCGAAGCCAAACGACTGGCGCGGGGTGATGAGGGTAAATGGGGGACGCATGAAAAACTCCAACAATGCAGCGTTTGCGCGAGGCGCAATAAGCCAGAAAAATAGCTCCCGTCCCGGATCAAAATTGAGCCGGGAGAAAGTGAACACGCAGGGGTGAGGCGCAATGATGGCAGATGGCTTTAACGTGCCACAGGCGACTTTAGTCTGAAACTGACTGGCTATTCTTCAATGCCCGGCGGGGGTGATATCGGCAGCCAACCGGCGCGGGCATCCACGAAACGCCCGGTTTCATTGAGGGAAACCCGCTATCTAAGGGTTTGCCCTATGCCCCACCAGTGCCGTGCATACGGCATTTGCGCCTTGAACGAGGCGGTTTAATCCTCCATCATCCGTCCCCTGCTTATTCAACGGACGGAATTCAAGGCATGCTGGACGCCAACGCTACCCACATCACCCTCACGCTAGAAGGCGCCAACGCCGACCTGCAAGTCCTCAGCTTCACCGGTCGCGAAGCCCTCAACGAACCGTTCCGTTTCGACCTCGAACTGGTCAGCGCCCGCCCCGACCTGAAACTCGAAGAGCTGTTGCACAAGCCCGGCGTACTAACGTTCGGCGCAACGGGCGAAGGCAAGATTCATGGCCTGGTGTACCGCATCGAGCAAGGCGATTCCGGCAAAACCCTGACCCGTTACAGCATCAGCCTGGTGCCGCAACTCGCCTACCTGCGCCATAACCACGATCAGCAGATCTTCCAGCAGCTCACGGTGCCGAAGATCATCGCCCAGGTTCTCGAAGATCGCGGCATCCTCGCCGACGCCTACAGCTTCCAGCTCAGCGCCGAATACCCGGAACGCGAATACTGCGTGCAGTACGACGAGTCCGACCTGCACTTCATCCAGCGCCTGTGCGAAGAGGAAGGCATTCACTTCCACTTCCAGCACAGCAGCAGCGGCCACAAACTGGTGTTCGGCGACGACCAGACCGTGTTCCGCAAACTCAAAGCCGTGAGCTACCAGCAAGACTCCGGCATGGCCGCCGACAAACCGGTGATCAAGCGCTTCAACCTGCGCCTGGAAACCCGCACCACTCGCGTCAGCCGCCGCGATTACGACTTCGAAAAACCGCAGATCCTCCCCGAAGGCACGGCAACCAGCCCCTTCGCCCCGGACCTTGAAGACTACGATTACCCCGGCCGCTTCACCACCCGCGAGCGCGGCAAATTCCTCTCGACCCGCGCACTGGAACGCCACCGCAGCGACTACAAACTCGCCGAAGGCAAAGGTGACGAACCGACCCTCACCAGCGGCCATTTCCTCACCCTCGCCGAGCACCCGCGCGCCGAGTGGAACGACCTGTGGCTGCTGCTGGAAGTCTTCCACGAAGGCAAACAGCCGCAGGTGCTCGGCGAAAACGTCACCAGCGACGTCACCGACAACAAAAGCGATTTCCACCAGGGCTACCGCAACAGCTTCCTCGCCACGCCGTGGGACGCGCACTACCGCCCTGCCCTCGAACACCCGAAACCGAAAGTCCTCGGCAGCCAGACCGCCATAGTCACCGGCCCGTCCGGCGAAGAAATCCACTGCGATCAATACGGCCGCATCAAGGTGCAATTCCACTGGGACCGCGACGGCCAGGCCGACGACAAAACCACCTGCTGGATGCGCGTCGCCAGCGGCTGGGCCGGCAGCGCCTACGGCGGCCTCGCCATCCCGCGTGTCGGCATGGAAGTCCTCGTCACCTTCCTCGAAGGCGACCCCGACCAGCCACTCGTCACCGGTTGCCTGTACCACAAGGAAAACGTCGTCCCCTACGACCTGCCGGCCAACAAAACCCGTAGCACCTTCAAAACCCTCAGCTCACCGGGCGGCAAGGGCTACAACGAATTCCGCATCGAAGACAAAAAAGGCATCGAGCAGATCTACATCCACGCCCAGCGCGACTGGGACGAAAACATCGAGCACGACCAGAAGATCCGCGTCGGCAACGAACGGCACGACACCGTTGAAGCCAATACGCTGAGCGAGTTCAAGGTTGAGGAACACCGCATTACCCATCTGGATCGTGTCAGCGAAATGCGCGCGGATGATCACCTGACGGTTGGCGTGACCCAGCATGTGAAAGTGGGTACGGCGCAGTTTGTCGAGGCCGGGACGGAGATTCACTACCACGCTGGCGACAAGGTTGTGGTTGAGGGGGGTATGGAGCTCACGGCCAAGGCTGGCGGGAGTTTTGTGAAGGTTGATGCCGGTGGCGTGACCATCAGCGGGGCTGAGGTGAAGGCTAATACCGGGGGCGCGCCGGGGGTGGGGACCGGGATCGGGATTTTGATTCCGTTGATTCCGGGGTTGGCGGCAGCGGACATCGCCGGAAGGCTGATGGAAAAAGCCAAGGCGAATCCGACCTGGCTGGAGTTGAATTTGCACTATAACAACCTCGAGCCCGTACCAGGTGCATCTTATCGTGTTGATTTTGCCGATGGTTCGACCCGCGAAGGTGTTCTTGATGCGGATGGTTATGCGCGCTTAGAAGATGTGCCTACGGGACCTGCCAAAATTTATTACGGTGAAGATCCGAGGCCTTTTGATCGACCTCCTGTAAGCGTCGTAGAAAGCAGCGATCAAAAGATCAACGACGACCTGCGGAAGATTGGCCTAGATCCAGAAAAAGTTGATTTACAAGCACTAGTGGAGAAAGCCGCAGGGAGGCTGACATGAGTGAAATTGAAACTGGAAGCAGCACCGAAGGTGACGACGACCGTAGTGCCGCATATAAAGAAGCCGCATTAGAACTAGGAAAAGGCATCGCATTAGGAGCGGTCCCCTTCCTTGGTCAGGCGATTGATGCTTACGACACTATCGAATCTTCTATTGTGCTCTACAACTCTGACTCGCCCTCCAGTAAAGAAGATGCGCAGTTTGACTTGCTGATGGCAGTAATTGGTTGGATTCCTGGCCCGGGAGATGGTCTTAAGAAGAGTTTGAGGATTGTTAACAGAGATCCCCAACGTTTCGCCCCAGTGCTATTTGACCTGCTTCGTTTTGTTTTAGAAGAGTGTGGAATCAAGACAAGCCCAGAAGAACTTTTAAAACAAATTTTTGATGCTGGAAAATTACGTTCAGAGTTAGACGCGATCATCAGTGGAGTCAAAGGATCGTCAACCTTCCAGAGTCTACCTGGATGGACTCAATCTGCCGTAGTAACGGTATTGGCGACGTCACGCGACAACATGCCTTCAATGCTGGGAATCGTCGAAAAAAGACTGGTCAAATGGAAGGGGATGCAGCGAAACAGTTCAGGAATGTCATCAGGTTCCGCGAAGCCTGCTAAAGGCAAAAAACCTGCAGGAAAGGATCCTGCGGTCGCCAATCAAGGAAACGATGGCCCTAGTAGTTCCTCCGAGAGAAAAAGTGATGCAACCAAACTTGGCCGCAACCCTAATCTGGACCTTACGAACGAGGGACTGGGAGTCAGCGGCGAACACATTGCTGACTATTTCTGCGCTGAAGTATTGGCATGGGGTAAGGATTGGGATGGTCACGATAAGGGTGTCGATGGGGTTTGGAACAATGGAACGCCGGGTTCCAGCAAAATGGGTAAAATCTCTAAAGGCGGAAGTGATAAACGCTGGAATGTACTCTACAAATTAACCGATGCGGCTAATGGCACCGGGATTGACGCAGTTTGGCGCGCAGATCCAGCGAACAACGGCAATGAAAAATACGCGATAGTAGAAGCGAAGGCCAGTCGCGATGAAGATGCACCTAAGTTCATGCGAAAACCTGGAAACACTCGGAAACCAAGCATCGTATCTAAACTTGGGGTTAATGGGATGGATGCTTCACTCTTGCTAGAGCCAATTGAAAACGACCCGTCAAACTCAGGAAAGAAAGGTGCCGCACCGCTCGAGAGTGGCAAAAAAACTGCAAAGCCAACGGGTAAAAAACAAGCGCCAAAGGTAAACGGGAAAACTGTTTTGGTACAGATGAGCCGAGAGTGGATCGCCAAAAACCTTACTAAAGCGGTTCCAAGAAAACTCAGGAAAGACGTTGAGCGTTCCTATAGCCGCCATCTATTTTTTACGCCCGTCTATCTAGAGAGTGCAGAACAACACGCTAAAGCAAGATTCGGAAAAACTGAAGCATCTACTCATGCGGAACATAAGGCCATTCACTATGAAGAACATGCAGTAAAAGAGGCCATCAACAAACGAAAGCGATCCCTAATTAAGAAATACGGCAACCTAGAATCCCTGCAGCTTGAGGCTTGATAAATTGAAAAGACGTCAAAAATTCCTAACTGAAAAAATGTACGAAAATTTCAATGAGGAATACGAAGACCAATTTGCATTTTGGAAAGACAAACTATTTAAAGCCGACTCTCCTGCTCAAGAGAAATCATTGAGAGCTAAAAACTTCCAAACACTTTATCTTGGAAGAATTTTCATGCTCTACACTGCTGGAGAAGATATAAAAAACCTAGAACAGCCCTTAGAAACCCTAATTGAGAGCTACGAAGAACTGCAAGAAAAACTCGCAATTTACGAACAAATCCCCAACATCACCCCCTTGACCATAGATGATTGGCTGGATGAGTACGAAGAGTGCGTACAAGTAATAAGTCTATGCATCCTCCTCCACCGTACTGACCTGTTAAAGCGCTTTGTATTCCTGATCGATAATGCAGGGTATGCAGGTATAGACACTCTATATGAAGATCTATTGATTAAGGTTTTACCTGGTCGTCAAGACATCGATCAATGGTACCACGATGTATACACACCACTAATTCAGGCAATTTATGCTGAAGACAAACAAGAAGCTTCTAGCCACTTGGACACCTACTGCAAAAAATGGTATCCGGCTTTTGAGCAAGCTCCTTGGCATGACACACATACCGACGGCGACGAGGGAAGTTATGTCGGATACTGGGCACTTGAAGCCGGCGCAATAGCATTTCTTTATGGGATAGATGACAGCAAAATCAGCCACATGGTTTACCCGAAAGATCTGGTTGAATACGCAAGAAACTACAAACCCGCTAATAATTCTGAGGTTTCCCGCATAGACGCTGGGCAACCATGCAGCAAGACAGGCTACTGGTTTACCCCTGCTAAAGCGGAATCCCGCCGCTACTTTAAACAAGGTGAAATCATGCCTAAATTTGACGATTCTACTTGGGGCGATACAATTTGGTATTGGTCAGGCGAAGAATAAGGTGCTGCAGCGTTCGCTCAGCTTTGACTTTCAGACGCTGAGCGAAGCGCATTTAAAGTTAAGAGGGGGCAATTGCTATTCGCCAGTGAAAGTAATGAAAACGGAATTCAAGGCATGCTTGATGCCAACGCAACCCATATCACCCTCTCGCACGAAGGCGTTTTCGCTGACTTGCAAGTCCTCAGCTTCACCGGTCGCGAAGCCCTCAATGAACCGTTCCGTTTTCGACCTCGAACTGGTCAGCGCCCGCCCCGACCTAAAGCTCGAAGAGCTGCTGCACAAGCCCGGCTTCCCGACCTTCGGCGCCACCAGCGAGGCAAGACTCATGGTCTGGTCTATCGCGTCGAGCTTAGCAACCTTCAAAAAGCTGTTGCCAATCGCGAATACTCACCGCCCAAGTGAAACTTTCGTACAGTCGACACTTATTAACGCCCCACTTTACCACCCGAGAAAGCCTTTCATTACAACGAAACAGAGGTCAAAGCACTCGTCAGCAAGCGCAAAAAAATCTTGACTAAAAAGCATGGCGTTTTGGACAACCTAAAAATTGAGGCATGACGACAGTGAAAGTACGACAGAGTTTTTTCAGCACCAAGCATTACGAAAACTTTCTCAGAGAACACGATGAGTTAGTTGAACTATTCAAAACAAACGAATTTAAATCCGACTCGGCGCTGGAGGAAGCATCTCAGCGCGCAAGATACTTCCAGACACTTGCTCTAGACAAGTTACTCGCCACTTACACGTCGGGCGAGCAAATAGAACACCTTATCCCTCTTCTTGAAGATCTCATAAATAAATACGAAATTCGTCAGAAAGCCCTGAGTGAATACCAAGGCGTGCAAAATATATCTCCACTGGCTATAGATGACTGGCTAAACCAATACGAAGAAGCTGTCCAAGTAATCAGCTTGTGCGTACTTTTACATCGAACCGACCTACTCCCACGGTTCGTTAAACTCATTGACGACGCAGGATATGCAGGTGAAGACACTCTTTATGAGGCACTATTAAACAAGGTCATGCCACATCGGCACGATATAGATGAATGGTTTCACGACGTTTACACACCACTTATTCAAGCTATCTATGGTAAAAACAAAGAAGACCCTCCGAAACTTCTTAAGAAGTATTGCAAACAATGGTACCCGGCATTCAAGCAAGCCCCTTGGCACGATACTCACCTACAAGGAGAGGATGGTAACTATGTGGGCTACTGGGCTATTGAAGCGGGAGCCATTGCGTTTTTATACGACATAGACGACAGCAAAATCGACCATATGGTTTACCCAAAGGACTTGGTCGAGTATGCGCAAAACAATAAACCGACCGCCTGAAATATCAAGCTACTCACTGAATACATAAGATTCCAAGCAGGCTTGGAATTTTACAACCAAGGAAGGAACGTGAACAAAAGGCAAAAATACTATAGCGAAAGTCACTATAGAACTTTCTTGAAAGAATACGACGAAGTTATCGAGTTTTGCAAAACCAATGAATTTGAATCAGATTCTCCTGAACAAGAAGAGTCGCTTCGAGCACGCCATCTTCAAGACCTTCTGCTTGACAAAATCTTCGCCTGCTATACGGCGGGAGAGGAAATAGAAATCCTCATTCCGTTGCTTGAGGAGTTGATAGAAAAATACGAAATACGGCAGCACACACTATCTATTTATGAGCAGGAACCCCAAATATCCCCGCTTGCCATAGATGACTGGCCGGATCAGTATGAAGAGTGTGTTCAGGTCATAGGCTTGTGTATTCTCCTGGGCCGCACCGATTTACTGAAGCGATTCGTGGTTTTGATTGATCAGGCGGGGTATGTCGGAGATGACACGCTATACGAAGACCTTTTAAGGGAAGTGCTGCCAAACAGACATGATGTTGACCAGTGGTTTCACGACGTCTACACCCCCCTGATACAAGCCATCTACATGGACTCTAAAGAACAGTCCGCACAGCGACTGAGAGAGTATTGCAACCAATGGTATGAAGCTTTCATTCAAGCCCCTTGGCACGACACGCATTTGCAAGGCGAGGATGGCAACTATGTGGGCTATTGGGCCATCGAAGCAGGAGCAATTGCTTTCCTGTACGGTATAGACGACAGCCAAATCGATCATATGGTCTATCCAAAAGATCTGGTTGAATATGCCCGGCGCAAAGCAAACACGTAAACTCTGCCCTCCCCCAGAAAACGGATTTCGGATTCAGCACCATGGAATTGCAATACACCATCACCCCCGAACACACACAGTCCAGAATCGGCAAACTGGTTGAGCAGGAAATACTCAAGGATGATCAACTGAGGGCCAGGCTACTTGGCAAACTGGCTCGCATTGAGGATCGTCTGCTCGCGCCGCTGTTTTTTCTACTGGGGCTGGTTGGCGGCGTGCTAGCCATCTATTTCCCTGCACGCGAGTTGAGCCCGGAGAAGCTCATCGCCTTGGTGTCCTTCACCGTGGCATACGTGGTGTGCTGGCGGTTCTTCTCCGAACACCTGCTAAATCGCTTGCGCAAGCGGATTGCCGCCAACCGTGCGAAACCTCGCAAGCCTTTTCAAAAGGTAAACCTGCGCCTGATCGAATCAACGGTACGTGCCCGACTCAAGGCTGCTGAAGGTGCTTATCGCCTGGAATTCGATGAAGATGGTTTTATCTTGTTCTTTACCAAGGGCAAAGGCGCCAAAGGCGGACTTGCGTGGGGTCAGATTGTGCGGTTCAAGGTCACACCCGACTTCTACTCCGTTGCGTGTGCAAAACTGGACAGCAAGGGCAAGGCCTATCACATCCCCAGAAACAGCGAAGTGATGGACGCGGAGTCGTATCAGCAGGGTTTGGAACTGTTTTTGAGCCGGATACCTGTTTCCGCATTTGACGACCAAACTTCAATGGTGCGAAATATGGGTACTTCCCTTGACTCAACAGGGAAAGCTCAGCAGTGAACATACGCCAACATCTTTTCACTAAAACCCATTACGAAAACTTTAAAAGAGAGCATGACGAGGTAATTGTTTTTTTTGAGACAAACACCTTTCAGTCCGATTCAGCAGAGGAAGAGGCGTCGCTGCGCGCCACATACTTCAAGCAACTAGCATTTGACAGGCTTTTGGCAGCATATACTGCTGGGGAACAGATCTACTCCCTTATGCCGCTGCTTGAAGATCTGATAGCAAAGCATGAACTCAGGCAAGTCAAACTCGCTGAATACCAGCGGACACCTGATATATCTCCACTTGCAATAAACGATTGGCTTGACGAATACGAAGAGTGCGTTCAGATCATTGGCTTTTGCATCCTACTGCATCGTACCGACCTGCTTAAGCGCTTTGTAGAACTAATCGACAGGGCTGGCTATGCTGGGGACGATACGTTATACGAAGATCTGCTCGTCAAATTACTTCCTGATAGACACGATGTGGATCAATGGTTCCACGAGACATATTCACCATTGATTCTGGCTATTTATGCAGAAAGTAAAGGGGAAGCATCAGAGTATCTAAAAAATTATTGCGCCCAATGGTACGCCGCATTTCAGCAAGCCCCTTGGCACGACTCGCACTTACAGGGCGAAAATGGAAATTACGTAGGATATTGGGCTATCGAAGCAGGGGCAATTGCTTACCTGTATGGCATAGACGACAGCCAGATCGACCATATGGTCTATCCGAAAGACCTGGTCGAATACGCAAGAAGCCATAAGCCAACCACTCGCAATAACGCCCATGAAATCGGTTCCATCAAATGAACAAGGCGCTTTTGCTTTTACTGATCACGCTGATGTGTCGCTCGGCGTGGGCAGGCTCGCAGAAAACGCTGTTGACCTGCCCTCTTTCGGACGGAACCAAAATAGCGTTGCTCGCCACTTCCAATGCAGACGGGCAGCGCCTGTTTGTGAAATTCGACGGCAAAATAGAAACAGCCTTTACGGACATGCCCGATGAGGACTTTGTCGGTGACGTGATGCTGGCAAAGTGCGCAGGCGCCACTTTGATTTTTGCGTTGAACTACGGATCGCCTTATACCAAAGGGGTCGTCTTGCGAAAAAATCCAGCAAGCGGCGTGCTGGAACGTATTGATTTTGCGGAGAAGGCATTGCCACGTTTTTTGTACTTGAGCACTGGGCAGATGCGTCTGGTCATCCCCAACGAAGGCTATGAAGTGCCTGAGAAATACCTCGTTTATGATTCTTTCGCCAGGAAAGGTCAGCCGGATGAGCTGCAAGGGTTTGATGTCTTGCCCGATCAACGTCAATTCACAGTTATTGATCTGAAGTAGTTTGCATGAACAAGGAAGATCCCCGCATGCGTAAGCGCCAAGCGCTCCTCACTGACTCGTACTATCAAAAATCCATCCGGCTGTATGACGAAACCGAGTCCCGCTGGATAGGCCAAACCATGCAGGCTGATAGCCCCGAGGAGGAACAGGCACTGCGTACGGCTTATTTCAAGGAAGCCGCGTTTAACGCTTTGCTGATCAGCTATACCGCCGGTGTGCCAATTGCCGCTTTGCTGCCGAGACTGGAGAAACTGGTGGATTGCTATGAAATCCATCAGCGGGCGCTGGCTCTGGACGATGATCCCAATGTCTCGCCTTTGGCCATTGATGACTGGCCGGATCAGTATGAGGAATGCGTTCAGGTCATGAGTTTGTGCATTCTGCTACGGCGCACCGATTTGCTGGCGAGGTTCTGCACCCTGATTGATCGGGCTGGCTACGCAGGCCAGGACACGTTGTATGAAGATCTGTTGCGAAAGGATTTACCCGGGCGGGCAGACCTTGATGAGTGGTACCACGATTTGTACACCCCGTTGATCCGGGCGATTTACGCATCGGACGCCTCAGAGTCCAGTGAGCTGCTTCGGCAATATTGCGAAGGTTGGTACGCCGGGTTTGAAGAGGAGCAAACCAACTGGCATGACAGCCATCTCGACATTGAGGACGATGACGGCAATTACGTCGGTTACTGGGCTTTCGAGGCCGCCGCCGTTGCGTTTCTGTACGAGATTGATGATCGCCAGAACGATCATTGGGCTTACCCCAAGGACCTGGTCGACTATGCGCGGAACCTGCAATCGACTGAGGTGGCTCGCCGCTGAAGTGGCCTCACCTACAACTCAGCCTGCCCTCTTTCGACGGCAGGCTTTTTTGAGCGAAAAATTCAGGCCGGCGCCTTCCAGTTCAACATCAGCCGCTGCGCGACCTGCAGCAAATCGTTGCCATCCTGCGTCAGCAGGTACAGCGCATGGGTGATGTGCGGAATGTCTTGCACGTCGGCGTGTTTGAAGCAGAGGCAATGCAGGGTTTCGAGCAGATCGGCCGAGGCACGGACGCGCTGGACGGCGGCTTCGAGGATGTCTTTGGGGTTGGCTTCGGAGTCGATGACCAGAGGCGCGCTTTCGGTGACACCGCTGTTGAGGGGGATGTAGCGATTGGGGACCGGATAAATGATTGGCATCGGTGATTACTCAAACTGGGGCAAAAGTAACCGCCGGCACTGTGACCAAACAGTGGGAGGCGGACTGTATACAGGTTTGGTCAACCGAGAGAACCCCACTCAGCTCGCCCGAAAGCGACCCTGCACACAGCCGCCACAACAGTGCACTGCGCAGACATAGATGTCCGCAGCGCAAATGATGGCACATTTGCAATGGGGTAATCGTTCAGGTGACCAAACCTGAATCGCTGATTTTGCAGCGACGCCAAACCATAACCGCCCCACTCCGGCCACCGAAAGCAGACAAGGCATCTGCTCTTGTAGGAATACGCCACCCGTCCCGCAGAAATCGCCCTGCCCTCTGACAGCCGGCGTTCAGGTGGGTTAACCATCGCTTAACGCTGCGGTCAAAGACTCTGAATGACCGCACGCCCTCAGCCCTTGGCTGACGCCCAGTGCGGCAAGTTCGGCCGGATTCACGCCGAACTCTCTTTGCGTCGCACGGGAGTCCTTTCATGAACATTCGCCCATTTCTGCTCACCACCGCCCTCGCCTGCACCGCATTCGCCGGGCTGGCCCAGGCCAATGACACCTCCACCACGTCCAAAGCCGTGCCCTATCAGTACGGCATGCCGCTGAATGTGGCGAAGGTGGTTTCGATGACCGAGCCTTCCACGATGCAGTGCAAAGTCATTACCGCCGACATGAAGTACATCGACAACGCCGGTAAACCCGAGGAGATCAGCTACCGGAAATTATCCGACGCGTGCAACTTCCAGAACTGACAGAAACGTCTGATTTGCGGCTTTGCGGTAGGCGTGAGGGGTTTTGCGGAGTTATGCTCGGGGCCCCTCCTCACTGCCGCAAGGATTCGCCATGCAGTTGTCGTTTCGCACGTTGTCGACGTTCACCGCTTCGTTATGTTTTCTCTTGGCGCTGGTCTGGGGCTTCGTGCCGGACATGTTGTTGGCAATCTGGAGTATCGAATATTCCGAGGGGGCCGGATTTGTCGCGCGACGCAGCGCGGTGCTGTTCGCGGCGCTGGGAGTGATGTTTTATTTGGTGCGCAGAGCGCCGGTGTCGATCGCGCGCAATGCACTGAGCAACGGCTTTATCGTCGGTTGTTTTGGATTGGCGGTGCTGGGTTTTGCAGAATGGCTGAACGGACACGCCGGCCCCGGGATTTTGCTCGCGGTGCTGGTCGAGTTCGCGCTGGGCCTTGGTTTTGTGCAGGCCCGGCGCGTGACGGTCGAACTGGGTGAAACGGTCAGTTAAATGGCTCTGGAGCGTGGGCTGTAGTGATGTGGCGTTGCTTGTTGCGCCAGATCCGAGCGCAGCCCGGCGATCAGCATATTGATTTCGCGACAGCTATTCAGGTGGCTGGCATCGATGTCACGGACGTGAAGATCGGCCTGATCGGTCTGGTGATCACCGAACACTTTTACGGTCATCTTCAATTCCGGCGTCAACGTGCATTGGCAACGTTTAGGCAGAAAGCTGCTTTCAATGATATTGCGTAGTTCCAAGGCAGACAGAAACATGGTGAACCTCTCCTTATTGATGAAACTGCCAATCAACTCTTCACGTTGACCGCTTTTGCTGCCCCTGCACGGGTGTGTCCCCGCTATTTCCCTGGTGCAACAAACGGTTGTACGGCGAAATGCCTCTTGGAGTGTAGGCGCCCGAACCCGGTGCGCTGCACCAAATAGACGCATAAAGCGTGCCTTTCATCGGATCATTTCGACCCTTTCGAAATCAAGCACTTGCCAGCTTGGCCAGCAGATGGCCAGTTGCAAAATGCAAGAATCGCCCATCTGAGCACTGCAATTTGCAAGTCGACGCCGGTTTGCATTCAACGCCTGTGAGGGTAAGAATGCCCGTCAATCACACTACACCCGCAAGGAGGCTTCCATGGGTTCTTTCCGTGCTTACGCGACCACCGGCCTGATCATCGCCAGTCTGTCCACCCTCGCCCACGCGGCCAAACTCGAAGACGTCGCGCCTTACCCGAAAGCTGAAGCCGGTTTCACCCGCCAGGTCATTCATCTGCCCAAGCAGGACCGGGAAGAGAACTTCCAGGTCGAGATCCTCGCGGGTAAAACTCTCGAAGTGGATTGCAATCGCCAGCGTCTGGGAGGGGTGTTGGAGGAGAAAAACCTTGAAGGTTGGGGCTATTCGTTCTACCGACTGGAGAAAGTCATCGGCCCAATAAGCACGATGATGGCCTGCCCGCCCGGTTCGCAGAAGAAACGCGCATTCGTGCCGGTCGTCGGTGACGGTTTCATGCTGCGCTACAACAGCAAATTGCCGGTGGTGGTGTACGCCCCGTCGGATGTCGAAGTGCGCTATCGCATCTGGTCCGCCTCGGACAAAGTCGGCACCGCCATTCAGGAGTGACCTGAGCAAGGAGCGCCAAACGTGATTACCTGCCACGTCAAATACGTGATCGACCCTTATCAATTGACCGAGTTCGAGGCCTACGCCAAGGCTTGGCTCGGCATTGTCGAACGCTTGGGCGGCACTCATCACGGCTACTTTCTGCCGTCCGAGGGTGCGAGCAATATCGCCTACTGCCTGTTCAGTTTTCCGTCGCTGGCGGACTACGAAAGCTACCGCCACATCGCCCTGACCGATCCGGAAAGCACCGCGCTGGTGGAATCTCTGGTCGAGAAGAAGTTCATCGTCAGCTACGAGCGCAGCTTCCTGCGCCCGATGCTGCCCTGATTACCATTACGCAGGGGCGCCGCACACAGCGGCGCGCTCGGCGACATGGCGCAAACTGTCGAAGTTGATGTTGGCGCCCGAGTCGATTGCCACGAAGGTCTGACCGCGCACAGCGGTTCGCGCCACGTACTGTTTGATCCCGGCCACGGCCAATGCGCCGGAAGGTTCGGTGATCGAGCGGGTATCGTCGTAGATGTTCTTGATCGCGGCGCAGAGGTCGTCGTTGCTGACGGTGATCACTTCGTCCACGCAGAATCGACACACTTCAAATCCGTACTCACCGATCTGCGCCACGGCAACGCCGTCGGCGAAGGTGCCGACCGTGGGCAGCACCACCCGCTCGCCCGCCTGCAGGGCTGATTTGAGGCAGGCGGAATGTTCGGATTCGACGCCGACGATGCGCACCTCCGGACGCAGGTATTTGACGTAAGCGGCGATCCCGGCGATCAAGCCGCCACCGCCCACCGGGACGAAGATCGCATCCAGCGCGCCTTGGCGCTGACGCAGGATTTCCATCGCGACCGTGCCTTGTCCGGCGATCACGTCCGGGTCATCGAAGGGTGAAACGAAGGTGCGCCCAGTCTGTTCGGCGAGTTGCAGCGCATGCGCCAGTGCGAATGGAAAACTCTCGCCGTGCAGCAATGCTTCAGCACCGCGACTGCGTACACCGAGGACTTTGAGTTCGGGCGTCGTCGAGGGCATGACGATGGTTGCCGCGATGCCCAGTTCACGCGCCGCCAGCGCCACACCTTGCGCGTGATTGCCGGCGGATGCGGTGATTACCCCACGTGCTTTCTGCTCGTCACTCAACTGCACCAGTTTGTTGTAGGCACCACGGATCTTGAAGGAGAACGTCGGTTGCAGGTCTTCGCGCTTGAGCAGGATGCAATTGCCCAGTGCTTCGGACAGTGCCGGCGCAGCCTGCAACGGCGTGCGCACGGCAATGTCGTACACCGGCGCGGCGAGGATCTTCTTCACGTAGTGCTCAAGCAGGGTTTGCTGGTCGTTCATCATCGTCTCCTGACTCACCTCCCCGTGTAGGAGCTGCGGCACGCTGCGATCTTTTGATCTTGCTTTGATTCTAAAGGCCAAAGTCAAAAGATCGCAGCGTGCCGCAGCTCCTACATGGGGAGGTGTTTCGTTAAAACCCGGGAGACAGAAAGTGAAAACCCGCCTCTAGGGCGGGTTGGGTGCTGCAGTCGTGAGCTAGCCCGCCAAATGAGGAATGGCGGTAATAATGCTTGGCTGGCAGCGCAATACGGTGGAAGTCATGGGCTGGAAATTAGCCCGAGCCTTGCTGGCAAGTCAATGGCCAATTTTGCCGAGTCACGTTAGGCTGGCGATTCTGCTCGTCACTTCAAGGAATGAACGCATGATGTCGATCGCCCTGCCCCTCACCGCACTCCTGGCTTTTAGCGGTTACACCGTTTCGGTCATGCTCCAGGCTGAACAGTCGTTGATCGACTTCGGCATCAGCCTGATGTCGCGGCCCGATACCGCTCAGGTGGTGATTGATCTGTATCTGCTGGCGACGCTGGCCGGAGTGTGGATGGTCAAGGATGCCCGGTCGCGTGGGCAGACGTTTTGGTCGGTGGTCCCTTATCTGCTGCTGACGGCGGTTTTTGTGTCGATCGGGCCGTTGTTGTATCTGGTGGTGCGTGGGGTTCGGGAGCGCAGGAAAGTGGTTGATACACCCCAGTTGAGCTGACCTGGATTATGGGTTGATGCTGAATCAGTCTTCGCGAGCAAGCCCCCTACCCCAGGTTTCGGCGCTTCCCCCCCTTTGTAGGAGCTGCGGCACGCTGCGATCTTTCGATCTTAAAAGATCGCAGCGTGCCGCAGCTCCTACAGTTTCACCGCAACAAATGCGGCGGTTTCGTAGGGCACCGTTATCACGTCTCTACCGCGCAGCGCTGGTTCTGCGGCGATCAAGGCGCGAATCTGCTCATCGACCTTCGCCCGCTGCGCCTCCGGCAGCGCGGCGATGAAGCTGGTGGAGCGCACGCGATTGACAATCACGTCTTCCGGCGAGCCGGTGTGTCCATGGTGAAACTGCTGCAATTGCAGCGGTCCGAAGGCTGGATGCGGAAATGCCGTGCGCCAGGCGCCGGTGTAATAGCGCGGCGTATCGCCTTCCAGCGCATTGACGATGGCGTCGAGCCTCGGCACCCAACTGACTTGGGCGTCGCGTAAATTCCAGATCAGTCCCAGCTTGCCGCCAGGCTTGAGCACCCGGGCGATTTCCGTCAGCGCCTCGGTGCTGGCAAACCAGTGAAAGGCCTGCGCGCAGAGCACCACGTCGACGGATGCGTCCGGCAGTGGCAAGTCCGTCGCCGTGCCACTGACCGCCAGTACCTGAGGCCAGGCTTCGGAGAGCTTTTCCAACATCTGTGCCACCGGTTCCACGGCAATTACTTGCGCCCCGGTCGCCACCAGCCGCCCGGTGAACTTGCCCGTGCCGGCGCCCAGATCTATCACTGTTTTATGCCCATCAAGGTTCAGCGTCGCAGCCAACCATTCAGTGACTTGCGGCGGATAATCCGGTCGTCCTTTGACGTAGGTGTCGGCAGCGGTCTTGTAGCCAGCGGCGGCTGAGTGATGGACCTGATCTTTCATGGCGATTCCCCTGGCGGCAAAGCTTCGGATCAACGGCGGACGCTGACGAGCATAGCGCTTGAATTTACGCCTGCCCTGAACAGTCACTGACAATGCAATGAATAAAAATTCACCCTGAGGTGTTCAAAGTCAGAGATAACCCTCTATGGAGCCTTGCCCATGACTATCCGTTCCGTTATGTTCGCCGCCCCGTTGCTGCTGGTCGCTGCAATGTCCAGCCATTTGGCGTTTGCCAATGGCGATGAAGACGAGCCGGTCAAGAAGCCCGAGTGCCCCAAAGGCCAGGTCTGGGACAGCAAAACCCAGAAGTGTGTGCTGCAAACCAGCCGCCTGCTGCCCGACGCTGACCGCACCGATTATGCCTACCGCCTCGCCAAGGACGGTCGCTACGAGGAAGCACTGGCGCTGCTCGACACCCTGCAACAACCGAACACCGCCAAGGCCCTCAATTATCGCGGTTATGCCACGCGCAAACTGGGGCGCACCGACGAAGGCATCGGCTATTACCTGCAATCGGTGAAACTCGATCCGCAGTACGCGCAAGTCCGTGAATACCTGGGCGAGGCTTATGTAATCAAGGGTCGCGTCGACCTTGCGCAGGAACAGTTGCAGCAGATCAAATCGATTTGCGGCACGTCTTGCGAGGAGTACCAGGACCTGGCTGAAGCCATCAACGATTCATCGAAAACCTGAGCATTTATAAAGGACAGCCATCATCGTCAGCGATCAGGCATTCAGAGCAGAACTCGGACAGCACCTGGCGCGACTGTGGCGCTACGGTTTGTTGCTGTCGCGCAATCGGCACGTGGCCGAAGATCTGGTGCAGGCGACGTGTGTGCGGGCGCTGGAGCGGTCGGCGCAATATGTCGCTGGCACGCGCATGGATCGCTGGTTGCTGAGCATTCTGCATTCGATCTGGCTCAATGAAGTGCGCGCCCGTCGCGTGCGTCAGGGCAGCGGTCAGGTCGATGCTGACGGGCAACTGGCGTTCGACGGTGAATACGCGGCGCAGACTCACGTCATGGCCGCGCAGGTGATCCGCCGGGTCGATGCGTTGCCGGAAACCCAGCGCGAGACGGTGTATCTGGCCTATGTCGAAGGCCTGTCGTATCGCGAAGTCGCCGAGATTCTGCAAGTGCCGATCGGCACGGTGATGAGTCGCCTGGCCACCGCCCGCCTGAAACTCGCCGAATACCCGCCGTTGCAAGCGGTGCCGAAGACCACCGGAGGAGACCGCTGATGATCACACCTTCGGATGAACAACTGGTGGCGTATCTGGATGACGAACTCGACCCGGATTATCGCCACCGGCTCGACGCCGCCATCGCCGAGGATCCGCTGCTCAACTTGCGCGTGCAGTGGCTGAGCCGCAGCAGCCTGCCGTACAAAAACGCCTACGACGAACTGGCACAACAGGCGCCGCTGGATCGCCTGCAAGCTCGGCTGGATGCCATCCCCTCACCTGAAACGCCGGGCTTGAGTCGGCGCTGGTTTATCGGTGCGGCGGCGGCAACCTTGGTCGCCGCTGGTGTACTGGCCGACCGTTTGCTGCTTGGCTGGCAGGCGCAGCAGGCACATGACTGGCGCGGTTTGGTCGGCGACTACATGGCGCTGTATGTGCCGCAGACCCTCGACCACTTGCCAACCGACGAAGCGGCACAGCGCGCACAGTTGCGCACGGTCGACGCCCGCCTCGGCCTGAATCTTTCACCGTCTGCATTGAAGCTGCCGGGCGCCGAATTCAAGCGCGCACAAATGCTTGAGTACGATGGCGTGCCCATTGCGCAGATCGTTTATCTGGATGCCAGGCATGGCCCGCTGGCATTATGCGTCACGCGTTCGAACAGCGGCGTTCAACCGTTGGCTCACGAGCGTCGACATGAAATGAACGTGGTGTTCTGGACCGAGCGTGAACATGCCTGGATGTTGATCGGTCGTGACAGCCACGCCGGGCTGGAAGAGAAAGCGAATTTGTTGAGAAGCCGTTTGGCTGCCTGAGAAAACCACCCCTATGCTGAAAAAGTGATTTTCCAAGGAGGATTCCACGATGTCTTTTTCATCCCGTACTGCATTGCTGGTCATCGACGTGCAAAACGACTTCGTCCCCGGCGGTCGACTGCCGGTGCCTGAGGGTGATCAGATCGTACCGCTGATCAACAAGCTTTCGCGCCAGTTCAAACAGGTGATCATCGCCCAGGACTGGCACCCGAAGGGGCACGCCTCTTTCGCTTCCAGCCACCCCGGCCGCCAACCCTACGATGTGATCCAGTTGCCATACGGCGAGCAGACGCTCTGGCCTGATCACTGCGTGCAAACAACCGGCGGTGCGGAGTTTCACTCGGGTCTGGACCTGCCCCACGCACAACTGATCATTCGCAAGGGCTGCAACCCGGACATCGACAGCTATTCGGCATTTCTCGAAGCTGATCGGCGCACCACCACCGGGCTGTCCGGCTATTTGAAAGAGCGCGGCATCGATACCGTTTATATGGCCGGGCTGGCACTGGATTTCTGCGTGATGTTTTCGGCGCTGGATGCGCGGGCGGCGGGGTTCAATGCCTTTGTGGTGCTGGATGCCTGCCGGGCGATTGATCTGGATGGATCACTGGCGGCAGCGATGGACCGGATGCAGGGAGCCGGCGTGCGCCTGATTCAATCCACCGCCCTGATCTGACTTACCTCGTCTGGGCTGGGCTGAAATGTAGGAGCTGCGGCACGCTACGATCTTTTGATCTTTAAAAACAAGATCAAAAGATCGCAGCCTCGTTTCACTCGACAGCTCCTACAGGGGTTTGAGGTTCAGGCAGGTGTGGGCAGCCACAGTCGGAAGCGGGCGCCACCTAACGGCGAGGATTCTACCGTCAGCGTTCCACCTTGGGCTTCCAGGGCCCGACGGCTGATGGCCAACCCCAGGCCGAAACCACCGGTGGCCCGGTCACGGCTGCGGTCCAGTCGATAGAACGGCTCGAAAATCCGCTCGCGCTCATCGTCGGGAATGCCGATGCCGTCGTCGTCCACCCAGATTTCACAACCGCCGGCATTGACCTGCACGCCAATCTGAATACGCCGTTCGCAATAGCGCATGGCATTGCGCAGCAGGTTCTGGATCGCCCGCGCAGTCAGGCGCGGATCGAGGGAAAAGCGTTCGAGCTGACCGTGCAGCAGCACGTCAATCACAATGTCCGGCGACTCCAGTTCTTCATCGACACTGCCCAGAATGCTGTCGATGAACTCATCCAGCGACACCTCAACCTGTTCCGGCAACTGCGCCGGATTCTGCAAGCGGCTGTAAGACAGCAGTTCCAGCACCAACTCATCCAGCTCGCGGATATGCGCGACCAGGCCCTGCAAGCGTTCGCGACTGGCGGCCGGCAAGTCGTCGGACAGCGCCAGCGCCAGGCCGAAGTCGAGGCGCGTCAATGGCGTGCGCAGTTCGTGGGAGACCGCGTTGAGCAGGTCGCGCTGCTGGTTGAGCAGGTTCTCGATGTCACCGGCCATGGTGTCGAAGACATTGGCCAGGCTGCCAATGTTTGAACTTGGGGCGATTTTCGTGCGTTCGCTCAAATGACCTTTACCGAAGCGTTCGGCAGTGCCTTTGAGGCGCTCCAGGTCACGCCAGTGCGGACGCAGCCACATCAACAGACAGGCGAGCAGCGTCGCGCCGATCAATACGTTGATGCTCCAGTACAACAGATTGACGTCCATCGGGTCGGGCGGCACGACCATTTGGACGACGGTGGTGTCGTCCAGCGGCGTTACCGCGAGCGTGCGCCAGCCCCAGTCGCCAATGCGCACCATGTTTTCGCCGCGCCGCAGTCGCTCGCGCTCGACGTCGGTAAAGTCAGCATCGTCGATGCGCGCCAGCACGATGTGCAGCGGCTGAAAGTCCTTGTCCATCGACGCCGCGAGGGCTGGCCACTGGTCCTCGGGCACTGCGCGAAACTGCTTGGTGATCAGCGATTGCAGGCCCCGGGAATAATCGAGGTTGTAGGTCACGAAGCGATCCCGGAACGCCATCACCACCAGATCCGGCACCAGATAGATCGCGGCGCTGTACGACACAATCGTCACCAGATACAGACGAAACAGGATGCGAAACATCAGCTCAGCATTCCCATTCGGAGCGGCTGAACAGATAGCCTTTGCCCCACACGGTCTTGATCTTGCGTGCTTCGCCGGCGTGGTCGTCGAACTTGCGCCGCAGCTTGGAAATCGCCACGTCCACCGAACGGTCGGTGCCGTTGAATTCGATGCCGCGCAGGCGTTGCAGAATCTGGTCGCGGCTCAGCACTTCGCCAGCGTGTCGTGCCAGCACCACCAGCAAGTTGTATTCACCGCTGGACAGTTCGACCGGCTGATCACGCCAGGTCACCGTGCGTTCGGACAGGTCGATGCACAGATTGCCCATGACGATGCGGTCATTCACGGTTAACGGTTCGCCGAGGCTGCTGCGGCGCAACAAGGTTCGCACCCGGGCCAGCAGCACGCGCGGCTCGCAGGGTTTGGTGACGTAATCGTCGGCGCCCATTTCCAGGCCCAGCACCTGGTCGTGGCTGTCATCCCGGGCGGTGAGCATCAGGATCGGCAGCGTCGCCGAGTCGGCGCGCAGCAAGCGGCAGACTTGCAGCCCGTCGAGACCGGGCAGCATCAAGTCGAGAATCACCAGATCCGGCGGACTGACCCGCGCCCGTTCACGCACATGGTCGCCACGGCCGATAACGCTGACGGAATAGCCGTTGCGTTCCAGGTAGCTGGAGATCAATTCGGCGAGGGCGGTGTCGTCTTCGACCAGGAGGATGTTGGGCATGGGTGATCCAGAAAGTGCTGTGGCGACCGATGAGGCCCATTCGCGAGCAGGCTCGCTCCCACACTTGGAATGCGATCCCTTGTGGGAGCGAGCCTGCTCGCGGAAGCTATCTATCTGTCGCAATAAATTTCAAGGGCTAAAGGATATACGCCCTCACCCGTCCCTGAGTAAAACCCTTACACAATTTCACACAGCGCCTACAAAACTTCACCGCTACTCTCGGCGACTGCCCGTAGGATGCGGGCATCAATATTGGGGGTAGTAAATGTCGAACAAACTGCTGGCCGGGCTCGGCCTGATTGCCATGGCGCTGACGCTGAGCGCCTGTGACTCTTCTTCGAACGCCGAAGAGCAGGCACCGCCAGCAACCGTGCGCATCGAGACCATCGAAACCCGCCCCCTGTCGATCAGCAGCGAACTCAGCGGCCGCATCGCCGCGCCGCGCATCGCCGAAGTGCGCGCCCGGGTTGCCGGTGTGGTGCTGCAACGCACTTATCGCGAAGGCAGCGACGTGAAAAAGGGCGACGTGCTGTTTCGCATCGACCCGGCACCCTTCAAGGCTGACCTGGACAGCGCCGAAGCGGCGCTGCGCAAGGCCGAAGCCAATGCGTTCCAGGCAAAACTGCAAGAACAGCGCTACGCCCAGTTGATCGACGACAAGGCCATCAGCGCTCAGGACTACGACAACGCCCGCGCCAATGCCCGGCAAACGGCGGCCGATGTCGCCGCCAACAAGGCCGCCGTGGAACGGGCGAAGCTGAATCTCGGTTACGCCACCGTCACCGCGCCGATTTCCGGGCGCATCGGCCGTGCGCTGGTCACCGAGGGTGCGCTGGTCGGGCAGAACGAAACCACACCGCTGGCACTGATTCAACAACTCAACCCGATTTACGCCGACCTCACCCAGTCGACCCGCGAGCTCAACGAACTGCGTCGTGCCTTCCGTTCCGGGCAGTTGCAGGAAGTCGGGCAGGATCAGGTCAAGGCCACGCTGATTCAGGATGACGGCAGTCTCTACCCGCTGCCGGGCAAATTGCTCTTCAGCGACATCACCGTCGACCCGGGCACCGGCCAGATCATTCTGCGCAGCGAGTTCCCCAATCCCGATCTCGACCTGTTGCCTGGCAGCTTCATCCGCGTGCGTCTGGAACAGGGCACGATCGCGCACGGCATCACCGTGCCGCAACGCGCCGTGCAACGTGACAGCGCTGGCGTCGCGCAGGTGCTGACCGTCGACGAGCAAATGCGTGTCGCCGAGCAGCCGGTGCAACTGGGCGCGGTGCAGAACAATCGCTGGATCGTCACCGGCGGCCTGAAACCGGGCGACCGTATTGTCATTGAAGGTCTGCAACACGCCCGCCCCGGCGAGAAAGTCCAGATCGACGACACCCCTCTTCCACTTGCCCAGACCTCTGGTCAGTAAGCAGGACGCTTTTATATGCCGCAGTTCTTTATCGATCGCCCGGTGTTTGCCTGGGTGGTCGCGCTGTTCATCCTCTTGGCCGGTGCGCTGGCCATCCCGCAATTGCCGGTGGCGCAATACCCCGACGTCGCGCCGCCACAGATCGAAATCTACGCCGTGTACCCCGGCGCTTCGGCGCAGACCGTCGATGAAAGCGTGGTCAGCCTGATCGAGGAAGAACTCAACGGCGCTGATCACCTGTTGTATTTCGAATCGCAAAGCAGCCTGGGCAGTGCGACGATCAAGGCCACTTTCCAGCCGGGCACCAACCCGGAACTGGCGCAGGTCGATGTGCAAAACCGTCTCAAGGTGGTCGAGTCGCGTCTGCCGCAAGCGGTGAACCAGCAGGGTTTGCAGGTGGAAAAAGTGTCCTCCGGTTTCCTCTTGCTGATCACCCTGACGTCCAGCGACGGCAAGCTCGACGATGTCGCGCTCAGCGATTATCTGGCGCGCAACGTGATGAACGAGATCAAGCGTCTCGACGGCGTCGGCAAGGCTCAGTTGTACGGTGCCGAGCGGGCCATGCGCATCTGGATTGACCCGCAGAAACTCATCGGTTTCAACCTGACCCCGGCTGACGTCAACGCCGCTATCGTGGCGCAGAACGCTCAGGTTTCGGCCGGCAGCATCGGCGACTTGCCGAGCCCGTCCAGCCAGGAAATCACCGCGACCATTCTGGTCAAGGGCCAGTTGTCGACGCCGGAAGAGTTCGCCGACATCGTGCTCAAGGCCAACTCCGACGGCTCCACCGTGCGCGTCGGTGATGTCGCGCGGGTCGAGATCGGCAGTCAGGAATATCAGTTCGGCACTCGCCTCAACGGCAAGCCGTCGACTGCGGTCGGCGTGCAGTTATCGCCGGGCGCCAACGCGCTGAACACCGCAACACTGGTGCGGGCGAAGATGGACGAACTGTCGCGCTATTTCCCGGCCGGCGTGGAATACAAGATCCCCTACGACACTTCACCCTTCGTGAAGGTCTCGATCACCAAAGTGGTTTACACCTTGGGCGAGGCGATGTTGCTGGTGTTTGCGGTGATGTTCCTGTTCCTGCAAAACGTGCGCTACACGCTGATCCCGACACTGGTAGTGCCCGTAGCGCTGATGGGCACCTTTGCGACCATGTTGGCGCTGGGCTTCTCGATCAACGTGCTGACCATGTTCGGCATGGTCCTGGCCATCGGTATTCTGGTGGACGACGCGATTGTCGTGGTGGAGAACGTCGAGCGGATCATGGCCACCGAGGGCCTGTCGCCCAAGGAAGCCACGCGCAAGGCAATGACACAGATCACTGGTGCGATCATCGGCATCACTCTGGTACTGGTGGCAGTGTTCATCCCGATGGCGTTCATGCAGGGCTCGGTCGGGGTGATTTACCAGCAGTTCTCGCTGTCGATGGCGACGTCGATTCTGTTCTCGGCCTTCCTCGCCCTGACCCTGACTCCGGCGTTGTGCGCAACGTTGCTCAAGCCGATCGGCAAGGGTGAGCATCACGAGAAATCCGGATTCTTCGGCTGGTTCAACCGCCGCTTCGAACAACTGACAAACCGTTATCAGGGCTGGGTCGGTTACGCGCTGAAACGCACCGGGCGTTACTTGCTGATCTATGGGGTGTTGCTGGTCGGCCTGGGCCTGTGCTTCATGCGTCTGCCCTCCTCGTTCCTGCCGGTGGAAGATCAGGGTTACACCATCACCGACATTCAACTGCCGCCCGGCGCGACCAAGAACCGCACGGTGCAAGTGGCCGAGCAGCTTGAAGCGCACAACGCTGGCGAGCCGGGTATCAGTGACAGTGTGGTGATTCTCGGCTTCAGTTTCTCTGGCAGCGGGCAGAACGCAGCCTTGGCGTTTTCCACGTTGAAGGATTGGTCGCAACGCAGCAGCGATGATTCGGCGAGCTCGATTGCCGACCGCGCCAACATCGCGCTCAGCCAGATAAAGGACGCCATGGCGTTCTCGGTCCTGCCGCCGCCGGTGGACGGCCTCGGTACGTCCAGCGGTTTCGAGTTCCGTTTGCAGGATCGCGGCGGTCTCGGCCATGCGACGTTGATGCAGGCGCGCAGCGAACTGCTCGCGGCAGCCGAGAAAAGCCCGGTGCTGATGAATGTGCGCGAAAGCGCGCTGGCCGAAGCGCCGCAGGTGCAGCTTGAAGTGGATCGCAAACAGGCGAATGCCTTGGGTGTGTCGTTTGCCGACATCGGCAATGTGCTGTCCACCGCCGTGGGGTCGGCGTACATCAACGATTTCCCCAATCAGGGACGCATGCAGCGTGTGGTGGTGCAAGCCGAAGGCGATCAGCGCAGTCAGGTCGATGACTTGCTGAAAATGCACGTGCGCAACAACGCCGGGAAAATGGTGCCGCTGTCAGCATTCGTCCAGGCCAAATGGATTCAAGGCCCGGCGCAATTGACCCGTTACAACGGCTATCCGGCGATTGCCATTTCCGGCGAGCCAAAGCCCGGCCACAGCACCGGTGAGGCCATGGCTGAAATCGAACGTCTTGTCGCGCAAGGTCCGAAAGGTCTCGGGCAGGAATGGACGGGGCTGTCGTTGCAGGAGCGTTTGTCCGGCAGTCAGGCACCCATTCTGCTCGGTCTGTCGTTGCTGATCGTGTTCCTGTGTCTGGCCGCGTTGTACGAGAGCTGGTCGATTCCGACGTCGGTGTTGCTGGTGGTGCCATTGGGTGTGCTCGGTGCGGTGCTCGCGGTGACGCTTCGCGGGATGCCAAACGATGTGTTCTTCAAGGTCGGGTTGATTACCATCATCGGACTGTCGGCGAAGAACGCGATCCTGATCATCGAGTTCGCCAAGAGCCTGTATGACGAAGGTCACGACCTGATCGATGCGACGCTGCAAGCCGCACGCCTGCGTTTGCGTCCGATCGTGATGACCTCGCTGGCCTTCATCCTCGGCGTAGTACCGCTGGCCATTGCCACGGGTGCCAGCTCGGCGAGCCAGCAAGCCATCGGCACCGGGGTAATCGGCGGGATGATCACCGCGACGCTGGCGGTGATCTTCGTCCCCGTCTTCTTCGTCGTCGTCATGAAACTCGTACAACGGTTTACCAAGCACCACTAACCCCCGTGGGAGCTGGCTTGCCAGCGATAGCGCTGGGTCAGCCAACATCAATGTTGACTGTGCCGCCGTCATCGCTGGCAAGCCAGCTCCCACATGGCTAAGGTGTCTGAATTACCCTGGCCCCTCGAGTCCCCATGCCCTTCCTCGCCCGCACCCACCCTCGCCTTTCCGCTGCCGCCCTGTTCGGCATTGCCACTGGCCTGCTGGCTCCCGCCGATTCCATCGTCAGCAAAATCCTCATCGGCTGGAACGCCGGCGTCTGGACTTATTTGATCCTGATGTTCTGGCTGACCGTGCGCGCCAAGGCCCCGGACGTCAAACGCATCGCCGAAGTCGAAGATGAAAACGCCGGGCTGGTGCTGTTCGTGGTGTGCATTGCCGCGCTGGCCAGTCTGGCCACCATTACCTTTGAGCTGGCCGGCAGCAAGGATCTGGAAACCACGCGCAAGCTCATGCACTACGGCTTTACCGCCCTGACGGTGATCGGCTCCTGGTTGTTGATTGGGGTGATTTTTTGCGTGCATTACGCGAGGTTGTATTACACCTGGAACGGCAAGGAACCGGCGTTGCGCTTTGCCGAAGGGCTGACCACTCCCAACTATTGGGACTTTCTGTACTTTTCGTTCACCATCGGCGTGGCGGTGCAGACGGCCGATGTCGGGGTGGCGACGCGGGACATGCGCAAGATCGTACTGGCGCAATCGTTGATAGGTTTTGTGTTTAACACCGCCATTCTGGGTTTTTCCATCAACATCGCCGCCGGACTCTTCGGCTGAGCGAACAAAAAAACGCCCCGGCATCTCTGCACGGGGCGTTTGTTGTTTCAGCGTCTCAGAAGAAGTAACTGACTCGCAAGCTGCCGCTCCAGTCCTGGCTGACAGTGTTGCCCTTGCTGCCGCCAACCTGACCGGAAACCTGCCAGTTGCGTTGCGCCGGTGTCCACTTCAGGCCTGCGCCATATTCGACCGCGCTGCTGGCGCGATCATCATTGAAGCTGTCGTCGTTGATTTTGATCCGGTTGGTTTTGACAAACTCATGGTTAGCTCCCAGTGACAGGCTCGGCTCCAGAAGACTGCCGTTTTCAAGAGCAATGACTCGTCCCCCCCTCACACCAGCATTGCCCTGGACCGAACGCATAGTGTCGGCCTCGACCTTGAGACCATTGTCCAGACGATAGCTTTCGCTCTGGGTCGCACCGGTCGACACCCGGACTTGAGGCTCGACAAACCAGTTGTCCTGCAGGCGAATGTGTTTGCCCACTGCCACCGAGCCGCTGGCGCCCAAAGCCTTGTAATCACCCTTGGTCCGGGTGCCGTCGCTCATGGTGACTTTGGCTTTGTTGTCGAACTGGTTGATCTTGGCCATGACGTTGACGAACACACCACTTTCAACATCGTACGTGCTGCCGTAAACACCGGCATTCAGACTGTCGACTGTCGCGCTGGAGCCGTATTTGAGGTCCATCTCGGTGCGGCTGGAGCCCACAAAACCACCGATCACCCAGGCACGACCGGCGATGTCCACCGTCGTATCGGCACCACCGGTGATGCCGCTCTGGTTCTGGATATAACCGTCGCCATAGGCATTCTTGACGTTGTACTGGTTGCCATAAGTGCGCACCCAGACACTGTTGCTCAGTTTTGTGGTGTCACTGTCACTGGCCGCGCGAAGCGAAGCATCCGGCCGAATGCTCAACCCACGATCACCGATCTGGTCGCTGAGCATATTCATTTCTGCGTTCAGTACACTACGGGCACTGCCGGCAAGGGCCAGGGCGGTGTTGGTCGAGGTGCTGACGGTTTCCTTGTCGGGGTTGAGGTACAGGCCCTGCCCGTCCTGCTTCAGTCGGTAAACGAATGTACCGGCATCCACCGTGTCTTTATTGGCCAGAGTAAAGGCGGCGTCGCCGGCGGCGATATTGCCGACCTTCACCGGTTCTGCGGTCACTGGCGTGCTGCCCGTGGCAGACACCAGCAATTGATGCTGACCGCTTGCAGACCCGGTCACGTTCAGGAAGTCAGTACTGCCTGTTCCCAGGTCGGTGCCCATCACAAACGTGCCGTTACCGGTGAGATTACCGACATTCAGCTGCTGGAACTGCTCGTTGGTGCCCATCTGCACGACACCGTTGTTCAGGTTCAGATGCTGAACTTCGTTGTCACCGGTCATGACCCATCGCGCAGCATTGTTGATGCTCAGGTTGCCCGAGTTGGTGATTTGGCCGGTGAGTACCGAACCATTGTCCAGCAACACACTCCCGTTGGCATCGCTGGTGACGTCACCGGTCAGCGTGCTGGAATTATTCAACGAAAGGACCGCGACATTATTGACGTTACCGTTGATGGCTGAGCCGTGGTCCACGCTGACGGAGGCCGCTGTTCCCGCGACGCCTTCTACGTTGCCGTTCAAGGTACTGCCGGCGTCGAACCTGGACTGGGTGACATTCCGCAGATTGCCGTTCAGCGTGGCTGCATTTTCCATGATGAGTGAAACCGTACTGCCGGTCTCGGCAAGCACATCGCCGGTCAGGGTACTGCCATTGACATTGAAGTTGGCGGTGGAGCGGTTGATCGCCTGCAACACCAAGCCATCGCCGCCGACCAGTTCGGAACTGCCGCTGACATTGATGTTGGCGACAGTCCCGGCGCTGCCCGAGGAACCCAATACGATTGCAGATCCGGTCCCGCCGGTCACGCGGGTGTTGTTGAGCGTTACGGTGCTGGCGTTGACACCGACCGTGTCGGTCACGATTTGCAGGCCGTCCTTCGCGCCGGTAATCGTGCTGGCGGTCGCTGAAAGTGTTGCGCCACCCAGTTGCACACCGTAACTGGTGGCCCCGGTGCCGACGACAGTGGAGTCGTTAAGGTTCAGCACGGCAAAACCTACCGCTTGCACGCCGCCGATCGCACCGGTGATGACACTTTTGCCAGTAACGGTGGCAGAGGATGATGCAGGGGTGTTGATGTTACGTCCCAGCAAAAGCCCGAAACTGTTGGTGCTGGTGATAGTCGAGTTGTCGATCGTTGCTGTGCTGTTGAGCAGTTGGATGGCTCCCCGGCCCGCTGCGCTAACGACCTTGGCGCCGGACATATTCAACGAAGAGGTGTTTGCATCAATACGCTGACTCTGGCCACCGTTGAAAACGACATTGGCACTCTGTGCACCGATGGTCAACGCTGTCGAATTGTCGATGGTCAGCGTCCCCCCTTGGGACACCACCCAGGCTTCTGGCGCCGGTGGATTGGTGACCACTTCACTCTCGCCTGGCAACAGGGTTCGACTGTAAGCCTGGGGCGCAACGATCAATGTCGCCGCCATCATCAATCTGATGGCGCTCGGGTGTCTGGAACGAAAAAAAATGGGCATGAATACTTCCTCAAATCTGCACAATTACTACTTCTGTTTTTTCGGCAGTGTTGCAAGCGCCCACCTAAAAAACGTCCGACAGACTAATAAGAAAACCGAATATTTTATGTAGGACTAATCCTTATATGCACAGCGATATATCCTTCCAGCGTGCAGGCATAATCCAAATTCTCCTGATGAGTGGTAAAAATCGCGAGAGAGACAATTGCCCCTCTCGCGATGCAAAACGACCACTCGATTTATCGCAAACCTAGACTGGCGCTGCTGTCAGGTCGCAATATTGGAAGCTGTTATTGATCGTATCCAAAGGTTTAATGACCGGCGTTGATGATTGCAGGCCACCTTGGGCTTCATATCAGTATTTCCCCCATGCAACTGCACCTCGCTTAGGCTGTGCGGCCTTGAAGTTTGCATCAGTACCCACACCAGCAACATCGGGCACGTTCGCCGCCGCAATGGTGTAAGGCGCCGAGGCCTTTGTACCGGCAATCAACGCAGTACCCGCGGCATTCGAGTGCGCTTCAAAATGTACCGTGATATTCGTGCCCGGCGGCAGCAGCAGATCTTTTCTGATTTGCAGTCCCAGAACATAAGCACTCGTAGGACTGATCATCGCGTAGCACTCGATAAAGTCGCGAAGAACAGGGTTACGGATTTTGATCGTAGGCTCCGGCAGAACGATCGGAATCCGATTGACTGTTACTGTTTGCGGCAAGGACTTGTTAACGTTCTTGCCTGTTCCGGTCTTCTCAATCGTGTAGCGAGCTGTATCGCTTGGCGGTGTCAACTTGGCCATTTCACTCGCAGGAATCGGAACTGAAAACTCTGATACAGCGACAAGCGGACTGAACTCCGCAAAAGCTATAGCGGAAGCCCCCAAGTAACACTTGACGGTATGCTCCGGTTCAAAATCCGGATCTGTAAGACCGTTGGTTACTTTGAATGTACCCTGCTTGTCGCGATCAGTAGCCTCCACCACGTTAGCAATATTGGAAACTCCCGTTACAACCGGTAATTGGAGATCTGGATTGTTCAGATCAGGAGGTGTTGGTGGTTTCAGACCCGCAATATCGAATGCCAGGCTAATGGTTGCAGTAGGTGAAATAGCATTACTCGGAATACCAGCTCGTTCTATTTCATAGTGAATCTCGGCATCCTTGGGCTCATCGGCACCGTTAAATATTTGATCAAGTGCAGCGTAGGTAAGATCGAAGCTCAAATTGGCGTTAGCCCATGGCTGTTTAGGCGTTTCAAAATGGTTGGTGACATCAAGGGGATCCTTAATGTACAAAAAGATTTGATCCCCCGGTACTGCGTGTTCGATAAATGCGTTTTCGACGATTGCCGCAATCCCGCCTTCAAAGTTTTCCCAATAGAGCGGTTCGCTGTAATTTGGATCGGTTTCAGGCACCAGCGGGGCTTTTTTGGCCAATGGCGGTTGCGGCAATGCCAATGTCAGAATGGGAGTAGAAACAGACTCCTCGCCCAGATTACCCAGCCAGTCATCCCAGCGATAAATTAGATTGACACGTCCATTCGCGAATTGAAGCAACTCGTTGCTGGGGATATCGAAGGTACCAGCAGCAGGGACCGCGCCGTTAAAGAGTTGAACTCTTTGTGAACCTAGTGTCGCGGAGCTCAACCAGACGGTCAGGTTGTCGTCAACACGACGCCCGAAATAAGTAACATTCACCGTGAAATTCATATTCGGATTAGCAGTTATCCAGGCCTGGTCAATATTGCGCAACGGGAGCGGGGTGCCGTTGACAAAAACAGGAGCTGGTGTCGGCCTGATTTTTTTGGGAGGGTTTTTTGTATTGACCGGCGCGAGCTGATCTACCGTAAATTCCAGAGTATTGGACTCTTCGTAGTTACCGCCCCCTCCTTTATAAAGCTCAATCTTGAGTTCCCAGACAGTCGGACCGGGTGAGGTAGCCTTTTCAGCCAACAAACTTGCATTCAACGGCAGTGGGATGGGGCTAGGCGGCCGATCGACAACCGGTACAAGGTCGATGGACATTGGGTAATCAGTCCAGGCCACTTCTCCTTTTTCACGGTATTTAACCTCAATACTGTCGTTATCCAATTCATCGAGTGTACGAGTGAAATTGATGGGCAAAATACCAGAATCCATTACAGCTTTTGCGATAAAACCACCCGTCAGTGTCTCAACTGCAATATCCGCAAAAGGCCCAATGTCAGATGAAACATTAACAGAAACTGCCCGTTGTTTTTTAGGTACAAATATAATTCCCACTATCGTCTCTCCTTGCGAGTTCAGGCCGAAAGGGCCAGGTTTACCAGGTGTAATTCGATCAACTTTCACCAATCCTTTTTCTGACTCAGCAATGATCCTGCCACCCCTGAACAATTGGCAGACGACGATAGCGGAATCATTGTCAATCAACGAACTGATGTGATTCTGGAACGGCACTACATAGTTGAAGCCATTTGTTATATCTGTAGCGTAAAGTGTTTTATCCCAGCGACCATAAGCTTCTGTCACTTCCGGACCACTTCCGTTAAGACTCCGATATCCCCTCCATTCAATCCACGCGACATCCAAGGGCTGAGCAATATTATTGAGAGGCCGAATTCGGAGCGTGCCACCACTTGTCAATGGAGGGTTCGTATTGTTATTCCAATATCCCCAGAGTGTTGCGTGCACCGCCAAGGGTTCCGGAAAGCTCAATAGCGCGGTGTGATCAATGGTCAGCATGCGCGGTGGCGACTCATCCGGATTACCGCCACCTCCCTTCCAGAACTTGTAATAAACTTGCGCCACACCGTCAGTTGCCATTTGTTGCGGCGTCAGGGTCACATAAACAAAAGGATCAATAATCCCCGCAGGATAGGTATGGTCAAAAATAGTCGTTTCTATTGAATTCTGAACCCAAAACACCATCAATTGGTCCTTGGGTCCGGTGTCATCCGGACGAGGAATAACGATACGAGTGCCCTTCAACAAAATATCTCTGGGGATATGTCCGTCCAGATCATTGTCATCAACACCTTCGACTGATAGTGGCGCGGCAAAAACACCGTTCGAGGGACTATTTTTGGAAATACCGACTGAACTCATGATTTCCATCCACCACTAAAAGTTAAGTTCCGCGTGTAAAAAAGCTTGTTGATCCGTTGAGCGAATTAGGCGCTTCCGTCCATCATTCGCCAACTGTCAGATCTGACAGGTGTCGCTACCGTCTGTCGGAAACGGCAGTTTGCTTTTCCTCTACCGGCCAGCTCTTCACTTGACGCAACCCAAGAAATTGTTGTTTCCTGAAACCGGTTTCAGACAATAAGAAGACTCAACCGTGAATGACTTCTCCTCCGCCCAGCGCAGCCGCGTGACCATGCTCGACGTCGCCGAACGCGCCGGTGTTTCCAAGGCCAGCGTCTCGCGTTTCATCGGCGATGACCGCGCCCTGCTCTCCGATGCCATTGCTCAGCGCATCGAGCAAGCCATCGCCGAACTCGGCTACCGTCCCAACCAGATGGCCCGAGGCTTGAAGCGAGGCCGCACGCGCCTGATCGGCATGCTGGTGGCCGATATCCGCAACCCTTATTCGATTGCCGTGATGCACGGGGTGGAAACCGCTTGCCGTGCGCACGGCTACAGCCTGGTGGTGTGCAACACCGACCGCGATGACGAGCAGGAGCGTCAGCACCTGGCGCTGCTGCGCTCGTACAACATCGAAGGCCTGATCGTGAATACCCTCGGCCATCACCGTGACGAATTGCACGAGTTGCGTCGCGAGATGCCGCTGGTACTGGTGGATCGCAAGGTCGACGGGCTCGACAGCGACATGGTCGGGCTGAACAACCCGCAAGCGGTGGAGATGGCCCTCGCGCACCTTGAGCAACGTGGTTATCGCGATGTACTGCTGGTATCCGAGCCGTTTGACGGCACCAGTTCGCGGATCGAGCGGGTCGGCAGTTTTCAGGCACAGGTTGCGCAGCGTTCCGGACTGACCGGGGCGGTGCTGGAAACGGGCGACGATCTGGCCATTCACCTGCAAACTTTTTTAAACACTCCGGCGCCGGGTCCGAAAGCGCTGTTTTGCGCCAACGGCGTGGCGGCGCTGGCGGCGACTCATGCCTTGCGCAAGATCGGTTCGCGGGTGTTTGAGGATGTCGGACTGATTGCTCTGGATGACCTGGATTGGTATCCGTTGGTGGGTAGCGGGATTACTGCGCTGGCTCAGCCGACGCAAGAGATTGGCGCGCGGGCGTTTGAGTGTCTGCTGAGGCGTTTGCGGGGGGGTGACGAGGCGGCGCGGGTGCTGGATTTTGCGCCGGTGCTGATTGAACGTGGGTCGACGCTCGGGAATTTGCGGTGACTGTAAGGGCCCTATCGCGAGCAGGCTCACTCCTACAATTGGAATACGTTCCCCTGTAGGAGCGAGCCTGCTCGCGATGAGGCCCTGAAGAAAAAAATTTGAACAAAAATGAAACCGGTTTCAGAGGTAAACAACAATGAATAAACCTGCCGTTTCCATCAGCCTGTCCAGCTACGGCGCCGAGCTTGTACGCCAGCGCGGACAAGACTTTTTTATCGATGTACTGGCCGCTGCCGGTGCTGATCGCATCGAGTGGCGCGAGGAATTGCTGACCCGGGAAAACCCCGCGCAATTGAGCGAAGCCGCCGCCGCGCAAGGTCTGCAAAGCATCTATTCGTCGCCGACCGAACTGTGGCTCGCCGGCCAGCCACGCGCCAATCCCGAACTGATCACCGCCCTGCAACACGCCGAGGCATTCGGTTCGAAGTGGCTGAAAGTCTCTCTTGGCTATTTCACCGACAACTGTGATCTGTCAGCCCTGAAACAACTGCTCGAGAGCAGTCCGGTGCAACTGCTGGTGGAAAACGACCAGACCTTGCAGGGCGGTCGAATCGAACCGTTTCAGCGCTTCTTCGCCGCAGTCGAACAGCACAACCTGCCGATCAGGATGACGTTCGACATCGGCAACTGGCAGTGGCAGGACCAGTCCGCCGCCAACGCCGCCCGCCTGCTCGGGCGCCATGTCGGCTATGTGCACTGCAAAGCTGTGGCCCGGCGTGCAGACGGCAAACTGATGGCGGTGCCGCCGGGCGTCAGCGACCTGCATCTGTGGGAACAACTGCTACGGCACATGGCCCAAGGCGTTATGCGTGCGGCCGAGTATCCGTTGCAGGCTGATGATCTGGTCGCGTTGACCCGTGAACACGTCGCCACCCTCGCCCGCCTCGGCCAATCCCGTCTGGAGCCTGCCCATGTCTGAGATCGATATTCTGTCGTTTGGCGAAACCATGGCGATGCTGGTGGCCGAGCAATGCGGTGATCTGGCGCGGGTCGAGCAATTTCACAAGCGCATTGCCGGTGCGGACAGCAACGTGGCGATCGGCCTTTCACGCCTGGGTTTCAATGTCGCGTGGCTGAGCCGAGTGGGTAACGATTCGCTCGGCCGTTTTGTCGTCGACACGTTGACCCACGAAGGTCTGGATTGCGCTCATGTCGAGGTCGACCACCAGCATCCGACCGGCTTCCAGTTCAAATCCCGTACCGACGATGGCAGCGATCCGCAGGTCGAGTATTTCCGGCGCGGTTCGGCGGCCAGTCGCCTGTCGCCGCAGTCGATCAGTGAAAGTCTGCTGAGTGCCCGGCATTTGCATGCCACCGGCATTCCACCGGCGCTTTCAGCCTCGGCGCGGGAGATGTCGCGGGAGCTGATGACCCGCATGCGCCATGCCGGGCGCAGCGTGTCGTTCGACCCTAATCTGCGCCCGAGCCTGTGGGCCAGCGAGCGCGACATGATCAGCGAGATCAACCGCCTCGCCGCCCTCGCCCACTGGGTTTTGCCGGGATTGAGCGAAGGTCGTTTGCTCACCGGTTTCGAGGACCCGGCGGACATCGCCGCGTTCTATCTCGATCAGGGCGCCGAAGCGGTGGCGATCAAGCTTGGCCCGCAGGGCGCCTATTACCGTACGCAGCTGGATCAGGGCTTTGTCGCCGGTGTGCCGGTGGCCAAAGTCGTCGATACGGTGGGCGCGGGTGACGGCTTTGCGGTGGGGATGATCAGTGCCCTGCTCGAACAGCAGAGTTTTGCCGAGGCGGTGCAGCGGGCGAACTGGATTGGCAGTCGGGCGGTGCAGAGTCGCGGGGATATGGAGGGGTTGCCGACCCGGGCCGACCTATTTGGCGAATTCGAAGAGACCAATCGCGAGCAGGCTCACTCCTACATTTGAAATGCGCTCCCCTGTAGGAGTGAGCCTGCTCGCGATGGGCCCTAAGCGACAAGCGATTTATCGAACCTGCTGCGACAAAAACAACAAGCTCAGGAGCAACACCATGACAACTGCAACCCTCGCCGCCCGCCGCTGGTGGTACATCATGCCGATCGTGTTCATCACCTACAGCCTGGCGTATCTCGATCGCGCCAATTACGGCTTCGCCGCCGCATCGGGCATGGCCGCCGACCTGATGATCACGCCGGGCCTGTCTTCATTGCTCGGTGCGCTGTTCTTCCTCGGCTACTTTTTCTTCCAGGTGCCGGGCGCGATCTACGCGCAAAAACACAGCGTGAAGAAGCTGATTTTCGTCAGCCTGATCCTCTGGGGCGGTCTGGCCACATTGACCGGTGTGGTCTCCAACGCCTATTGGCTGATCGTCATCCGCTTCATGCTCGGCGTGGTCGAAGCGGCGGTGATGCCGGCGATGCTGGTCTACCTGTGCCACTGGTTCACCCGTGCCGAACGCTCGCGGGCCAACACCTTTCTGATCCTCGGCAACCCGGTAACGATGCTGTGGATGTCGGTGGTCTCGGGGTATCTGGTGCAGCATTTCAGCTGGCGCTGGATGTTCATCATCGAAGGTCTGCCGGCGGTGCTCTGGGCGTTCATCTGGTGGAAACTGGCCGATGATCGTCCGGCCCAGGCCAAGTGGCTCAGCGAGCAGGAAAAGCACGATCTGGAAAGTGCCCTCGCCGCCGAACAGGTCGGCATCAAAGCGGTGAAGAACTACGCCGAGGCGTTCCGTTCGCCGAAGGTGATCATTCTGGCGTTGCAGTTTTTCTGCTGGAGCATCGGTGTTTACGGCTTCGTGCTGTGGCTGCCGTCGATTCTCAAGGCCGGCGCGCAGATGGACATGATCGAGGCCGGCTGGCTATCGGCGCTACCGTATCTGGCGGCGGTGATCGGCATGCTCCTGGTCTCGTGGGGCTCGGACAAACTGCAAAAACGCAAACGCTTTGTCTGGCCGCCACTGTTGATTGCCTCGATTGCCTTTTACGGCTCCTACGCGCTCGGCGCCGAGCATTTCTGGTGGTCGTACACGCTGCTGGTGATCGCCGGCGCCTGCATGTATGCGCCTTACGGGCCGTTCTTCGCCATTGTTCCGGAGATTCTCCCGGCCAACGTCGCCGGGGGTGCGATGGCGCTGATCAACAGCATGGGCGCGCTCGGCTCGTTCGGCGGTTCGTATCTGGTTGGCTACCTGAACAGCTCCACCGGATCCCCGGGTGCTTCGTACCTGCTGATGAGCGGCGCGCTGCTGCTGTCGGTGGTGCTGACCATTTTCCTCAAGCCCGGCGCCAGTGATCGCGTCGTGGCCAAAGCCGTTGCCACGCGTGCCGTGCCGGCTCATTCCTGAAGAGATTTTTGCCATGAAAAAACACGTCGTGCTGTACAAGAAACTCTCGCCCGCGCTGATGGCGCGGCTGCAAGAGCAGTTTGATGTAACGCTGATCGAAAGCCTTGACGCGCAAGGCCTGATGCAACTGCGCGATGCCCTGCCCCGCGCCCACGGGTTGCTCGGTGCCAGCCTGAAACTCGACGCCACGCTGCTCGATCTGGCGCCGCAGCTGCAGGCGATTGCCAGCGTTTCGGTGGGCGTCGACAACTACGACATCGATTACCTGACCCGGCGCCGGATCCTGCTGACCAACACCCCCGACGTGCTCACCGAAACTACCGCCGACACCGGTTTCGCCTTGATTCTGGCCACGGCGCGGCGTGTGGTGGAACTGGCCAACATGGTCCGCAGCGGTCAGTGGCAGCGCAACATCGGCCCGGCGCATTTCGGCACCGATGTGCATGGCAAGACGCTGGGAATTATCGGCATGGGCCGGATTGGCGAGGCATTGGCTCAGCGTGGGCATTTCGGTTTTGGCATGCCGGTGCTTTATCACAGCCAGTCGCGCAAACCGCCGGTCGAAGAACGCTTTGCTGCGCAGTACCGCAGCCTTGAGGAGTTGTTGCAGCAAGCCGATTTCATCTGCCTGACCTTGCCGCTGACCGCGCAGACTGAAGGATTGATCGGTGCTGAGCAGTTTGCGCTGATGCGCCCGGAGAGTATTTTCATCAACATCTCGCGGGGCAAAGTGGTGGACGAGGCGGCAATGATCGACGCGTTGCGCCAGCAACGGATTCGTGCGGCGGGGCTGGATGTGTTCGAGCGTGAGCCGTTGAATCATGACTCGCCGTTGTTGCAGCTCGATAATGTGGTGGCGACACCGCATATGGGCTCGGCGACCCATGAAACACGCGAGGCGATGGCGCGTTGTGCGGTGGAGAATCTGCTGGTGGCGCTGGCTGGGGAGAAGCCTTTGAATCTGGTGAACTCATCGGCCTGGCAGGACTGAGATCTTCAGTGCCTGTTACATCGCTATCGCGAGCAGGCTCACTCCTACAGGGGAGCGCATTTCAAATGTAGGAGTGAGCCTGCTCGCGATGAGGCCGGAACAGCCAACACACAAGTGTGTCAGGCACTGCGCGCCTGTAACAGCTGCGCCGCACACAACGCGATCCGCGCACAGGCATCCGCGAGCTTCACTCGATCCAGCACCAGCCCGAGGCGGATATGCCCCGCCGCACTCGGCCCGAACGCCTCTCCGGCCAGCACTGACACGCCATAACCTTCGAGCAGCCGCTCGGCAAACGCCTGCGCGCCCAATCCGGTCTGGCGCACATCGACCATGACGAACATCCCGCCATCCGGTCGAATCGGCTGTAACCCCGGGCACCCGCGCAAGCGCTCGCACACCAGATCCCGGCGCAGGCGATATTCCTCGCGCATCTGCGACACTTCCGGCAGGTCTGAGGCCAGCGCGACTTCCGCGGCTTTCTGGACGAAATCCGGCAGGCCGAACAGCATGCTCAGCGACAGATTGACCAGATGCTCGGCCAAGGATTTCGGGCCGATTGTCCAGCCGATGCGCCACCCGGTCATGGCGTGGGATTTCGACAGGCTGTTGATCGTCGCCGTGCGCTCGGCCATACCCGGCAGGCTCGCCGGGCTGATGTGCCGGCCTTCGTAAAGGAGTTCGCTGTAGACCTCGTCGCTGATCAGCCACAAGTCATGGTGAATGCACAGCGCCGCCAGTTCCTGCCAGATCAGCAGCGGCAGGCTCGCGCCACAAGGGTTGTTGGGACTGTTGAGCAACATGGCGCGGGTCTTCGACGTGATTCGCGCGGCGACATCGACGGGGTCGACGCGAAAGCCGTTTTCCGGACGCACCGGCACCGGCACCACGGTCGCACCGCAAGCGCCGAACACCCCTTCATAGGTGACGTACATCGGCTCGGCGACGATCACCTCGTCGCCCGGATCCAGCAAGCATTGCGCCACCGAATACACCGCGCACTGCGCGCCGGGCATGACAATCACATGATCGGCGTCGACCGCCTGACCACTGCGTTGCCGGTGACGACCGGCAATCAACTTGCGCAGCGCCAGCCGGCCACGGACTTCGGAATAATGCGTATCGCCCGCCAGCAGGCTGTCGATGGCACCGTGGACGATCGGCAGTGGTGTTTCAAAATCCGGATCGCCCACGCTCAGCAGCAATATATCGACACCCTCGGCGCGCAATTCCAGCGCTCGGTCGTGAATCTGCCAGGCCGCTGCTCCTTCCCCGGCGATTCGTTGGGTCAAGGCTGAATAGCGCATGTACGTCTCCTGATTGCGCAGTCTCCAGCCTTCACCCTATCTCAAATCACAAAACGCGCCACCATGGCGTTCAAATCCACCGCCAGACGCGACAGTTCGTGGGTCGCGGCGCTGGTCTGGTTGGCCCCGGCGGCCGATTGCGTGGCCAGGTCGCGGATGTTCACCAGGTTGCGGTCGACTTCACGCGAGACTTGCGCCTGCTCTTCCGAAGCACTGGCGATGACCAGGTTGCGTTCGTTGATCTGGTGGATCGACTGGGTGATCTGCTCAAGAGCAACGCCGGCAGCGCGGGCCATTTCCAGGGTGGACTGGGTGCGCTGATTGCTTTGCTGCATCGAGGAGACCGCTTCGCCGGTGCCGTTCTGGATGCCGGCGACCATTTTTTCGATTTCCTGAGTCGACTGCGCGGTGCGATGGGCCAGTGCGCGCACTTCGTCCGCCACCACGGCAAAACCGCGTCCGGCCTCACCGGCACGCGCCGCTTCGATGGCCGCGTTGAGCGCCAGCAGGTTGGTCTGTTCGGCGATGGCGCGGATCACGTCGAGCACTTTGCCGATGTCGCGACCTTGTGCGGCGAGGCCTTCGATCATCTGCGCGGTGTTCTGCACGTCGTGGGTCATGGTCTGGATCGCGTCGACGGTTTTCACCACTTGATCACGACCTTCACGGGCGGCGTGGGTCGACTGGTTCGAGGCTTCGGACGTCGACACGGCGTTGCGCGCAACTTCCTCGACCGCAGCGGTCATCTCGTTGACGGCGGTGGCGGCTTGTTCGATCTCGTTGTTCTGCTGTTGCAGACCACGGGATGCCTCCTCCGTCACCGCGCTGAGTTCTTCGGCGGCAGCGCCCAGTTGCGTGGCGGAACCGGCGATCTGTTCGATGGTTTTGCGCAGGTTGGTCTGCATCGCGGCGAGGGCGGCGAGCAGGCGTGCCGGTTCGTCCTTGCCGTCGACTTCGATAAGTTTGGTCAGGTTGCCATCGGCGATGGTTTGCGCCGCCTCAACGGCACGGTTCAGCGGGGTGACAATGCTGCGCGTCAACAACAGCGCCAGCAACACGGTGGCGAGCGCGGCAACCACCGCAACGATGACGATGCCGGTAATGGCGCTGTCGTAATGATCGCCCGCCTGAAGCGATGCAGTTTTCGCATCGGCAGCGTTGATGGCGATCAGTCTATTCAACTGCTCGCCCATCTGGTCGGTACCGTCCTTGATCCGCGTGTTCATCAGAGTGCGCATGTCTTCGAGTTTGTCCTGACGCGACAGGTCCATCATCTGGTTTTGCGCTTGCAAGTAGTTGTCCAGCGTCGATGCGAAGGTCTGGTAGAGCGCTCGTTCCTCACCACCGGCCGGCAGCGCAGCATAGCTGGCTTGAGCTGCGCGCAACTTGTCGAGCACCGCGCCTATGCGTCCCACAGTATCCTGCAAGTCGGAGGGTTCGCGATTGACCAGTGTGCGGTAGGACAAGATCCGCAGACGCAAAACGTTTTCCGTCACCGCGCTGAGTTGAGCCACGCTGGGAATCTGGTTCGATTCCATGTCGATGGAAGCCTGGCGGATGATCGACATGCGGTTGACGGCGAACACGCCGAGCACGATCACCAGCAGGGCAATAAAGGCAAAACCGAGGAAGGCACGGGGTGCGATATTCAGGTTACGCAAGGACATAGTGGGACTCTCGGAAAGTAGAAACAACGAGCGTCCATGCCGTGATCACTGACCCGTGAGACGGGCTTCGGTCCGGCGTCACTGTGCTAGAAGGTTTTGTGCACGCCTGATAGCTATATCGGCCAGGCTTTAGGAAGGTTGTGGGTCAAGAGTAAATATTTTTCAGGGTGTTACAAAAATGAAACACTTTGAAGCTTCTCCCGCTCCTGTGGCGAGGGGATTTATCCCCGATCGGCTGCGCAGCAGTCGCCAATCCTGTGTATGCGAAGTGCTTGGAGGATTGTAAGGGGCCGCTTCGCAGCCCAACGGGGATAAATCCCCTCACCACAGGATTCTCAGTGCTGTTCAGGACTGGTGTCTGGCCAGTTTCCAGACGCGGGCGATGTCGGTGGCGCGTTCGCGCAGTAACCGTGGCGCTTCGGCGCAGGCCTGCTCCAGTGTCATCGGGCCGCTGGTCACGGCGAATGCGGCATCGATACCGTGACCATAAAGTTCCTGGTATCCATCACCTAAAGTGCCGGCAATCACGATCACTGGCACCTGCGCCTGCTTGGCAATCCGCGCGACGCCGAACGGGGTTTTGCCGCGCAGTGTCTGGGCATCGAAGCGCCCTTCGCCAGTGATCACCAGATCTGCGCCATTGACCGCCTCGGCCAGGCCGACCAGTTCGGCGACCACTTCGACACCGGCCTGAAACTGCGCGCCAAGAAACGCCTTGGCCGCGAACCCCAGACCACCCGCCGCGCCGCTGCCCGGCTCATCACGCACGTTTTTGCCCAACGCTTGAGCGCACAGCTCGGCGAAATGGCCGAGGGCCTGATCAAGTTGTTGTACCTGCACGGGCGACGCACCTTTCTGCGGACCGAAAATCGCCGAAGCGCCGTGCGGCCCACACAGTGGATTGTTGACGTCGGCGGCGATGTCGAAACGCACCTGCGCCAGGCGCGGGTCCAGCTCGCTCAGGTCCAGTCGCGCCAATTGCGCCAACGCCAAACCACCCGGCACCAGCGATTGCCCTTGAGCGTCGAGCAATTTCACGCCGAGCGCCTGCATCGCACCGGCGCCGCCATCGTTGGTTGCGCTGCCGCCAATCGCCAGAATCACCCGTTGCGCACCGGCATCCAGCGCTGCGCGAATCAGTTCGCCGGTGCCGAACGTGCTGCTGATGCACGCATCGCGCTGCCCCAGCGGCACCAGTTGCAGTCCGCTGGCCTCGGCCATTTCGATGATTGCCGTGTGGTTGTGCGGCAACCAGCCCCACGCTGCGTCAACCGCTGCACCCAACGGGCCGCGCACGCGGGTACGGCGCAGTTCGCCTTCACACGCGGCAAGAATCGATTCGACGGTGCCTTCGCCGCCATCGGCCATTGGGCACTTGACCAGCGTGGCGTGCGGCCAGACTTGCGCCAGGCCCAGCGCAATGGCTTCGGCAACGCCTTGGGCACTCAGGCTGTCCTTGAACGAATCGGGGGCGATGACGATTTTCATGCGAATTCTCCTGTTCGAATGCCCCTCATGCTGCCAGTCGGCATGCGCATTGACGCCTGTCCGCTGCACAAATGGCGCGGGGGTTTATTGTTCATTTCTACAAAACCCCAATTAATGAACTCTGGAGAACTCTGTAGGAGCTGCCGCAGGCTGCGATCTTTTGATGTGATGTTTAAAAACAGGATCAAAAGATCGCAGCCTGCGGCAGCTCCTACATGGGAATGCGTTCCACCATTGAGAGCTGCGTCCTTGAAATATGGCGATTAATTCGGATCAGTCTGTGGCAACAACTGCACGCCAAGGTAGAGGGCCAACATGCCCTCCAGCCGTAAAGGATCCACTCCGCTGATCTCGGCAATCCGCTCCATCCGGTAACGCAGGCTGTTGCGGTGAATCCCCAGCGCATCGGCACATGCCTGACTCTGGCCATCGTGATCACACCAACTGCGCAGCGTCGCCAGCAACTGGCCGTTGCCATCCTTGGCGATCACCTTGCGCAACGGTTTGAGCAATTCGTCCAGCGCGTCATCGTTGCGATGACGCCACAACATCACCGGCAAGCGGTAGCGATTGAGGATCAGCAAGCGCGAGTGCGGCAACACCTCGCGACCATAAGCGAGCAAGTCCGCCACGCGTCGATAACATCGACGCAATCCGCCCAGGCCATCCGCCTGCCCGCCCACGGCGATGCGCAGAATGTTCCAGCCCAGGGCGTCGAGTTTTTCCAGCAAACGATCATGTTCGATGGTCAGACTCGCCGGCCGACACCACAGCAACGACGACTTCGCCGATGTCACGCACCAACTGTCCGGGAAGCGCGAGTTCAGCCAGGCACTCAGGGCCTCGACGGTTTGTCCCGGCCCGTGTTCAGTGCCCAACTCGAACAGATACGGCACTCGGGTCATTTGCGGTTTGAGACCGAGTTGCTGAGCTTCATCGAGCAAACGTGGCGAGTCCCCCGCTTCACTCAACAGCAACGCCAACAAATCATCGCAACGCTGGCGCCGCCATTGCTGCTCGGCCTGCTGATTGCGCTGGCCAACCAGCATCTCCGCCGTCATCCGCACCAGTTCAGCGTAAGTGCGCAACTGGTCCGGCTCGCCGGTGATGCCAAGCACGCCGATCAAACGTTGATCAAGCAACAGCGGCAGGTTGATCCCGGGCTGCACGCCTTTCAGATGCAGGGCGGTCGGCCCGTCGATCTCCACGACCCGACCGTTGGCCAGCACCAGTTGCGCGCCTTCGTGGCGGGTGTTGATGCGCTCCGGTTCGCCACTGCCGAGGATCAGCCCCTGGCTGTCCATGACATTGACGTTGTACGGCAAAATGGCCATGGCCCGGTCGACGATGTCCTGCGCGAGGTCGTGATCGAGTTCGAACATAACGGAGAAAATCCTTATAGACAGGCACGGACGGTTGTTCACCCGCACAGGGCTTGGCGCAAAACCCTGTGCTCAGGCACAAAGACAATCCGGCCAAAGGTGGCCGAGACTCTCAGGGCGATCAACGTTACCCTTTGCATCGCAAAAAATCATAATAAAGAGAGAGCCGCTATGTCGCAGAGCGCCGCAGCTACCCAGACCATCGAAGACGATAAAAACGCCGTTTATAAACGCATCACCCTGCGTTTAATCCCCTTCATCTTCATCTGCTACCTGTTCAACTACCTCGACCGGGTCAACGTTGGATTCGCCAAACTGCAGATGCTCGATGCACTGAAATTCAGCGAAACCGTATACGGCCTCGGGGCCGGTATTTTCTTCATCGGCTACGTGCTGTGCGGCGTACCGAGCAACCTGGCGTTGACCAAGTTCGGTCCACGGCGCTGGATTGCAGTGATGATGATCACTTGGGGCACGCTGTCGACCTGCCTGTTATTTGTCACCACACCGACCGGGTTCTACACCTTGCGCCTGTTTACCGGTGCGGCCGAAGCCGGGTTCTTCCCGGGCGTCGTGCTGTATCTCTCGCAGTGGTTCCCGACGTTCCGCCGTGGTCGGATCATGGCACTGTTCATGTCGGCGATCCCGGTGTCCGGTTTGCTCGGCAGTCCGTTTTCCGGCTGGATTCTCAATCACTTCGCTGCGGGCCAGGGCGGCCTCGCCGGCTGGCAATGGATGTTTCTGCTGCAAGGTATTCCTACCGTTATCTTGGGCGCGCTGGCGTATTTCCTGCTCAGCGACAGCTTCGCCAATGCCAAATGGCTGACCCCGCACGAGCGCGCGGTACTGGAAGCCGATCAGGCGGAAGACTTGGCGAACAAGCCGAAAACCACCTCCGACTCACTGCTTGCGGTGTTCAAGAACCCGGCGATCTGGGCCTTTGGCCTGATCTATTTCTGCATCCAGAGTGGCGTGTACGCGATCAATTTCTGGCTGCCGTCGATCATCAAGAACCTCGGTTTCAGCGATAACCTGGTGATCGGCTGGTTGAGCGCCATTCCGTATCTGTTGGCGGCGGTGTTCATGCTGGTCGTCGGGCGCTCGGCGGATCTGCGCAAAGAGCGCCGCTGGCATCTGGTGGTGCCGATGCTGATGGGCGCGATCGGCCTGATCATCGCGGTGAATTTCGCGGCGAATCCGGCGATTGCCATTCTCGGTCTGACCATCGCAACCATGGGCGCGCTGACCGGTCTGCCGATGTTCTGGCCGGTGCCGACCGCCATGTTGAGCGCAGGCGCTGCCGCCGGAGGCCTCGCGTTGATCAACTCGATGGGGCAAATGGCCGGGTTCCTCAGCCCGTACCTGGTGGGTTGGGTCAAGGACAGCACCGGTTCGACCGACGCAGCGTTGTACCTGCTGGCCGGGGTGATTGTCGGCGGGAGCTTGCTGGCGTTGCGCATGACGCGGACATTGCGGGCCTGATTCAGACAAGATCAAAAGATCGCAGCCTGCGGCAGTTCCTACACGTTGTGCGTTTATCCCGTGTAGGAGCTGCCGCAGGCTGCGATCTTTTGTTTTTAAGCCAACGCATCCAGTTCAAGCACCAGTCCACCCGGCATCTGCACGAAAATCTGCCAGATCCCCTCCCCCGGCACCTGCGCCAACTGGTAAGGCAATCCACTGTCACGCACCCGCTGCAACACGGTTTCTGCCGGCGTATCGGTGCGAAACGCGATGTGGCTCAGCGCGGTCTCTTCGAACGTCGGCTGCTCGATCACATGCACCAGCGCGTGCGCATCCTGATACAGCCAGCGCCCGGGAAACGGAAACGGCGGTCGGCGACCCGGAGTCAGTCCGAGCAACGCCGCGAAGGTTTCCTGCAACGTCTCGCCGTCAGCGCTGTTAAACGCCAGATGATCGAATGTCCAGGTCATGCGTATCTCCCGTGGTTATTCATTGATTGCAGTATCGACACTTGCCAATCACGGAAAAATCCCGCTAAAACGCAAAGATCTTTAAAGGATTTTTATCAATGAGCTCGATTCTCGATCTGGAGATCTTCGTCCGCGTGGCCGATTCCGGGAGCATTTCCGCCGCTGCCCGCACTCTGGAACTGACGCCGGCCGCTGCCAGCATTGCCTTGAAGCGCCTGGAAACCCGACTCGGCATCCGTCTGCTCGCCCGCTCCACCCGCAGCATGCGTTTGACCGAAGAAGGTCGGCGCTATCTGGAAAGCGTGCGTTTGGCCCTGGCAACGCTGGCCGAAGGTGAGCAAACGCTCAAGCAGCAGACCGAAGGCCTCAGCGGCGTGCTGCAACTGGCGGCGCCGTCGGATTTCGGGCGCAATGTGTTGCTGCCGTGGCTGGACGAATTCAAGCGCGAACACCCGAACATCCAGCTGCAATTGCTCCTCAACGACCGCCATTCGGATCTGTTTCGCGAGACCGTGGACGTGGCACTGCGTTTCGGTGTGCCGAGCGATTCAACGCTGGTGGCATTGCCGATTCTGCCGCAACACCGCCGCGTCGCCTGCGCCAGTGCGGACTATCTGGCACGGCGTGGCACGCCACTCCATCCCGCCGAATTGAGCGAACACAGTGCCCTGCTCTATTTGCGCAACGGTCGGCCCTACAACACCTGGCGGTTCACTCGCGCGGATGAGGTGCTGGAGATCGAAGTTCGCGGCGACTACCTCAGCGACGACGGCGAAGTTGCCCGCCGCTGGGCGCTGGCCGGGCATGGCATCGCCTACAAAGCCTGGCTCGACGTCGTCGAAGATGTCCGCAGCGGGCGTCTGGTGACGCTGTTTGATGATTGGCAAGGTGAAAGCGCGCCGTTCAACCTGTTTTGCCCGCATCGGGTGCAAGTGTCGGAGCGGGTCAAAGTGTTGCAGGCGTTTTTGCAGGAGCGCTGCCGGGTGTTTAGCCGATAATTCACTTTGCCGCGTCGGACGCTTCTGGTATTTGATTAATGTTTTCCCACAGGCAAAAGGATTTCGGCATGAGCTATCGCACACTGGGTCATTCGGGGTTGCAGGTGTCCACCCTCACCCTCGGCACGATGATGTTTGGCGAACAGACCAGCACCGAGGAATCGCTGCGTATCATCGACAAGGCCTGGGATCAGGGCATCAACTTCATCGACACCGCCGACGTTTATACCAATGGCCGTTCTGAAGAGATCGTCGGCGAAGCGATTGCCGGCAACCGACATGAATGGGTGCTGGCAACCAAGGTCGGTTTCGGCCCGATGGACGGTGTGCCGAACCGCAGCGGTTTGAGCCGAAAACACATCTTCAATGGCCTCGATGCCAGCCTGACCCGTCTGGGCACCGACTACCTCGACATCTATTACCTGCACCGCGAAGACCACAACACGCCGCTGGAAGTCACGGTGTCGGCGATTGGTGACCTGATCCGTCAGGGCAAGATTCGTTATTGGGGACTGTCGAACTATCGCGGCTGGCGGATTGCCGAGGTGATTCGTATCGCTGACCAACTGGGTGTCGATCGCCCGGTGATCAGCCAGCCGCTGTACAACATCGTCAACCGTCAGGCCGAGACCGAGCAGATCACCGCTGCGCAGACTTATGGTCTCGGCGTCGTCCCTTACAGCCCGCTGGCCCGTGGCGTGCTGAGTGGCAAGTACGCGCCGGACGTGACACCGGATTCCAACAGCCGCGCCGGGCGTCAGGACAAGCGCATTCTGGAAACCGAATGGCGGGTGGAATCGCTGCGCATCGCCCAGCAGATCCAGCAATACACCGAGGGACGGGGCGTTGGCATTGTCGAGTTTGCGATTGCCTGGGTGCTGAACAACAGCGCAGTGACTTCGGCGATTGTCGGGCCACGCACCGAGGCCCAGTGGGACGCGTACACCAAGGCGCAGGCAGTGAAGATCACGGCGGAGGACGAGGCGTTTATCGATTCGCTGGTCACGCCGGGGCATGCCTCGACACCGGGTTTCAACGATGTGAGCCATTTTGTGTCGGGCCGTAAACCCCATCAGGCCTGACCCGATTACTGTAGGAGCTGCCGCAGGCTGCGATCTTTTGATTTTATTTTTTTAGGATCAGGATCAGAAGATCGCAGCCTTCGGCAACTCCTACAGGGTGGAAGGAGTGTTGAAAATAATGGCCATCCGGCCATTATTCAGCACAAAAACCACGTATCCTTCGCGCCCCGTTTGATCACCCACCCGCGAGGACAGTTTGTCTAAAGGTATCGCTTTATCGGTCTCAGCCTCGGTGCTGTTTGCCGTCATGTATTACTACACCTCGTTGCTCACCCCGTTGAGCGGCGTGGAAATCTTTGGCTGGCGGATGCTGCTGACGGTGCCGTGCATGACCGTGTTCATGCTGGTATCCGGTGAATGGCGGCGGGTGCTGGAGCTGGTGCGCCTGATGGCGGCGAAGCCGAAATTGATCGCCGGGCTGATCGTCTCGGCAGCCTTGCTCGGCGTACAGTTATGGCTGTTCATGTGGGCGCCGCTCAACGGTTACAGCCTTGATGTGTCGCTGGGCTACTTCCTGTTGCCACTGGCCATGGTGCTGACCGGTCGGATTGCCTACGGCGAAAGCCTGTCGTACCTGCAAAAGATCGCCGTGTTCTTCGCAAGCCTGGGCGTGTTGAACGAGTTGTATCAGGTCGGTGGATTTTCCTGGGCAACCCTGGTGGTGGTGATCGGCTATCCACTGTATTTCGTGCTGCGCAAATACCTGAAGACTGACAATCTCGGCGGCCTGTGGGTCGACATGACCTTGATGTTGCCGGTGGCTTACTGGTTCGTGCACGGCGGTGATCAGGGTTTCGGCGTGTTCGATCAATACCCGGGGTTGTTGTGGCTGATTCCATTACTCGGCTTGATCAGCGCTTCGGCATTGGTGGTTTACATCATTGCCAGCCGCTTGCTGCCGTTCAGCCTGTTTGGTTTGTTGAGTTACGTTGAGCCGGTGTTGCTGCTCGGTGTGGCGTTGTTGCTCGGTGAGAGCATCAAGTCAGGAGAATGGCTGACCTACATTCCGATCTGGCTGGCAGTTGTGGTGTTGGTGTTTGAAGGGTTTAAACATTTGATGCGCCAGCGTAGGCCTTGAAAGCAAAAAGATCGTCCGATCTTTTGATTTGAAAAGCCTGGCCGAAGCCAGGCTTTTTTGTTTACTCGGCAGTCAGTACACCACGGCGTACCTGGTCACGCTCGATCGACTCGAACAGTGCCTTGAAGTTGCCCTCGCCGAAACCATCGTCGCCTTTACGCTGGATGAATTCGAAGAACACCGGGCCCATCAGGGTTTCCGAGAAGATCTGTAGCAGCAGACGTCTGTCGCCCTGCTCCGACGCACCATCGAGCAGGATGCCGCGCGATTGCAGTTGATCAACCGGCTCGCCATGGTTCGGCAGGCGGCCTTCGAGCATTTCATAGTAGGTGTCCGGCGGCGCGGTCATGAAGCGCATGCCGATCTTCTTCAGTTGATCCCAGGTCTTGATCAGGTCATCAGTGAGGAACGCAACGTGCTGGATGCCCTCGCCGTTGAACTGCATCAGGAACTCTTCGATCTGCCCGGCGCCCTTGGACGACTCTTCGTTCAGCGGGATGCGGATCATGCCGTCCGGTGCGGTCATGGCTTTCGAGGTCAGGCCGGTGTACTCGCCCTTGATGTCGAAATAACGGATCTCGCGGAAGTTGAACAGCTTCTCGTAGAAGTTCGCCCAGTAGGCCATGCGACCGCGATACACGTTGTGCGTCAGGTGGTCAATGATCTTCAGGCCGGCACCAACCGGGTTGCGATCAACGCCTTCGATAAACACGAAGTCGATGTCATAGATCGAGCTGCCTTCGCCGAAACGGTCGATCAGGTACAGCGGTGCACCGCCAATGCCTTTGATCGCCGGCAGATTCAGTTCCATCGGGCCGGTTTCGATGTGAATCGGCTGAGCGCCGAGTTCCAGTGCGCGGTTGTAAGCCTTCTGCGAATCCTTGACCCGGAACGCCATGCCGCACACCGACGGGCCGTGCTCGGCCGCGAAGTACGAAGCAACGCTGTTCGGTTCATTGTTGAGGATCAGGTTGATCGCGCCCTGACGGTACAGGTGTACGTTCTTGGAGCGGTGGGTCGCGACTTTGGTGAAGCCCATGATCTCGAAGATCGGCTCCAGGGTGCCAGGGACCGGCGAGGCGAGCTCGATGAATTCAAAGCCCATCAGGCCCATTGGGTTTTCGTATAAATCTGCCATGGTGGCGCCTCATCATTTCTTATCAATTAACCAGGGTTATTTGTCAGTAAATGCTGAGACCGGTGGGTGGCGCACAGGAGATGCCGCGCACACTGCGGGCGAGGAAGTCACCGTAGATCAGTTGAAACCCGAATATCTTCATTGTCGACCCAAGGCTCTTGCGGGCGAGGCTTCTGCTGCCAGAAGAGGATTATTATTGTATGCGTAACCCGATTCTACACAGCGTAAATAGGCTTGTCTGCTCTCTCTATAAAATCCGCTTTTCTGGCGAGGGTGCAAGGGGTTTGTTGCACAGGTAGATGCCCGTCAGGATCAACACCCCGCCCAGGCACATGGCCAGCGTCAGCTGCTCATCGAGTAACAGTGCGCCGAAGATCACGGCGGTCAATGGATTCAGGGCAATGAACACGCCTGAACGTGTTGCACCGATTTTGCGGATGCCTTCGTAGTAGCCGATGTAAGCCAGTGCCGAGCCGAAAACGCCGAGGTAGATCAGGCTCAACCACTGCGGCGTGCCGAGTTCGGTCAGCGCGGTCCAACTGAGTTCGCCACGCAGCGCCGCCAGCGTCCAGAGCATCAACGTGCCGATGAGGATCGAGTACGTCACGGTCTGCACCGGGCCCAGCGTCTGGTTGAGACTGCGGGAAAACAGCGAGTAAACGCCCCAGCCAAGTACGCACCCCAGAATCAACAGATCGCCGATCCACGCGTCGGGCGTTGTGGCCAGCAGTTGCGGATTGCGACTGACAATCACCAGACCGGCACCGAGGATGCAGATCACAATACCCGCGACTTTCACGCGCCCCAGGCGTTCTCTGAACAATGCCCAGGACGCGAGGCCGATCACCGCCGGGTTCAACGCGACAATCAACGAGGCTCGCGAAGCGTTGATGTACTGCAAGCCATAAAAGAAGCACAGGTTGTAGAAAAAGATGCCGCAGCAGCCCAGCAGTGTCAGTTGCAGCCATTGCCGTGGCGTTGGGCGCGCCAATGGAATCCGCATGAGTGTCAAAAACCCAGCAGTGCGGCACTGGCCAGCAAGAAACGCAGGCTGGCAGCAAAAACCGGGCTGAGGCCGCCGGCCAGAAATCGCCCGGCGACGAATGTCCCGCCCCAGATCATGGTCACGGTCGCCAGCGTCAGATAGATCGCCATGTCGGATGGGCTTGTACTGGTTTGCTTACGCATGACACTCCAAACGAAATCAATGAAGAATGGCGCTATCATTCATCTCATTTTCGATCATCGTAAAATGAGCAATTACTCATGACCCTCACGCAGTTGGAGATATTCTCGCTGGTCGCCGAGCTTCGTGGTTTTACCCTCGCGGCCCATCGCCTGGGGATTTCACAGTCGGCGGTGTCCCATGCGATGAAATCGCTGGAGCAGGAACTCGGCGTCGAACTGCTGCGCCGGCATCAGTCACAGGTAGAGCTCAGTGATATCGGTGAGCAATTATTGCTGCGCGCCCGGGCGATGCTCGGACTGGCCAATACCCTGCGCCAGGAGGCCGCCGATGCCCGAGGCATGAAAAGCGGTACGTTGCGTATCGGCTCATTCGGCCCGACCTCATCGATCAAGTTGTTGCCAGGAATTGTGCGGCGTTATCGCGAAGCCCATCCGGGCATCGAAGTTCACGTGGATGAAGGTCCGGATCGACAAGTCATGCAGTGGCTGGAAGAGCGCCGGATCGACGTCGGTTTTGTGGTGCTGCCCGAAGAGCGTTTCGATACCTTTGCGTTGATCGAAGATCAAATGGTTGCCCTCCTCCCCATCGCCCATCCCTTGGCCATGCGAACCGAGTTGAGCCTGAAAGAGCTTTGCGCCGATCCGTTCATCTTGACCGAGGCCGGGTCGTCAGAGCTAGTGTCACGGCTGTTCAACGCGGCACGCCTGCAACCGAATATTCGCTATCGCTGCTCGCAATTGCTCAGCACGCTCGACACGGTCAGCCGGGGCGACGCTATCACGGTGGTCGCCGAAGGTTCGCTACCGGACTCGCCACATCGCGGCTACGTAGCAATACCGCTGTCGCCAGGCGTTAGACGTCAGATCGGCCTTGCCGTCCTCGACCAACGTCAGGCCTCACCCGCAACACTGGCCTTTATCGACATGGCTACACGGATGAACCAGCGCTGAGCGGCGCAAGTGTTATCGGCCATCTATCATCCCATTGGCTGAACCGTTTTCCCCCGATGCGCCACTGCCCGGTCGGCATTCGAGAGTTCTCATTTTTTGCGACAGGATGCGCCCATGCCGCTAACCGTCAGACCCCGCCGCAAGCGCAGCGCCCGCATCGCCGTAACACTGTTAAGCGGCCTGCTTCCGGTGTTGCTGGGCAGCGTGATTCTTTACATGCAGGCCGAACGCACGCTCCAGCAGAGTTCGCAACTGACCGCCGAAGAAGCGTTGCGCCAGTTCGAATTGATGCTCGATAACACCGCTCAGGCCGCCAGGGAGTTGCTGCCGCTGGCCGGACAATCGTGTGAAGACGTCAAACTGGCTTTGCGCGAGCAAGTAACTCGCCGCCCTTTCGTGCGCTCGACCAATCTGGTGTGGGACGACAACCTCTATTGCAGCTCGTTGTTCGGCGACTATAAGGAAGCCGTTAACGCGGGTGACTACACCCAGGGCAAATTGTGGTTGATGAACGGCAATCCGGTAACGCCCAATACCGCGCTGCTGGTGTATCGACTCAGCGAAGGTCGCGGTGGTGCGCTGACGACACTGGATGGCTATCACCTGAGCAACATACTGCGCTTGATCGGCCGGCAAACGCTGCTGTTACTGCAAGTGGGCGACAACTGGCTGTCCGCCGATGGCAAAGTTCACCAAGGTGCCCTGCCCGCACTGCCAGTCGCGCAAAGCGTGCGCAATTCATCGCGCTATGCGTTCAGTGTGTCGGCCGGATTTCCCAAGGGCGAGACCTGGCGCTTTATGGCCGACGAATACCCGCCATTGTTTAGCCTGCTGATTTTTTTCGGTGTGATTTCTGGCGCTATCGGTCATGTCTTGCAGAAGCGTTCCACTTCGCCGAGCCATGAAATGCTCCGCGCGCTGGAGGCCGGCGAGTTCATTCCTTACTTCCAGCCGGTGGTTCACGGCGACACTAAACAATGGTCGGGCGCCGAGGTACTGATGCGCTGGAATCACCCCAAAGAGGGGCTGGTGCGCCCGGATCTGTTTATTCCGTTTGCCGAACATTCGGGATTGATCGTACCGATGACCCGCGCCTTGATGCGGCAGACCGCAGCGTTGCTCGGACCTCAATCATCGAGCTTCACCACACCCTTTCATATCGGCATCAACATCACCGCCAACCATTGCCAGGACCTGGAGTTGGTGAAGGACTGCCGTGAGTTTCTCGCTGCCTTCGCGCCCGGTAGTGTCAACCTGGTGCTGGAGTTGACCGAGCGCGAGCTGATAGAGCCAACCGACACCACGCGACAATTGTTTGAGCAACTGCACGCCTTGGGTGTGAAGATCGCCATCGACGACTTCGGCACCGGGCATTCAAGCCTGGGTTACTTGCGCAAATTCAATGTGGACTTCCTCAAGATCGATCAGAGTTTTGTCGCCATGATCGGCGTTGATGCGCTCTCACGGCATATTCTCGACACCATCATCGAACTCTCGGCCAAGCTTGATCTGGGCATTGTTGCCGAAGGTGTCGAAACTCAGGCGCAGGCCGATTATCTGACCGCGCATAACGTTAACTTTCTGCAGGGCTATCTCTACGGCAAACCCATGCCGGCAGCAGACTTCATTAGTGCATTAAGTCACCATTAACTAAAAAGGATAAAGCGCAGGCCGGCTGACGAGACGCACCAAATTGATACAAAAGACCACTGCTGTTACATGAGGACATCATCAGGATTTACTCCAGACGCATTAACAACTACAATTTTTCTTGCCTGCGCAAAGATTGGCAGGTGAGCCAATTATCACCGAGTCGCTACAAGGCTCTTGGCTTATAGCTTTGTTTGCGGTTGGTATCAGCCAAATACACTATTGGAGTAAAGATATTGTCCAGACTCGCTGAATTTCGTGCAGCTGAAAAGGCCCTTCAGGAACAGCTCAAGCAGCTGGAATCGCTGAAGAACGATGCCGGGCTCAAGAAAGAAATCGAATTCGAAGAAAAGCTCCAGGGGCTGATGAAACACTACGGCAAAGGCCTGAAAGACATCATCGCCATTCTCGATCCGAACCCGACAAAATCCGCTCTGCAAGCGTCTGCAGCGCCTAAAACCCGCCGCGCTCGCGTGGTCAAGGTCTATCAGAACCCGCATACCGGCGAACTGATCGAGACCAAGGGCGGCAACCACCGTGGCCTGAAGGCCTGGAAGGAACAATACGGTGCCGCTACCGTTGATTCCTGGTTGCGCGGTTAATCCCTTGCCAACATGAAGCCCTGCACGATGCAGGGCTTTTTTTATTGACAATATCTAACAAATGAAATGAATTTCATCGAGCAAGTTGCGATTTATCTGTAACGTCACTGAGCCAGAAGCCTAAACATTTTGCTGCATCGTGTTGCGACCGAAGGCCAACCTTAAACTTTGTGCTTAATCCCTTCGGGTATCTAACCGGGCCGCGAAGAGAACAGGCGTTTAAAGTTTCAAGCTGTTTCTAGCCGCCGTTATTTCGTCGGCGCTTGCCTTATAAACCTCGGCCTGACCGGCATAGGAAAGAACATAAGCCTTATCCGCCTCGACTGCCGCGACGAGCGTTTGCGATAACACGTGCCGGCCATTCTCGGTCACCGTGCAAGTCGTCTCTAGCGCGGGCAATGAACCGAGCGTCGCCGAATGCACCTTGTTGCAGACACTTTGATAGCCGCCCTGAAAAAAGTCCTTCTGGATTGATTTACGCATTTCCAGCAGCACGCCTTGCAAGTTGACCTGATGATCACTTTCGACCTGAGTCATGGTCAGCTCCATCACCATGACCTGATTGCCATCGGCATCGTTCTTGACCGCGCGCTGCCTGGAAACTTGCGCAGTAGCATCGGGCAATGCCTCGACTTCCCAACCGGCGGGCCAAGTGATGCTCGGCGCATCGGCCAGCACCGTAGCCGAGACAAGAGACAAACCAAAGAAAACTAACAGGGTTTTGCACAGTCGGATCATTGCCGGACACACTCGCGGATTGAGCCATAAAGTCTGAGCCCCGCCCGGGCGCAGGGCAAGCCCGCCCTTTCATTTGGCGATGCCGGCAGGCATGCGTATCATTGCGCCCATTCACTCGCCCATAGTTATTGGAGGGCCCATGAGCCTGCACGAACTGAACACTTTCCCCGGCGTCACCGCCACCCCAGACAGCGCAACCCGCAACTTCGTCTTCAACCACACCATGCTGCGCGTGAAAGACATCACCAAGTCTCTGGATTTCTATACCCGCGTACTGGGCTTCTCGCTGGTTGAAAAGCGCGATTTCCCGGAAGCCGAGTTCAGCCTGTACTTCCTCGCCCTGGTCGACAAGGCGCAGATCCCGGCCGACGCCGCTGCCCGCACCGAATGGATGAAATCGATTCCAGGCATTCTGGAGCTGACGCATAACCACGGCACCGAAAACGATGCTGATTTTGCCTATCACAATGGCAACACTGATCCGCGTGGTTTCGGCCACATCTGCATCTCGGTGCCGGATATCGTTGCCGCTTGCGCGCGCTTTGAAGAGTTGGGCTGCGACTTCCAGAAGCGCCTGACCGATGGCCGCATGAAGAGCCTGGCGTTCATCAAGGATCCGGATGGTTACTGGGTCGAAATCATCCAGCCAACCCCGCTGTAACTGACAGCACAATCCCTCTGTAGGAGCGAGCCTGCTCGCGAAGGCATCCGGTCAGCCAACATAATCGTTGAATGACACACCGCTATCGCGAGCAGGCTCGCTGCTACATTTGGATTTGTCTCAGGTATAAAAAAACCCGTGATCGCTCACGGGTTTTTTCATTTCTGGCCTGACGTTTACGCCGGCGCCGAAGTACGGATCAAGTGATCGAAAGCACTCAGCGAAGCCTTGGCGCCCTCGCCCACCGCAATCACGATCTGCTTGTACGGCACGGTGGTCACGTCGCCGGCAGCGAAGATCCCCGGGATCGACGTCTCGCCACGGTTATCGACAATGATCTCGCCACGCGGCGAGAGCTCGATGGTGCCTTTGAGCCAGTCGGTGTTCGGCAGCAAACCGATCTGCACAAAGATCCCTTCCAGCTCGACAGTACGCAACTCGTCAGTGTTGCGATCCTTGTAGCGCAGGCCGTTGACCTTCTCACCGTTGCCAGTGACCTCAGTGGTTTGCGCACTGGTGATCACCGTTACGTTCGGCAGACTGTGCAACTTGCGCTGCAACACGGCGTCGGCACGCAGTTGCACGTCGAACTCCAGCAGCGTTACGTGGGACACAATACCGGCCAGGTCGATGGCCGCTTCAACGCCGGAGTTACCGCCGCCGATCACCGCCACACGCTTGCCTTTGAACAATGGACCGTCGCAGTGCGGGCAGTACGCCACGCCTTTGTTGCGGTATTCCTGCTCGCCCGGCACGTTCATTTCACGCCAGCGCGCACCGGTCGCCAGAATCACGCTCCTGGCTTTGAGGGTCGCGCCACTGGCGAAGCGGACTTCGTGCAGCTCGCCGTTCTTGCCGGGGATCAGCTTGTCGGCGCGCTGCAGGTTCATGATGTCGACGTCGTACTGTTTGACGTGTTCCTCCAGCGCGGTGGCCAGTTTCGGGCCTTCGGTTTCCTGCACGGAAATGAAGTTCTCGATGGCCATGGTGTCCAGCACCTGACCGCCAAAGCGCTCCGCTGCAACGCCAGTGCGGATACCTTTACGTGCCGCATAGATCGCTGCCGAAGCACCGGCCGGGCCACCGCCCACGACCAGCACGTCAAACGCTTGCTTGGCGCTGATTTTCTCGGCCTGACGCTCGATGGCGCCAGTGTCGAGTTTGGCGAGAATCTCTTCCAGGCCCATGCGGCCCTGGCCGAAGTTTTCACCGTTGAGGTAGATGCTCGGCACGGCCATGATCTTGCGATCGTTGACTTCGTCCTGGAACAGCGCACCGTCGATGGCGACGTGGCGGATGTTCGGATTAAGCACGGCCATCAGGTTCAGCGCCTGGACCACGTCCGGACAGTTTTGGCAGGACAGCGAGAAGTAAGTCTCGAAGCTGAACTCGCCTTTGAGCGAGCGAATCTGCTCGATCACTTCAACACTGGCCTTCGACGGGTGACCACCGACTTGCAGCAGGGCCAGCACCAGCGAAGTGAACTCGTGGCCCATCGGGATGCCGGCGAAACGCAGGCTGATGTCAGCACCGGGACGGTTGATCGAGAACGATGGTTTGCGGGCATCGTCACCGCTGTCGATCAGGGTAATTTGGCTCGAAAGACTGGCAACGTCTTTCAGCAGTTCCAGCATTTCACGGGATTTCGCACCGTCGTCGAGGGAGGCAACGATCTCGATCGGCTGGGTGACCCGTTCCAGGTACGATTTCAACTGGGCTTTAAGATTGGCGTCCAACATACGGGCGATCTCCTGAATAAATTTGAGGCGAAAAAAAACGCCCGAGCGAATCTCGCCCGGGCGTTTTATTGGGCGGTGCAGCGTACTTAAGTAGGTGCGGCGTACCGCCCTGAGTTGCGTGTCACAGACTTAGATCTTGCCGACCAGGTCCAGGGACGGTGCCAGAGTGGCCTCGCCTTCTTTCCACTTGGCTGGGCAAACTTCGCCTGGGTGAGCAGCAACGTACTGAGCAGCCTTGATTTTGCGCAGCAGCTCGGAAGCGTCACGGCCAACGCCGCCATCGTTCAGTTCAACGATTTTGATCTGGCCTTCAGGGTTGATCACGAAGGTGCCACGGTCAGCCAGGCCAACTTCTTCGATCAGCACGTCGAAGTTGCGGGAGATGGCGTGGGTTGGGTCGCCGATCATGGTGTATTCGATTTTGCCGATGGCTGGCGAAGTGTTGTGCCAGGCAGCGTGGGCAAAGTGGGTGTCGGTGGAAACGCTGTAGATCTCTACGCCCAGTTTCTGGAAGGCAGCGTAGTTGTCAGCCAGGTCTTCCAGCTCGGTTGGGCAAACGAAGGTGAAGTCGGCTGGATAGAAGAACACGACCGACCACTTGCCTTTCAGGTCAGCGTCCGAGACTTGAACGAAGTCGCCGTTTTTGAACGCGGTAGCTTTGAACGGTTTTACTTGGCTGTTGATGATAGGCATTGATGACTCTCCGTCAGTGGTTATGAAGTTGATGGGGTGAATCCTACCCACTCACTCGACGGATGGCTCATTGGCAAACCTGATGCTGCTGATTTGTTTTCGCTATTAGCTGACTGTATTAATAGAAGAAAACGATATCTACGACAAAGCCGGTTTATCCGTAATCCGAGCCATCCCTTGAAAGGGGCTGGCCTCAACATAGCGCATGGCTGACTTCATGTCCTTCCAGCCGACGTAACTCATCAACGATTTCAGATCCCAGCCACTTTGATGAGCCCAGGTTGCAAAGCCGCGGCGCAGCGAATGGCTGGTGTAGTTTTCGGCAGGAATGCCGGCGCGCTGCAACGCCTGGCGCAGCAGAGGAATGATGCTGTTGGCGTGCAGCCCTTCCTCGTTGAGATTGCCCCAGCGGTCGATGCTGCGAAAAACCGGTCCGCGCACCAGCGCCGCCTCGGTGATCCAGTCAATGTATGCCTGCACCGGGCAAAGCTTGAGCAGTGCCGGGGCTTGATAAGTCTGCCCCAGGTTTTCTCGATCGCCCTTGCTGCGCGGCAAATACAGGGTGATTCCTTTGCCGGCATGTGCCTGCACGTGCTCGATTTGCAGTCGGCACAACTCATCGCTGCGAAAGCCGCGCCAGAATCCCAGAAGAATCAGTGCGCGATCACGGTAAGCCTTGAGCAATTGCGGACGGTCCTGCTGCTCTCTGGCGGTTTGCACTTCATGCTCGAGCCAGTCAATCACGCGCTGTAGATCCTGCAACTGCAACGGCTCGGCCTGTTTCTCCTGTGCCGGATGCAAGGCGCGAATGCCTTTGAACACCTTGCGCACCACCGGCGCCTTGGTCGGATCGGCAAACCCTTGGCTGTTATGCCACTGCGCCAACGCCGACAGACGTAACTTCAACGTATTGATTGAAAGCTCTCCGGCGTGGGCAACCAGATACCTCGCGACGCTATCGGCCGTCGCTGGCAGGAAACCGCCCCACTTCACTTCGAAATGCTCGATGGCTGCGCGATAACTGCGGCGGGTGTTGTCACGGGTGGCGGCTTGCAGATAGCGATCCAGATCGCTCATGGGCAGATTTCTCGCTGGCGTACTGATTCAAGGGTGCAGAAACGCATTTTGCCGTTTGACACTGGGTAATACCAGTATATCCCGCGTCTTTAATATCAATGATTTAACTTTATTTTCAGCATGGTACACTGCGTACTTTAGTGGCATGTACCACAGTACGTAAACGTAGGAGTTCACATGGCCCGTGGCGGCATTACCAAAGCCCTGGTGCAGATCGCGCGCACCGCGATCCTCGCCCGAGGCGAACACCCGAGCATCGATGCAGTACGCATTGAAATGGGCAATACCGGCTCGAAAACCACGATCCATCGCTATCTGAAAGAGCTGGATGATGGCGCTCAGCCCATTGAAGCCTCGGCTGAACCCATCGACGATGAATTGACCGCCCTCGTCTCTCGCCTCGCCCAACGCCTCAAAGAACAGGCGCAAGAGCCGATCGAGCAAGCTCGCGAGGAGTTTGAGGAACAGCGCCAAGCGCTGGAGTCGGAGCTGAAACAAACTCGTCAGGCCCTGGAAAAGCTCGAACACAAGCACGACATTCAAGGCGCCGCCCTTGAGCGTGAATCCGAAGCACTGAGCAACACCCGTTCGATGCTGCAGACCGAACAGACCCGCAATGCCGGTCTGAATCAGGCATTGGCGGACTTTGAATTGCGCTTGCAGGACAAGGACGAGCAGATCCGCTCGCTGGAAGAAAAGCACCTGCACGCACGCGATGCGCTGGAACATTACCGCAACGCGACCAAGGAGCAGCGCGAGCAGGAACAGAGTCGCCACGAAGGCCAGGTTCAACAATTGCAGGCAGAACTGCGCCAAGCGCAACAAAGTGCACTGGTACGTCAGGACGAGATCACTCAACTGCACCGTGACAACGAACGCCTGCTCACGGAAAACCGTGGCACCCAGCGCGAACTGAGCCTGATGCAGGACCAGCTCAAGCACAGCAATCAGCGTCAGGATCAACTGCTTGAACAAGCGGCCCGTGTCGATAGTGAACGCACCCTCCTCCAGGAACGTTTGCGCGTTGCAGCACTGGAAAGTCAGACACTCAAACAGAGCGTCGACGAGCAAACGCTGCTGAATCAGTCACTGAAAAAGGAATTGAGCAACACACAGGCGAGCCTGGAAGAAAGCCAGCGTCTGGCAGCTACCGTGGCGGCAGCGCCAGACTCGGCCAAACCGAAAGACGCTTAAGCGCCGACCGGTGTACGCATGGTGACAAACTCTTCGGCGGCCGTCGGGTGCACCCCGATCGTGTCGTCGAAGTCACGCTTGGTCGCGCCAGCCTTCAGCGCGATCGCCAGACCCTGAACGATTTCGCCGGCATCCGGACCGACCATGTGGCAACCGAGGACTTTATCGGTCTTGCCGTCGACTACAAGCTTCATCAGGGTTTTTTCCTGACACTCGGTCAAGGTCAACTTCATCGGCCGGAAGCGACTTTCGAAGATCACCACGTCGTGGCCGGCTTCGCGCGCTTCTTCTTCGGTCAAGCCAACGGTGCCGATGTTCGGCAGGCTGAACACTGCGGTCGGGATCATCTTGTAATCCACCGGACGATATTGCTCCGGCTTGAACAAGCGTCGTGCCACCGCCATGCCTTCGGCGAGCGCCACTGGCGTCAATTGCACGCGACCGATCACATCGCCCAGCGCCAGAATCGATGGCTCGCTGGTCTGGTATTGCTCGTCGACTTTGATGAAGCCCTTGTCGGTGAGTTGCACATCGGTGTTTTCCAGCCCCAGATTGTCCAGCATCGGACGGCGACCGGTCGCATAGAAAATGCAATCCGCTTCCAGCACGCGACCATCCTTGAGCGTGGCCTTCAGACTGCCATCGGCCTGCTTGTCGATACGCGCAATGTCGGCGTTGAACTGCAGATCCAGGCCGCGCTTGGTCAACTCTTCCTGCAAATGCTTGCGCACCGAGCCATCGAAGCCACGCAGGAACAGATCACCGCGATACAGCAGCGTGGTGTTCGCACCCAGACCATGGAAGATCCCGGCGAATTCGACTGCGATGTACCCGCCGCCCACGACCAATACACGCTTGGGCAGTTCTTTCAGGAAAAACGCTTCATTCGAACCGATCGCATGTTCGTGCCCCGGAATCTGCGGAATCTGCGGCCAGCCACCGGTGGCAATCAGAATGTTTTTCGCGGTGAAGCGCTCACCATTCACCTCAACCTCGTGCGGGCCAGTGATCTTCGCGTGCGCTTCATGCAAGGTCACGCCGCTGTTGACCAACAGGTTGCGATAGATGCCATTGAGGCGATTGATCTCGCGATCCTTGTTGGCAATCAGCGTCGGCCAATCGAAATTCGCTTCGCCCAGGCTCCAGCCGAAACCGGATGCCTGCTCAAAATCTTCGGCAAAATGCGCGCCGTACACCAATAGCTTTTTCGGCACGCAGCCAACATTGACGCAGGTACCGCCCAGATAACGGCTCTCGGCCACCGCCACTTTCGCGCCAAAACCGGCCGCAAACCGCGCAGCCCGCACACCGCCGGAACCGGCACCAATCACATAAAGGTCAAAATCGTAGGCCATTTCTATCTCCTCGGCAGGCGATCAGCATACCCGCAGACGGTTATTGAGCAAGTCTCTACAGCATGTAGATCAGCAACACCGTGGAGTTTTACCTTCAGCTTTTGATCAATGACATTCTGCCGATTCAACTTTTGGCAACCGCAACGTACGCCAAGCAATCAGAATCGCCATAAGCGCCAGACTGAAGGCGACCCAAGAAACCAATTCGATTCCGCCTTCAAATGCACTTCCCGCCTGCTGCATTAATTGTTGCGCCTGATCACCCGCCAAACCGGCCGCCACATGATGAGCGCCCGACAACGTTTCACTTGCCAGCGTCGCCTGAATATCACTCAAAAACGCTGGAAGCTGCAGGCCAGTACGATAGTAGGCCGTGACCAAGCCGCCGAGCAGAGTCGTCCCCAACACCACGCCCACTTCATAGGCCGTTTCGCTGATGGCGGAAGCTGCACCTGCCTTTGCCGGAGGCGCGGCCGACAAAATCACGTCATTAGACACCGTCGCAATAGCGCCCACTCCGATATTCAACAATGCAAACGCCGCCACCAACACCGCGAGACTACTGCCGATGCTGGCCACCAGTAAAAACGCCGCACCAGCGAAGGCCATCAGGACCGGTATCAGCACATGCACAGGCATACGCTGCGCGACCGGCACCACCGCCATTCCAACTACGATCGCCATAATTTGCCCCGGCACCAAAGCCAGACTCGCACTCAAAGGCGACATCTGCAGGACAATCTGTAGATACTGAGTCGTAAAGAAAACGAATCCGATGAGGAATGCAAGGCTCATCAGATTGATCAAAACAGACCCGCTGAAGGTGCCACTGCGAAACAGAGTCATATCCATCAGGGGCACAGGAAGACGCAACTGTCGCCTTACGAACATCCAGCCCGCCATTGCACCGACCAAAAAGGTGGCCAGCACCGTCCCGTCAACCCCGTCACTGGCCCCATGCTTAATGCTGTAAACGATGCCTCCCAGTGCGACCATCGACTGGAGGATGCTGATAGGGTCCAGCGGACCCGACACATCACGCTCTGACTCAGGGAGTAACAGCGGCCCCAACACCAACAATGGAATCAGCACGGGCACCGCCAACAGAAAAATCGCGCCCCAATCAAAAAACTGCAGCAACACCCCACCCACCAAAGGCCCCAGTGCCGAGCCGACGGTCAATGTCGTTGCCCAGATTGCTACTGCCAGTCTGCGCTCTTCTCGATCCTCAAATACCGAACGTATCAATGCCAGCGTGGAAGGCATCAGCATCGCGCCGAAAATCCCCATACAAGCCCGCCCGATAATCAGCTGCATGGCCGTTTCGGAATACGCGGTCAGCACCGAGACCAGCGCAAACCCGAGCGACCCGACAAGCAGTAACTTACGGTGCCCCACCCGATCACCCAGGCTACCCATCGACACCAGCAGCCCTGCCAGAACCAGCGAATAGGCATCGATCATCCACAACTGCTGGCTGGCAGTCGGGCGCAAGGCTTCAGCGATTTTGGGCAATGCGAAACCGAGTACGGTGTTATCAACGGTCACCAGCAGCACTGGCAACATCAACACGCCGAGGCCAAGCCAGCGTGTTGATTCTGTCTGTCGACCTGAAGTTTCAGCTTTCGGCACCACGGGCAACACTCCTTATTGCGAACGGTGATTTCACTGACATTGCATCAATGAACCAAAAAACTTATCCCTGCGCGCATCCATGGCGAGAGCTCATCAGTTCAGCAGCGCAAAACTTTGCTGACAATCGATCATTTGTTTCATATTGCATCTCGGAGTTTTTCTTTTGCCAACCGACACAAACGCAAACGCCCCGAACATGTCGGGGCGTTTGTTTTTAGCGTCACACGGAGCGGACCGTGTGACGTGCCTACAGACAATCAAGCGCTCTTAGTAAGCCTTGCCAGTCTTGTAGAAGTTCTCGAAGCAGAAGTTGGTCGCTTCGATGTAGCCTTCAGCGCCACCGCAATCGAAACGCTTGCCTTTGAACTTGTAGGCCATGACGCAGCCATTCTGGGCTTGCTTCATCAGGGCGTCGGTGATCTGGATTTCGCCGCCCTTGCCTGGCTCGGTCTGTTCGATCAGGTCGAAAATGTCCGGGGTCAGGATGTAACGACCGATGATCGCCAGGTTCGACGGTGCGTCTTCAGGTTTTGGCTTCTCGACCATGCTGTGTACGCGGTAGATGTCGTCGCGGATCATCTCGCCGGCAATGACGCCGTACTTGCTGGTTTCCTGTGGATCGACTTCCTGAATGGCGATGATCGAGCAGCGGAACTGCTTGTACAGCTTGACCATCTGGGTCAGTACGCCGTCGCCTTCGAGGTTGACGCACAAGTCGTCCGCCAGCACCACGGCGAACGGTTCGTCACCGATCAGCGGGCGACCGGTCAGGATCGCGTGGCCCAGACCTTTCATTTCGGTCTGACGGGTGTAGGAGAACGAGCACTCGTCCAACAGCTTGCGGATGCCAACCAGGTATTTTTCCTTGTCGGTGCCTTTGATCTGGTTTTCCAGCTCGTAGCTGATGTCGAAGTGGTCTTCCAGGGCACGTTTGCCACGACCGGTAACAATGGAGATTTCAGTCAGGCCAGCGTCCAGAGCTTCTTCAACGCCGTACTGGATCAGTGGCTTGTTTACCACCGGCAGCATTTCTTTAGGCATGGCTTTAGTCGCTGGCAGGAAGCGAGTACCGTAACCGGCTGCTGGGAACAAGCATTTCTTGATCATATAAGTCCTTGAAAGGGCTGTGTGTACGAGTTTCGGCGCAGTCTAATCAGGCGGCGTGCACCTTACAATGCCCCGCACTGGCTAACCGATGCCAACATAGAGAAATATTCTCGCCGATAGTTCCATCGGCGAATGTGGACAGCGAAATCAGCGTAGCTCAAAGATGCCGCTTGACGGGTTCACCATACGCTCATCGCCCCCCAATGCGAGCATTTGCCGGTATCATGGCGCCTTTGAATCAGTGAACGAGATAGATAGATGGCCGCAGTTAAAATCGTCAACGGGTATGTGATCGACAAGAAGGACGGCAAGTGGACGCTGACCACTACCAATGGCGAACACATCGCAGGGCCTTTCGACAGCGAGCTGATGGCGACTGAAGTAGCGGCGGTGTTCACCGACACCCCGGCATCGGCAAAACGCCGTGGCAAAGATCAGGACTGATCGGCTGCCCATGCCCCAAGCCCTGCCATTGCGCAGGGCTTTTTTGTGCTCATGCGCAAACAAGTGGCCAATCGCTATAACCTTTTCACACTGGCGCTGTCAGAGCGTCTAGTCCCCCTCGCTGAAGACGACAAACCATGAACATGAACAGATTTTTGCCACTGATTGCGGTACTGGCACTGAGCGGCTGTGCCACGTCCGAGCCGACCACCCTGAACAACGGCGAACAGGGCCTGACCATCGATTGCTCCGGCGAAGCCAATTCCTGGGCCACCTGTTATGAGAAGGCGGATGCCTCATGCGCCGGCACCGGTTATCGCATCGTCGGCACTGACGGCACGCCGGCCTCCAAGGAAAGCGACAAGACCCTGGGCGTCGATGTCGGCAACTACAAGAACCGCAGCGTCGTGGTGGTCTGCAAATAGACGCTACATGTGGATTTCAGCGAACTTGATCCCTAGCCCGCGTATCACTTCGATCAGATCGTCGAGCCGATTGAATGACTCGACTTCGTCGTTATCGTCCACCAGGAAATAACTGCGCCCGGCGCTTTTCTTGAAAAACACGATCCACTCCCCCGAATTCGCCGGGTTCTGGATGACATGGGTGGCAGAGATCAGGCCCTCTACATGGCGCTCTCGTACTTGCTCTCGCTTCATCGCGACTCCAGAAATAAAAATGCCGTCGCAGCATGGCTGTGACGGCACCGATGCTGATGACCTGTAGTCTATCAGCCGGAAATGCAGGCATTGGCAGCGTTACGCACATCACGCGGGCGCACCGGCACATTGGACATGCGCTCATGCAGCTTGATCGCGCTGCCACCGGAGCGATCTTCGATATCAAACACGGCGGCCGGGCCTGACGACAGCTTGCCCGGAACAATCACGCGAACCCCGTCCTTGTGCGGCTGCATTTGCAAGGCACCGCGGCTGTCAGCCAGCTTGTCCGAAAGGCATTGCGCGTATTCATGGGGCTTCTTGCCAGAGATCACGCTCATGGTGGGTAGCGTTTCATTGATTTCGGAAACGCTCGCACAACCACCCACTGCTAAAACCAACGGCAGACACCACACACCCCACTTCATACAAAACCTCCGTTAAAGACCGTCCGACAGCACAAATGCCGTTTTTCTCCGGGGTCTTCTGCATTTAACCCGCATCCAATTGCGAATATCTGTTCAAAATTGTCAAACCAACGCCCGACGGCCAGATAATAACCCGTGCGGGCTGATAAACTGCGCGCAATTACAAGCTATCGTTTTGATTTTGTAGAAAAAGCCCTTCTGGAGGCGCCCATGAAATTCATTCACCAGCGCGAGCACCTCAACGAAGACGACATCGTCGTCATCCAATGCTCGCAAATGTGCAACATCCGTCTGATGAACGACGCCAACTTCCGCAGCTTCAAAAATGGTGGTCGTCACACCTACCACGGCGGCGCTTTCGACACGTTCCCGGCCCGCATCACTGCGCCGAGCACCGGTTTCTGGAACATCACCATCGACACCGTCAACCGTCGAGCGATCAGCGTAACGCGCAAACCGACGCTGACGCATTCGATCAAGATCATCCGCCGCTCCAGCACCAAACTCAGCTGAGCCGCCCCGCCTTTTACAGACAGGAAACATGACCGTGGCCCAAACGACCAAATACGTCATCAAGTACAAACTCAACGGTGAGCGCCGCTTCGAGTTCGCGCAGTTGGAAAATGGCACCGAAGATGAAGCCAAGGCTGCTCTCGACGCCATTCACGGCCAGAGCGACGACGTGATCAGCGATATCGCTGTCAGCAAAGCGCTGTAACGCACCGACACGAATTCGACCGCAAGCGGCGGAGTGTTCTGCCGCAAGGGTCTGCATAGACTGACTGCCTCAACCTTGAGTCAAAGGAGTCAGCATGTCGATGTCACCCTCCCGGCTGGATTCGCTCGATTGGGCGAGCCTGGAACAACAGCTGGATCAGGACGGCTGCGCGATCATTCGCAATCTGCTGCAGGCCGAAAGCTGTAATCGTCTGAGCGCGCTGTATCCGCAGGCCGAACCGTTTCGCTCGCAGGTCATCATGGCCCGCCACGGTTTCGGTCGCGGGGAATACAAGTACTTCCGCTATCCCCTCCCCACCGTCGTTGAACGCCTGCGAACCGCGCTTTATCCGCGCTTGGTGACAGTGGCCAACCGCTGGTACGAACGGATGCGCCTGGCCACTCGTTTCCCGACAACTCATGAAGAATTTCTTCAGTGCTGCCATGCCGCCGGCCAGATCCGCCCTACTCCACTGCTATTGCAATACGGTGCGCAGGACTACAACTGCCTGCATCAGGATCTGTACGGCGAACTGGTGTTTCCGCTGCAAGTAGCGATTCTTCTGTCAGAGCCGGGGAAAGACTTTAGCGGTGGCGAGTTCGTGCTGACCGAGCAACGTCCGCGCATGCAATCCCGGCCACAAGTGCTGGACCTGAGGAAAGGCGACGCAGTGATCTTTGCCGTCAACCAACGCCCGATTCAGGGCGGACGTGGCGACTACCGGGTGACCATGCGTCACGGCGTCAGTCGCCTGCACAGTGGAAAAAGGCATACCCTAGGCATCATCTTCCACGACGCCACATGACCGCCATGTACCCGCACACTTTCGATCTGTTCGCCGACAACGAACCCGCACAGCAGCCCCGCGCCGAACAGATTGGCGAACAATCGTGGGTGCTGCGCGGATTTGCCCTGCCGATGATTGATCAACTGCTGCCAGCGCTGGACGCCATCCTGATCGCAGCCCCGCTCCGGCACATGGTCACACCGGGCGGATTCAGTATGTCCGTGGGCACCAGCAGTTGTGGGGATCTGGGCTGGATCACTGATCGCACCGGCTATCGTTACTCCCGCGTCGATCCGCTCAACGGACAGCCCTGGCCGCACATGCCGAAGGTGTTTGCCGATTTGGCGCACTCGGCAGCGCAGGACGCCGGGTTTGCTGATTTCAGAGCCGATTCCTGCCTGATCAACCGCTATGTCCCCGGCGCCAAGATGTCTTTGCATCAGGACAAAGACGAAAATGCCTACGCAGCGCCGATCGTTTCGCTGTCGCTGGGCTTGCCGGCCATGTTCCTCTTCGGCGGTTTCACCCGGAGCGACAAGACCCGGCGGATCCCGTTGCTGCATGGCGATATGGTGATCTGGGGCGGCGTTGATCGTTTGCGCTTTCATGGCGTGTTGCCGATCCGCCAGGGCCGGCACCCGCGCCTCGGCGAACAACGGATCAATCTGACGTTTCGTGTCGCTGGATGAACCTGGAAAGTTTGACCGCAAGACCCGGAGTTTTATGTCCGACAGTGCGGATTAACCTGACTCAAACAGGTCAACGGATTAACTCTCATGAAAACGCTGTCGATCACTCTCAACACCGAAGACGATCCACGCTGGGCCGCCGTGGTTGCACGCGACCCTCGGGCGGATGGGCAATTTGTCTACGCGGTTAAAACCACCGGCATCTACTGCCGTCCGAGCAGCCTTGCGCGTTTGCCGAAACCACAGAATGTGGAGTTTTTCGACACCGCCCTCGAGGCCGAAGCCGCCGGGTATCGCCCGAGTAAACGGGCCAGCAAGGATCAAACTGATGTCGCGGCGCAGCACGCCGCCACTGTGGCGACAGCCTGTCGCCAGATCGAATCCGCCGAAACCTTGCCCGCACTCAATGTATTGGCAGAAACAGCAGGTCTGAGCCCGTTTCATTTTCACCGGGTGTTCAAAGCCGCGACGGGGCTGACGCCAAAAGGCTACGCAGCAGCTCATCGCTCACGCAAAGTGCGTGAACGTCTGGCGGACGGTGGTTCAGTGACCGATGCGCTGTACGACGCCGGCTTCAACTCCAACAGCCGGTTCTATGAAGCTGCCGATCAGTTGCTGGGCATGAAACCCGGCGATTACCGAGCAGCCGGGCAGAACAACGACATTCGGTTCGCCGTTGGACAATGCTCGCTCGGGGCCATTCTGGTGGCACAAAGCGACCGTGGGGTTTGCGCGATCCTGTTGGGCGACGATCCTCACCAATTGGTGTGCGACCTGCAGGATCAATTCCGCAAAGCCAATCTGATAGGTGCCGATGCCGGGTTTGAACAGTTGATCGCCAAAGTCGTGGGGTTTATCGAGACCCCGGCCATTGGCCTGGACCTGCCGCTGGACGTGCGTGGCACCGCGTTTCAGGAGCGCGTGTGGCAGGCGCTGCGGGAAATTCCGGCTGGCAGCACCGCCAGCTACGCCGAGATTGCCCAGCGCATCGGCGCACCGACGTCCATGCGCGCCGTGGCTCAGGCCTGCGGCGCCAACCGCTTGGCCGTGGCGATCCCTTGCCACCGCGTGGTTCGCAGCGATGGCAATCTTTCCGGGTATCGGTGGGGCGTCGAGCGTAAACGGCAATTGCTCGAACGCGAAACACAGCCTTAGCGCACGCCGATGTAGATCGACACTGCTTCGGGGCCGGTGTAGGCCTCGAAGTCAGTGGCGAATCGACGCTGGATCTGCGGATTGGCTTCGAAGAAGCTCCAGACTTTGCCCCATGTCGAGATCACTGCCTCAGGCATTGGACCTTGCGCTTCGAAGACCAGATAGTCGCCCGCTTCGATGACTATCGACTCAAAGCCCTCGGCCAGCTTATTGACCGCGACGCCGGCCGTGACATCGAACTGCCCCGAAGCATCCGACTCGTAAGCCGAGTACACGCCATAAACCGGCGAACCGGATTGTTTGCCGGTAATCTTTTCGGCCAGACCTTTACAGAAAAAGTCGCCCCACATCGGGCCGATTTTCGCTGTATCGGGTTTGTGTTCTGCTGCGTTGGTCGTGCGTACTTGAACGCCTGAAACCGTGAACGATTCAATCTGTTGCCGTTTCAAATCCATCGAAAGTGCCACTCCCTTGATTAGAAGTGCGGCCCCGCAGAGCCGCGATGGCGCCTACTTTGTCAGCGATTGACATCGACGACAACCCTGCCGCGCAACTGTCCTGCGAGCAATTTCGGTGCCGCCTCAATGGCTTCGCTCAAGGCAATTTCGTGACTGATCACGGACAGCAAACCGAAATCCAGGTCTTTGGACAACCGATCCCACGCCTCCAGTCGACGAGCTTTGGGCTGGGTCACGCTGTTGATTCCGGCGAGCGTCACGCCACGCAGAATAAACGGCGCCACTGATGCCGGGAAATCCATGCCTTGCGCCAGACCGCACGCCGCAACGGTGCCTTCTGAACGGGTGCTGGCGCAGGCGTTGGCCAGCGTGTGGCTGCCGACCGAATCAATCACCGCCGCCCAGCGCTCCTTGGCCAAAGGCTTGCCTGGCTCGGACAGGGTCGCGCGATCAATGATTTCACTGGCGCCCAATTGCTTCAGGTACTCATGCTCGGAAACCCGGCCCGTGGACGCCACTACCCGATAGCCGAGTTTGCTCAACAGGGCGATGGCGAAGCTGCCAACGCCGCCATTCGCGCCGGTCACCAGCACCTCGCCCTGCTCCGGCGTCACGCCATTACGCTCCAGCGCCAGAATGCACAACATTGCGGTGTACCCCGCCGTGCCAATGGCCATGGCTTGCGCCGGGGTGAAAGCCTTGGGCAGCGGAATCAGCCAGTCACCATTGAGTCGCGCCTTCTGTGCCAGGCCGCCCCAGTGATTTTCGCCGACACCCCAGCCGTTGAGCAGAACTTGGTCGCCCGCTTTGTAGTCCGGGTGCGAACTGACTTCGACGGTGCCTGCCAGATCGATCCCCGGCACCATCGGAAACTTGCGCACTACCGGGCTGCTTCCGGTAATCGCCAAGCCGTCCTTGAAATTCAGCGTGCTGTACGCGACGCGCACCGTCACATCGCCTTCCGGCAACTGTTCTTCGTTGATCTGTTGCAAGGAGGCGTGATAACCGCTGTCGTCTTTATTGATCAAAATACCGTTGAACATGATGGGCTCTCATGGATGGATTTCTGGGGGCATGCCATTCAAATATCACATCGCAACACATTGCCACACTCGACTTTCCGCCAATCCCTGAATTTGCCGAGTGTTTCCGGAACTGACGACTATGCTTTTTCGACGATGCTGCTTTTGCTGTTTTTCTTTCAAAAACCGGTCTGTCGATGGAGCTGACAATGTCTTACCCGCGCTCGCTATTAGTGATGCTGATGCTGTGCCTTTTGACCTTGGGCAATGCCTCGGCGGCACCGGCTGCCACGACCACTGACGCAGCCCCGAGCGAGCCGACATGGCCGCAAGTCATCACCAGCGGCAAGGCCAAACTGACGGTGTACCAGCCGCAACTCGATAATTGGGATGGTTACACCCTCAATGCCCGCGCCGCCGTCGAAGCCACAGGCGCCGATGGCAAGTCCACCTACGGCATTGTCCAGTTCAGCGCCCATACTCTGGTCGACAAGGCCACACGGTGGGTCGCACTCGACCAATACAAAATCATCAAGGCCGATTTCCCGGCTGACGCCAGCCAGGCTGACACCTGGGTTGCGGCGCTGCAAAAAGATGCGGCCAATCGCAAGAAAACCATTTCACTGGATCAACTGGAAGCCGCCGTCGGCGTGTTGTCGGCTGAACAGAAAGCCGACAGCGCACCGCTGGAAAACACCCCGCCGGCGATCATCAGCTCCGATGTTCCGGCGCTGCTGGTTTATATCGATGGCGATGCGGCTTACCGGCCGGTGGAAGGCACCGCATTGCAACGCGTCATCAATACCCGTCCCTTGCTGCTCAAGGATGCCCAGGGCAAACATTACCTGCATGTGTTTGACGGCTGGATGGTCGCCGACCAGTTGAACGGCGATTACGCGCGCCTGCCCTCGCCGCCCGCCGATCTGGAGAAAGCCAAACAGGCTGCGATCAAGAGCCGGCAGGTGGATCTGTTGACCGGGCAAAGTGATCCGAAAGACAAAATCCCCAGCCTGGCCAAACCACCACAGCCGAAGATTTTCATCGCCACCACACCGACCGAACTGCTGGTGACCGACGGCGCCGCACAGTGGTCACCGATTCAAGGCACCAGCCTGTTGTACGTGAGCAATACCACCGGGCATATCTTCAAGGAAATCGGTGACCAGAACAGTTATGTGCTGATCTCCGGTCGCTGGTTCCGCGCCAGCGACATGAGCGGCCCGTGGACGTTTACCCCGGCGGACAAACTGCCGGCCGACTTCGCCAACATCCCCGACGACAGCCCGAAAGAGAACGTCAAGGCCTCGGTCGCCGGCACTCCGCAAGCCAAAGAGGCGGCGATTGCCGCGACCATCCCGCAGACCTCGGCAATCAAGAAAAGCGCAGTAAAAATGACCGCGCCGCAGTTCGATGGCGAGCCGCAACTCAAGGCCATCAACACCACGCCGCTGCAATACGTGGTCAATAGTGCAACGCCGATCATCCGGGTCGACAACAACAGTTGGTATGCAGTGGAAAACGGCATCTGGTTTACCGCCACTAGCGTCAATGGCCCGTGGGTCGTGGCGAGCTCCGTGCCGGCGGTGATCTATTCGATCCCACCGAGTTCGCCCATGCATTACCTCACTTACGTCAAAGTCTACGAGGCCAGCGGCGATACCGTAGTCGTCGGCTACACCCCGGGTTATCAGGGCTCGAATCTGGATCCCGTCACCGGCGTTGTGGTGTACGGCACCGGTTATCCGTATACGCCGTGGGTCGGCAGTGTCTGGTACGGGCCACCGGTGACCTATGGCTTTGGCGTCGCCATCCGCTATACGCCCTGGACCGGTTGGACCTTCGGTTTCGGTTTTGGCTGGAGCTGGGGCGGCAGTACCGTCGCCATGGGTTGGGGCTGGGGGCGTATCCGTGGTGGGGCAATTATGGCTGGGGATACGCCTGGGGTCCGCACTTGTACCCGGCGCCTCTGGCCTGGGGCGGTGCCGCTTACGGCTATCGCGGCGGTGCCGTGGCGTGGGGCCCGGGTGGTTGGGCCGGCACGACGGGAAACATCTATCACCAGTGGGGTGATCGGGCGACAGTCAGCCGATATGGCGCCGGTTACAACGCCTGGACCGGCAATCGTTGGGCGGGCCAGGTCGGTGCTTCCTATAACTCGCGTACGGGTGTGGCGGCAGCTGGCCAACGAGGAGCGGTACAAAACGTCTACACCGGCAACTATGCCGCGGGGCGCAGTGGCGCGGCGGTCGGTCCGAATGGCGGAGCGATCGCGGGCCAGAAAGTCACGGCAGGCAATGTGCGCAACGGCACGCAAGTCACCGCCAATCGCGGTGCCGTGTACAACCCCAATACCGGCAACACCACCCAATATGGCGGGGTTCGTGGACGCAATGGCGGCGCCGCACATGTCGGCGACAACGTTTACGCCGGACACGATGGCAACGTCTACAAGAAGACCGACAACGGCTGGCAATCGATGGTCGGCGCCGGTGGTACGCGCAATGCGCCGGTCAATAACAACGCGCAACTGCAGAACCTCAATCGAGAGTCTGCGGCTCGCAATTTCGGCAACCAGCGCACCAACAACTTTCACAACTCTTCGCAATTCATGAACCATTCCTTTGGTGGCGGCGGAGGCGGACTCCATCGACGCTGACAGTCTGCGACGCACGGTGTTCTGAATTTCAGAGTGGCCCTGAGTCGGGTTTTGCTGTTAAACAACCGGCTCTGCCTCCCTGCCCCGTTTCATCGTTCGGAGTACCGCTTCAATGAGCCAATGGCCAGATACCCGTATTCTCGATCTGCTCGGTATTGAACTGCCGATCATTCAGGGCCCGATGGCCGGTGCCACCAATTCATCCATGGTGATCGCGGTGTGCAACGCCGGAGGCCTGGGGTCAATGCCGGCGGCGATGCTGAGCATTGAGCAACTTCGCGAAGAACTGAAGACGATTCGCGCCAACACCGACAAACCATTCAACGTGAACTTCTTCTGCCATCAGCCACCCGCCGCCGATGAGCAGCGCGCGATTGAGTGGAAGAATCTGCTGGAGCCGTACTACCGCGAGCTGGGCGTCGACTTCGATGCACCGACTCCGGTTTCCAATCGGGCGCCTTTTGATGCGACCGCCTGCGAATTACTTGAAGAGTTTCGACCTGAAGTCGTGAGTTTCCATTTTGGCCTGCCGGAAAAATCCCTGCTTGATCGCGTCAAGGCAACCGGCGCGAAAATCCTCTCATCCGCTACCACCGTCGATGAGGCGATCTGGCTGGAACAAAACGGCTGCGACGCGATTATCGCCATGGGCTATGAGGCTGGCGGCCATCGCGGGATGTTTCTCAGCGATGATTTGAGCAGCCAGGTCGGTACGTTTGCACTGGTGCCGCAGATCGTCGACGCGGTCAAAGTACCGGTGATTGCCGCCGGGGCGATTGCCGATGCTCGAGGCGTAGCCGCGGCATTCATGCTGGGTGCCTCGGCGGCACAGGTGGGCACCGCATATCTGTTCACCCCGGAGGCGAAAATCAGCGCCTCGCATCACAAGGCTCTGCGCACGGCCAAAGAAAGCGAAACAGCCGTCACCAACATTTTCACCGGACGTCCAGCGCGGGGTATTCTCAACCGCGTGATGCGCGAACTCGGCCCGATCTCACCGAAAGCGCCGGCATTTCCTTTGGCCGGTGGTGCCCTGATGCCGCTGCGAGCGAAAGATGATGCACAATTCGCCAACCTCTGGGCCGGCCAGGCTTTCACCTTGGGCCGGGATTTGAGCAGCGCCAAACTGACTCGGCAGTTGGCAGAGGATGCACTAGCGAAGCTGACACACCGTTGAAATCAGACAGGGTGAGGCCAAAATGCCTCACCCCATTTATTAACAGCGCTTCCTGTTTGCCGGCATTTCGCTATATATTTCGCTATATAGCGATTTCACCCCTCGCATAGGCAGTCCACCTCCAACAATAACTGCCGCCTGCACCTGCCAACAACGGAGCTGTTACATGACCATTCGTGCCTCACGTTTTGCCCCTACCTGCCTGGCCTCTTTGCTTGCCGTGTTCGCCATCGGCGCTGCCCAGGCAGATGAAGTGCAGGTGGCTGTTGCCGCTAACTTCACCGCACCGATCCAGGCCATCGCCGCCGACTTCGAGAAAGACACCGGTCATAAACTGGTCGCAGCCTACGGCGCCACAGGCCAGTTCTACACCCAGATCAAGAACGGCGCGCCGTTCGAAGTGTTCCTTTCGGCTGACGACACCACCCCGGAAAAGCTCGAAAAAGAAGGCGATACCGTCAAGGGCTCGCGCTTCACTTACGCCATCGGCACCCTGGCGCTGTGGTCGGCCAAGGACGGTTACGTCGATGCCAAGGGTGAGGTTCTGAAGAAAAACGAATACCAACACCTGTCCATCGCCAACCCGAAAGCCGCGCCTTATGGCCTGGCCGCCACGCAAGTGCTGGAAAAACTGAAACTGACTGAAGCGACCAAAGCCAAGATCGTTGAAGGCCAGAACATCACTCAGGCCTACCAGTTCGTCTCCACTGGTAACGCCGAGCTGGGCTTCGTGGCGCTGTCGCAGATCTACAAGGACGGCAAAGTCACCAGCGGTTCGGCGTGGATCGTGCCGGCCAGCATGCATGACCCGATCAAACAGGACGCGGTCATCCTCAACAAAGGCAAGGACAACGCTGCCGCCAAGGCACTGGTTGAATACCTCAAGGGCCCGAAAGCCGCTGCGGTGATCAAGTCTTACGGTTACCAACTCTAAATGTCGCTGACGAGTGCCGATTTCGCGGCGATCTGGCTGACCCTGAAACTGGCGTCCCTGACCACTGCGATTCTGTTGGTTGTCGGCACTCCGATTGCCCTGTGGCTGTCGCGCACCCGCTCATGGTTGCGCGGTCCGATCGGGGCCATCGTCGCCCTGCCCCTTGTGCTGCCACCGACCGTCATCGGCTTTTACCTATTGCTGATGATGGGGCCGCACGGGTTCCTCGGCCAGTTCACTCAGTGGCTGGGCCTTGGCACCCTGACGTTCAGTTTCACCGGACTGGTGATCGGTTCGGTGATCTATTCCATGCCGTTCGTGGTGCAACCGTTGCAAAACGCGTTCTCGGCGATCGGTACCCGCCCGCTGGAGGTGGCCGCGACCTTGCGCGCCAATCCGTGGGACACCTTTTTCAGCGTGATTCTGCCGCTGGCTCGCCCCGGGTTTGTCACTGCGGCCATTCTCGGCTTCGCGCACACCGTCGGTGAGTTCGGCGTGGTGCTGATGATCGGCGGCAACATTCCCGACAAGACCCGCGTGGTCTCTGTACAAATCTACGACCATGTAGAAGCGATGGAATACGCCCAGGCCCACTGGCTGGCTGGCGCGATGCTGGTGTTTTCGTTTCTGGTGTTGCTGGCGCTGTACTCCAGCCGCAAGACCCGCGCGGGCTGGAGCTGATTGATGATCGATGCACGTCTGCAACTTGCTTACTCAGGCTTCAGCCTGGATGTCGACCTGCATTTGCCGGGGCGTGGTGTCACCGCGCTGTTCGGCCACTCCGGCTCTGGAAAAACCACTTGCTTGCGCTGCATTGCCGGACTTGAACGTGCCGAGCATGGCTTTGTCCGGATCAACGATGAAGTCTGGCAAGACAGCGACAACGGCATTTTTGTCCCGCCGCACAAACGCGCACTGGGTTACGTGTTTCAAGAAGCCAGCTTGTTTGCACATTTGTCGGTCATCGCCAATCTGCAGTTCGGCCTCAAACGCATCGCCAAATCCCAGCGTCGGGTTGACTTGGCGCAAGCCACCGAACTGTTGGGCATCGGACATTTGCTGGAACGTCATCCGCAACATCTCTCCGGCGGCGAGCGTCAGCGTGTCGGCATCGCCCGGGCACTGCTGACCAGCCCGAAATTGCTACTGATGGACGAGCCGCTTGCGGCGCTCGACAGTCAGCGCAAAAACGAGATTCTGCCGTATCTGCAGCGTCTGCATGACGAACTGGATATTCCGGTGTTGTACGTCAGCCACGCGCAAGACGAAGTTGCCCGTCTCGCCGATCATCTGGTGTTGCTGAGCGACGGCAAGGCCTTGGCCAGCGGCCCGATCGGCGAAACCCTCGCCCGGCTCGATCTGCCCATGGCGATGGGCGATGACGCCGGGGTGATCATCGAGGGCCAGGTCAGCGCCTACGATGCCGATTATCAGTTGTTGAGTCTGCAACTGCCGGCCACTGAAATGAACATTCGCGTGACCCACGAACCGATGTCGGTCGGCCAGGCCTTGCGTTGCAAGGTACATGCGCGGGACATCAGCCTGACCCTGCAAAACAGCGAGTTGAGCAGCATCCTCAATCGTTTGCCGGTCACGGTGGTCAGCGAGCAGGCGGCAGACAATGCCGCCCATGTGCTGATCCGTCTCGACGCTGGCGGCACGCCGTTGTTGGCGCGCATCACACGGTTCTCACGCGATCAACTGGGCGTGCATCCGGGCCAGCAACTCTGGGCACAGATCAAGGCAGTCGCGGTACTCGCCTAAATAATTCGGCACGACGGCGTAGGTATGCGGTCAATCGTTTTACAGACCGCCGCCATCCAAGGAAGCTGCCATGCCCGACACCGAGCTGACCGACGCCCTGCCATCCGACCTGCATTACGTCGATGACGCGCAGCCCGGTATCACCCGCAAAAAGCTACGCGGCAAATTCAACTATTTCGAGCCGTCGGGTCAGCGCATTACCGATGCGGACGAAATAAAACGCATCAACGCCCTCGCGGTGCCACCTGCCTATACCGATGTGTGGATATGCCCCGACCCACGCGGACATCTGCAAGCCACCGGACGCGATGCTCGCGGTCGCAAACAATACCGCTATCACACACGCTGGCGCGAAGTGCGCGATGCCGACAAATACTCGCGGCTTCGTGAGTTCGGCCTGGCGTTACCGAAGCTGCGCAAGCAATTGGAAGCGCTGTTGGCAGCACCCGGTTTCAGTCGTGACAAAGTCATGGCCACGGTGATCACCCTGCTCGACGCCACTCTGATCCGGGTCGGCAACACGCAGTATGCGCGGGACAACCGTTCTTATGGACTGACCACCCTGCGCAGTCGGCATGTCGAGGTCAACGGCAGCGCGATTCTGTTCCAGTTCCGCGGCAAGAGTGGCATCGAACACCAGATCACGGTGAAGGATCGACGCCTGGCACGCATTATCAAGCGCTGCCTGGAGATTCCCGGACAGAATCTGTTTCAGTATCTGGATGAACATGGCGAACGGCATACCGTCAGCTCTTCCGACGTCAACACCTACCTGCAAACCCTGACCGGCGCCGACTTTACCGCCAAGGACTATCGCACCTGGGCCGGAAGCGCCCTGGCATTGGCGGTTTTGCGCGAACTCAAACATGAGTCCGAAACCGAAGCCAAACGGCATGTCGTGGAGATGGTCAAAGGCGTCGCCAAACAGCTGGGCAATACTCCGGCGGTATGCCGCAAGTGCTACATCCACCCGGCCGTGGTGGAAAAATTCATGCTCGGCGCCCTCGCCGAATTACCGCGCCCCCGCGTGCGCAAAGGCCTGCGCGCCGAAGAAGTGGCGCTGGCAATGTTTCTCGAACGGATGAGTGAAATGGCCGACGCGACTTGATCAACTGCGCGTCGTCCTCTAGGCTAGCCACCTTCCCCTCCTCAGGATGATCGCAGAAGTGAACAATCCGGCTCTCTGAAAATGTAATCGCGACAGGTCGCTCAGTGGCGCTTGTCAGTTTTCACGACATTTTTCTGGAGGTGCCGATGACTCACGTCTCGCGTACGCCTGCACTCGTCTCCCTGAATCAAACGGGTTTTCAATTCGCCAACGGCGAGACGATTTTCAATGCACTGAATCTGAACTTCGATTACCTGCCAACCGCTATCGTCGGTCGCAATGGCATTGGTAAGAGCGTGCTTGCACGGCTGATTGCCGGACACTTGCAGCCTACCGCCGGCAGCGTGGTGAGTTCGGTTTCGGTGAACTACGTTTCACAAAGCTTCGTTCCCACACCCGGACAAACGGTGGCAGAGGCTACAGGCGCGGCGCCGATACTGGCGGCGCTGGAACGACTCAATCTCGGCTGCGCCAGTGCCGATGATTTTGACCTTATTGGTGAGCGCTGGGATTTACCGGATCGCTTGCGGCAGTTACTGGATGGCGCCGGGTTGCCCCACATCGCAGCCGGCGATCTGACCAAGGCGCTCAGCGGTGGCCAGCAAGCCAGGATCGCCCTGATTGGCGCGCTGTTGAGTCAAGCGCAGTTACTGGTGCTGGATGAGCCGACCAATCATCTCGACAGCGCCGGCCGGCAATGGCTGATAAAAACACTTGAGGCATGGCGCGGAGGGTTGATAGTCGTCAGCCATGATCGGCAGTTGCTGGAACGAATGCAGCGAATCGTCGAGCTCACACCATTAGGCGCGACCGTTTTCACCGGGAGCTATCCAGCCTTCACGCAACAGCGCCGAATCCACGAGGCAGCGGCGCAGGCACAACTTGATCAAGCCCGAATCGAACGCCAACGCGAACGTTCACGACTGCAACGCGAGCACGATACGATCCAGCGCCATGCCGCCGGCAGCCGACGCAATGCGCAAACCGCTAACGTTTCCGGCTTCGAGCGGGCGGCGATGAAAGCCGCCGCGAAGGAAATCATGGGACATGTTCGCCTCGGCCACCAGGCACGTAAAACCGATCTGGACAGCCGTGTGCGTGACGCCTATGCGCAGGTTGTGCCAGACAGCGAGGTATTGATCAACCTGCCGGGCAGCGTTGTGCCGAGTACCCGACAAGTCTGCACGCTGCTTGATGCCTGCCTGCCGTGGCTACCGCTCGAAGCGCCCTCGACCCGGCTGAACCTCGCGATACACGGGCCGATGCGCATTGCCGTCAGCGGCCCCAATGGTTGCGGCAAATCAACCCTGCTGAACATGATCGCCGGTACAGTGAAGCCGGTGTCCGGTGAGTGCTCTACCCATGTACCGTTTGCCTTTCTCGATCAGCAACTGACGCTACTGGATGATCGGACATCCATCGTTGAACAACTACAGGCGCAGCAAACGCCGTTGGATGAAGGCACCTTGCGCAGTTACCTCGCACACCTGCAACTGAACGCGCAGCGTGTCACCCTGCCCTGTGCCTCGCTCAGTGGCGGTGAGCGCTTGAAAGCCGCTCTTGCCCTGGCGCTGTGGCGTCAGGTGCCCGCGCAATTGTTGCTGCTTGATGAGCCGACCAATCATCTTGACTTGGCATCGGTAGAAGCCTTTGAGCAGGCCTTACAGACATTTCCCGGAGCAATAGTCGCAGTTTCCCACGACCAGGCGTTTCTACGCGCGTTAAACCCGACCCATGATTTGCATTGGCACGCCGAAGGCTGGCATTTGCAACCGACGAGTTGACCTGTCTATTTTTTGCACGATTGCAGAGGGCTTCTATAGTTGATGTGACACGAATCAGTTGCGGTGACGCCATGGAAGACATTTTCGTCGTGAAGCGTTGCAACAAGATCATCATTCACGGTCGACGCGCCGGGGACAGCCAGCATGATCCCGCCGAAGCCATTGGTTGGTTCCGCATTTGCGATACACGCACAAATGGTTTCATCGGTGATGGCTACGATGCCGAAGATGATGCACGACGCGAATGCAATCGTCTCAACGCAGTCAGTTCACCCATACCGGCCCGCGAGTCTTCCGTCTGATGCCGAACACAAGCGGGTCTATACTGAAACCAGCTGAAGGAGCAGCGCCCCAACGGCAGAAGGCTCGCAGCTCGCGGGCTTTTTGCTGCCGCTCAGCGGTTTCATTGAACGGAGGTGTTCCATGTCCGAAAAAGAGTCCATCACCACCCTCCTCACCCTGCTCGACGCCCGACAGGCGCGACTCGCGGCGGCCTGCAAAGAGATCGCCGACTGGGTCGACCACCAAGGCGGACACCCGACCGCCCTGCGCATCCGTGATCGCCTGAATGACATCGAGAAGGATGCCCCGCTGATTCGCAACACGCTGTCGGCGCTCAAACCTGTCGATCGGCCACTGCCTCGATTCAGATAACGCGGGCCCTGGGCCTCATAAGCGGTGGCACAAGCGTCACCGCGCTATTGGCTGTCCGGTATTTTTACTCTCGCTGCAGTGACGGATTTCTTTTCACATAGCCATCACATCCGTGTCCTTACAGTGGACTCACTCCTCTGGAAGTACCTCTCACACCCGCCCGCATGCGGGTGTTTTTTTGCCTGCCGCACAGTCACAGAACGCCGCTGTATGCGAGTTGTCAAACCTTTACATGTCGCGAAGGAGATAGTTCATGGTTACCCATTTCAACGTCGACGGGCATCTGGCCTGCGGCCACAAAGGCAAACAACTCACATCAAGCAAAGAATTCAATCGTGTGAAGTGCCGCAGTTGCCGTAATACCGATGCCTTCAAACTGGCAAGAAAAGATCAACGCAATACGGCTCGACGCATCGCACGGCAAGCAAAAGCCTCTCACGGCCCAGCGAACTGGCGGAATGAATGGATCGAGCGATTGAGCGCAATGGCAGGACTTCAGCGCTTGCCTCGAGGCTTTGCCGGTCAGGCGTTTGTTTAGATGCTTGAAAAAAGGGCCGATCCAATCGGCCCTTTTTTCGCAAAAAAACTTTCCTGCGGGCAAAACAAAACCCCAACTGCTTTCGCAATTGGGGTTTCGGAATTTAATCTTGACGATGACCTACTCTCACATGGGGAAACCCCACACTACCATCGGCGATGCATCGTTTCACTGCTGAGTTCGGGATGGGATCAGGTGGTTCCAACGCTCTATGGTCGTCAAGAAATTCGGGTACTGACTCGTGACCAGATGGCCTCGCTTCAGCAAATTGGGTATGTGACAGCTTTCGGTGTTTGTGAACATCGAACTTTCGGTTCGTTTCGTCTTCACACACCGCAATCTGATGCTCTTTCGAGTAGTCAAATTGCTTGGGTGTTATATGGTCAAGCCTCACGGGCAATTAGTATTGGTTAGCTCAACGCCTCACAGCGCTTACACACCCAACCTATCAACGTCGTAGTCTTCGACGGCCCTTCAGGGAACTCAAGGTTCCAGTGAGATCTCATCTTGAGGCAAGTTTCCCGCTTAGATGCTTTCAGCGGTTATCTTTCCCGAACATAGCTACCCGGCAATGCCACTGGCGTGACAACCGGAACACCAGAGGTTCGTCCACTCCGGTCCTCTCGTACTAGGAGCAGCCCCTCTCAAATCTCAAACGTCCACGGCAGATAGGGACCGAACTGTCTCACGACGTTCTAAACCCAGCTCGCGTACCACTTTAAATGGCGAACAGCCATACCCTTGGGACCGGCTTCAGCCCCAGGATGTGATGAGCCGACATCGAGGTGCCAAACACCGCCGTCGATATGAACTCTTGGGCGGTATCAGCCTGTTATCCCCGGAGTACCTTTTATCCGTTGAGCGATGGCCCTTCCATACAGAACCACCGGATCACTAAGACCTACTTTCGTACCTGCTCGACGTGTCTGTCTCGCAGTCAAGCGCGCTTTTGCCTTTATACTCTACGACCGATTTCCGACCGGTCTGAGCGCACCTTCGTACTCCTCCGTTACTCTTTAGGAGGAGACCGCCCCAGTCAAACTACCCACCATACACTGTCCTCGATCCGGATAACGGACCTGAGTTAGAACCTCAAAGTTGCCAGGGTGGTATTTCAAGGATGGCTCCACGCGAACTGGCGTCCACGCTTCAAAGCCTCCCACCTATCCTACACAAGCAAATTCAAAGTCCAGTGCAAAGCTATAGTAAAGGTTCACGGGGTCTTTCCGTCTAGCCGCGGATACACTGCATCTTCACAGCGATTTCAATTTCACTGAGTCTCGGGTGGAGACAGCGCCGCCATCGTTACGCCATTCGTGCAGGTCGGAACTTACCCGACAAGGAATTTCGCTACCTTAGGACCGTTATAGTTACGGCCGCCGTTTACCGGGGCTTCGATCAAGAGCTTCGCGTTAGCTAACCCCATCAATTAACCTTCCGGCACCGGGCAGGCGTCACACCCTATACGTCCACTTTCGTGTTTGCAGAGTGCTGTGTTTTTAATAAACAGTCGCAGCGGCCTGGTATCTTCGACCGGCATGAGCTTACGGAGCAAGTCCTTCACCCTCACCGGCGCACCTTCTCCCGAAGTTACGGTGCCATTTTGCCTAGTTCCTTCACCCGAGTTCTCTCAAGCGCCTTGGTATTCTCTACCCAACCACCTGTGTCGGTTTGGGGTACGGTTCCTGGTTACCTGAAGCTTAGAAGCTTTTCTTGGAAGCATGGCATCAACCACTTCGTCATCTAAAAGATAACTCGTCATCAGCTCTCGGCCTTAGAATCCCGGATTTACCTAAGATTCCAGCCTACCACC